>JAZUDJ010000064.1:0-16599 GCA_045639585.1 Bacteroidales bacterium
TGTACAGAAGGCCTACCCTATCGCCACGGTACTCGACCTGCTCCGCACCTATGACTGGACACATCAGCGTGACCTGACTTTCGAATACATCGTCTTCCGTGGTCTTAATGATGATGCCAAGCACGCTCACGCTTTGCTCTCTCTGCTCAAAGGACTCCCCTGTAAGGTCAACCTGATCCGCTTCCACGCCATTCCTGACGTCGAGCTGCGGACCTCCGATATCAAGCAGATGGAAAAGTTTCGCGAAATCCTCTGCGAACACGGCCTCACCGCGACCATCCGAGCCTCTCGTGGCGAAGATATCTACGCCGCCTGTGGCATGCTCTCATCGAAGAAGGAGGAGGAAAGAAAGATTGCTTCATCGCCACGCAAGTAATGTTGGATATATCAAATAATAACGGACGCCGTAACTACACGACGTCCGTTATTGTTTTAGGAAGATACCGATATTAGAGGAAAGCGTACTTCAGAATAAACAGGATGGCCAAAACAATCATTCCTGCATTCAGATCCTTCGCCTTACCGCAGCAGAGGTGGAGTATTACCCAGGTAATCAGGCCCATCAGGATGCCATCGGAAATAGAATAGGTCAATGGCATGAAGGCGATGCAGACGAAGCAAGGGATGGCAGTGATATAATTCTGGAAATCGACCTTGCGGATGTCGTGCATCATCATGACGCCTACGAGGACGAGTGCTGGCGCAGTGGCCTCGCCTGGAATAGCGAGGAAGAGTGGTGCCAGGAACAAAGCCAAGGCAAAGCAGATGGCTGTAGACAAAGCAGTCAAGCCACTGCGACCACCTTCATTGACACCAGAAGCGCTCTCGACGTAGGTGGTGACGGTAGAAGTACCCAACACGGCACCAAGGGTCGTACCGATAGCGTCGGCCATGAAAGCGTCCTTCAATCGTGGGATGTTGCCATTCTCATCGACCATACCAGCACGGTTGCTGACTCCGATGAGCGTACCGATGGTATCGAACATATCGATGAAGAGGAAAGTCATCACACACACAGCCATATCAAGGCTGAGGATGCTGCTCCACTCGAACTGGCAGAAGACTGGAGCCAGGCTTGGAGGTGTACTTACAACCGAGGTAAAATGAGTAATACCGACTGGAATACCTACCAGCGTAGTGATCAGAATACCGATGAGCAGAGCACCTGTCACCTTACGAATCAGCAGCACGGCGCTAAGAATGATGCCAAAGCAAGCGAGGAGTACAGCAGGATCGTGCAAGTCGCCCAAAGTCACGAAAGTGGAAGGACTGGCAGAGACAATACCGGCGTTCTTCAGGCCAATAAAGGCGATGAAAAGGCCAATACCTGGAGAAATGGAATTGCGCAGCAGGAGTGGCATACAATCGACAATCTTCTGGCGAAGTCCGGTCAGCGTAAGTGCAATAAAGATAAGACCCTCGATGAAGACTGCAGTCAGTGCGAACTGCCAGCTGTAACCCATGGTGAGGACGATGGTGTAGGCAAAGAAGGCGTTCAGACCCATACCAGGAGCCAATGCGAATGGCATCTTAGCATAGATAGCCATGACCAGCGTAGCAATGACGGTCGACAGGACGGTGGCGGTGAATACGGCGCCAGAGTCCATACCTGCATCACCCAGGATGCTTGGATTGACAGCCAGGATATAGGCCATGGTGAGGAAGGTGGTAATGCCACCCATGATCTCCTTCTTAAGGGTCATCTTCGAAGAATCGAAGCCGAAAAGTTTCTGAAGCATATTTAGAATACGTATTTAACAGCGAGTGTAGGGTTAATGTAGAAGGTCTTGTCTGTATCGCATGCTGGGAAGATGAAGTTGTTGCTCAACTCCACCTCAGAACCGATAGAGAAGTGACTGTTAGCATTATACCAGAGCTGTGGCTCTGAGAGCCAAACGAGCTGTCCGTGGCCATTGAACTTCTCACCGCGCCAGAAATCGATGAAGCCAGAGAAGGTACCCTTGCCACCTGCAAAGCCAACACTCCACACACCGGTGAGCTGTACCGAAGCGTAGGCGTCAGAACCTCCTCCCTTGAAATACTGCTTATAAAGGGCCTGGATAGACCAAGTCTTTGAGAAGTCTGCATTGTGGCCATTCCAAGCAGGACCAATGAGTGCAGCGTTCTGGAAACGAGAGCTACCTGCTGGCTTGAAGGTAGTCATACCACCATCATACTCGACGTGTGCAGCGAAGCCTGACTGACCGACGTTGAACTCACGAGAAATCTCGGTGTAAGCACCCTTCATGCCATCATGATACATGTCGAGGTCAATGAACCAGAACCAAGAACCGAGGTTATCGGCCTTGAACTGCTCGAAGGTAACGGTCACCTTCTGACGACCTGCCTCTTCGTCGGAATAAATACTGCGACCGAAGTCATAATGCAACTGGACGTTCTGAGCCTGAGCAGACAAACCTGCTAAGAGCATAGTAGCAAGGAAAAATAGTTTTTTCATATATTTATGAATTTTGAATTATTAATTATCAATTATTAATTATCAATTATGAGTTAAATCTTATCACCATACATCAAGTCGCCTGCATCGCCAAGTCCTGGCACGATGTACTTATGCTCATTGAGGATAGGATCGATGGCGCCACAGACAAGGACGACATCATCCGAAGGGAAGACCTTCTTGAGATAGTCAATGCCACGCTGCGAAGCAATCACACAAGCCATGACCAGACGCTTAGGAGTACCCTTAATCTTCAGTGCATCGTATGCCAGTTCGAGACTGCCACCGGTAGCAAGCATCGGATCGACGAGGATGAGCGTCTTGCCATTGAGATCAGGTGAAGCGCAATACTCTACCTTGATGCCTACCTCATTCATCTCGCGATCCTTATAATAACGGAAAGCTGAGACAAAAGCGTTGCCAGCCTTGTCGAAGATGTCGAGGAAGCTCTGATGCAATGGCAAGCCGGCGCGGAATACGGTACCTACAACGATTTCGTCGTCACAGGTATTGACCTCACACTTGTCGAGAGGGGTCTGGATGGTCTTCTCGCTGTACGAAAGGAACTTACTGATCTCATAGGCCTCAACATGTCCGATGCGGACGATGTTCTGGCGGAATCGCATGCGCTCGCTCTGTACATTCACATCGCGCAGCTCTGCCAAAAAGGTATTGAGAATACTGTTGCTTTTGCTAAGATTGATTACTTTCATGATTTATTAAGAGATTTTAGGGATTTTGGGGATATTGGGGATTTTAGGGATGAATCCTTAGATCTCTTCCTTGATATCGTGCTTCTCCTTACCGTTGAAGCTCTTGACCTTCATACCCAACTTCTGAGGAAGTACTGCATTGAGCAAAATACCTACAAGAGCTGCGATGGCCAAGCCTGAGAGGTGGATGCTGCCAATAGCGACGCTATCGCCAGCACCGTACTTCACACCGATGGCGAGGACGAGGATCAAGGCTGCGACAAAGACATTGCGCGAGCTTGAGAAGTCGACGGATGACTCCACGAGGTTGCGGACACCGACGGAAGAGATCATGCCGTAGAGGATCAGACTCACGCCACCGATGGTCGCAGCTGGCATCAGGCCAATGAGACAAGCGAACTTAGGACAGAAGCTAAGCGCAATGCTGAAGCAGGCGGCCAGGCGGATAACGGCAGGATCGAAGACACGAGTCAGGTTGAGGACACCGGTATTCTCACCATAAGTCGTGTTGGCAGGAGCGCCGAAGAGGCTGGCAAGTGCGGTAGCAAGGCCATCGCCCATCAAGGTACGATGGAGACCCGGCTTCTCCAGGAAGTCCTTACCGACCGTCGAAGAGATGGCACACATATCGCCGATATGCTCCATGATGGTGGCGAAGGCGATAGGTACGATAGCAATGACGCTGCTGAGGAGCAAGGTGCTGTCTACGTCATCGAACACGGCAAGGACAGAGGTCTCACGGCTGAAAGGAAGTCCGAACCAAGCGGCGTCGGAGAGACTTGAGAAGTCGACCTCTCCCATCACTGCGGCCAGCACATACGAGGCCACAACACCCAGCAGGATTGGGATGATCTTGATGATACCCTTACCCCAAATGCTGGTACAGATTACTACAACGATGGCTGTGATGGCCAGGAGCCAGTTGCTCGTGCAGTTGGTGATAGCTGAGCCTGAGAGCGTGAGGCCAATGGCAATAACCATCGGACCGGTCACGACTGGAGGAAAGAACTTCAGTACTTTCTGTGTACCGAAGCCTTTGATCAGTGCAGCCATGATGAAGTAGCAGAGGCCAGCGCAGAATACACCCATGCAGGCGTAACCTAAGGCCAGCGTCTCGCTCAATCCCATCTCAACACCCATCTGCTTAACTGACAGGTAGCCTCCGATGAAGGCGAAGCTGGAGCCAAGGAAAGCTGGTACGGTGCGCTTAGAGAGCAAGTGGAAGACCAATGTTCCCAAGCCTGCAAAAAGCAACGTAGTAGATACAGGAAGACCTGTGAGCGCTGGCACCAGGATGGTGGCGCCGAACATAGCAAACAGGTGCTGAATACCCAGGATGGTAAACTTACCATATCCTAACTGTCGGGCATCTGTAATACCCTCTTGCGGTTTGAATTCCATATAATCAGGTATTTATCATTTTTCCACTTCATTCTTTTCCTTTGGCAGCACAAGGTTCAGGATAACTGCCAGCAGGAAGACTACAGCTACACAGTTCTCTGCAAAGACGGTCTTGATGATGTCTGGGAAGATATCGAACATACCTGCAGCCTGTGTGAAGCCAAGGCCGACGCTCAGAGAGAGCGACACGATGATCATGTTACGATCAGTGAAGCCACAACGTGACAGCATGCCGAAGCCAGCATACATGATCGAACCGAACATCATGATGGTACAGCCACCCAACACGGCCTGAGGGATGGTAGTGAGGAGTGTACCTACAGCAGGGAACAAACCGCCAAGAATCATGATACAAGCACCAGTGGCAATGACGAAGCGGTTCACGACCTTAGAAATTGCTGCCAGACCTACATTCTGCGAGAAAGAGGTGATAGGAGTACAGCCGAAGAGACCTGCCAAGGTGCTGACGAAACCGTCACAAGCTACCGATGCACCCATCTCCTTCTTGTGTACACCACGTCCTAAGGCGCTTGAACAGAGAGCTGAGGTGTCGCCAATGGTCTCTGTAGCAGAGACGAGGAAGACGCAGACAACGGCCAGGATAGCATTGAGATTGAACTCTGGTGCGAATGGCAGGAACTTTGGCAAAGCAACGATTCCGACGTTGTTGAGTGCAGAGAAATCGACCATGCCCATGCAGAGAGCCACGATGTAACCTACAATCAGGCCTACCAACACTGAGAGCGCGCGAAGGAAGCCTTTGGCAAAGATCTGAGTGATGAGACAAGTGAACAGGGTGATGGTACCCACGATCCAGTTGTTGACGCTGCCAAAGTCTGCTGCACCTTGACCGCCAGCAAAACTGTTGGCACCGATAGGAAGCAGCGAGAAACCGATGGCAGTAACCACGGTAGCAGCTACAACGTGTGGGATGAGCTTGGTCCACTGATTAGGGAAGAGACCCAACAGACCCTCGACAATACCGCCTACGATGACGGCTCCCATCAGCGTACCCATACCCTGTGAGGTGGCAATGGCGATAGAGATAGTCAGGAAGGTGAAGCTGATACCCATGACGATAGGCAAGCGTGAACCGACGCGCCAGAGTGGATAGAGCTGAACCAGGGTGCCGATACCGGCAATGATCATACAGTTCTGCACCAGGTTGGCACTGAGTTCGGCTGGAAGACCGACCACATTGGCCAGGATGATGATTGGGGTGATGTTCGAGACGAACATGGCCAGCACGTGCTGCAGGCCGAACGGGATGGCCTGAAGCAAAGGTACGCGGCCATCGAGCTGATAGAGGTTGGTGTTCTTGGTTTCCATAGCGGTGAAATTTATTTATGAATGTAAGTTTGCATTGATCATAGGTCTCTCTGGCTGCTCACGGAACTTGATGGTCTGTGTCTGCCAGTCCATCGACTCCACGATGGCCAATGACTCCAGACGGTAACCCTCGGCGCGGAGCTCGCCACCACCTTTCTGCTGGCCTTTCTCTACGGCAATGCCAATGCCAGATACGGTGCCACCAGCCTGATGTACCAGGTCGATCAGCGCATGTGCAGCCTCGCCATCGGCCAGGAAGTCATCGACGATGAGCACCTTGTCGGTAGCAGAAAGATAAGGCTTGGAGATGAAGATATTGTTCATCTTCTTATGGGTGAAGGAGTAAGCTTGAGAGACGTATTTGTCATCGGTACTATTGGCAGTCTGGCTCTTCTTCGCGAAGACGACAGGGACATCGTACATGTGGCCAAGAAGCGTGGCGATGGCAATGCCACTGGCCTCGATAGTGAGTACTTTGTTGACCTGCACATCGCGGAAACGGCGCTTGAACTCATAGGCCATCTGACGCATGATGTCAATGTCAATCTGATGATTCAAAAAGCTGTCGACCTTAAGGATATTGCCTTCCTTAATGACGCCATCCTGCAAGATTTTTTCTTCGAGAAAATTCATATAAGCTGTGTTTAGAGAATAATATAGTCGGTAATAGATAATGTTTTTATATCATGGTCAAGGTCGAAGCAAATAATAGTGCAGCAAAGATACATTATATATTTATAAGGTCAAAAAAATAACAAAAAAAAATAACTATGAGACGATAAGTTTGTAGCTTTTGGCGGTTTTCAGGCCTAAAAGTTGACATTTTGCGAAGAAATCATTAACTTTGCAGCGTGCTCATTAAGAGTGCATCGTCAAGAAGCAATTACTATTTTCCACAATCATAGATTCAACCACAATGAAAAGTCTATTCAGAACAATGGTAGCCACCGCGTTCCTGGCCGCTGCTGCACCTGCAGCCATGGCCGTGGAGGAGAACGGCTATCGTGAACCTGCGCAGGTGCTCAAGGACATGGCGCTTGCTCCGGTTACCCCTTCACTTGTTTTCGATGGCAACTACACCATGCGCATCGAGCTGACCCGCAACACCTTCATCAGCCTGGCCGAACTGGCACAGACCGAGCTGCGTCTGGCAGGTGTGCGATTCAATCCTGATACTTACAGCGAGTCGCGCCGACCAGGTTTCAGTGAAGCCAAGCTCGTCAACATGAAGAACGGTCAGGAGCTCTCTGTCACCGGCCTGCCAGCAGGCAAGACCATCTGGTGTGCAGAGTTCTATAACGACGACCAGAATATCCTCCTCGGTGTGCGAGAGGACGATGGTATCTATCTCTACTCGGCTTCAGTGACCGATGGCGCTGCAACACGTCTCACCGACTATCGTCTCCATCAGGTGATGTCATCGACCAGCTATGGTGTAGCAAATACCGCTTCGGGTATCATCTGGACAGGCAAGGACTCCTTCGTCATGCAGGCCGTACCGATGGGTCAGCACCTGGCTCCTGCCGTTGACCAGACCCCTAAGACTCCGGTCATCCAGGAGAACCTCGGCAAGTCGGCTCCTGCCCGTACCTATCAGGACCTCCTGAAGAACGAGGCTGACGAGCAGCTCTTTGACTTCTACTTTGCATCACAGCTCGTAGTCGTAACTCCAGAGGGTACTAAGGAGATTGGCAAGCCAGCTATCTACAGCAGTGTCTCAGCTTCGCCAGACAAGCAGTATCTGCTCACCAAGACCGTAGAGCGTCCATATTCTTATATGGTACCTTACTACAACTTCCCATCGACCACCGCTATCATCAACCTCGATGGACAGACCGTCAAGACCTTGGCCAACACTCCTCAGGTAGTCAATGCCATGGGCCGCGACACCACTTCACCTTATCCTCGCGGACACGCCTGGCGTGCTGACAAGGCCGCTTCTATCTACTGGATGGAGGCGCTCGATGGCGGTAACCCTAAGGGCAAGAACCTCGAGTATCTCGACGCGGCTTATCAGCTCGACGCTCCATTTACTGGCGAGAAGACTGAGATCGTCAAGACTACTATGCGTATGGGTGGCATCCAGTGGTGCGACGACCAGTTTGCACTCATCAACCAGCGCTCTGGCACCAAGCACCTCAGCACCATCTCAAGCTTCAAGCCATGCAGTGGTGAAGCTTTGAAGGAGATCTTCTCTTGGAGTTCAGACGACAACTACGCTAATCCTGGCCGTCCTGTCACCGTCAAGAATGACTTTGGACGTAACGTTGTCTATGCACCCAAGAACCACACTCAGCTCCTCATGCAGAGCGACGGAGCTTCGCCAGAAGGCGATATGCCATTGCTCACCCGCTACACCATCCCTACCAAGAAGAGCGAGGTACTCTGGCAGTGCAAGGCTCCATATTATGAGCACATTGTGAGCATCCATGCCAACGCTAAGGTGCCACAGTTCATCACCTCACGTGAGTCACAGAGCGAGACAGCCAACTTCCACCTCTACACCATCGGCAAGAAAGGCGAGAAGCAGATCACCGCTTTTGCCAATCCTTATCCTATGCTCGATGGCGTGACCAAACAGAAGATCAAGTATAAGCGTGCCGATGGCCTCGACCTCACCGCTACCGTCTATCTGCCAGCAGGTTATGACAAGGAGCGCGATGGTCGTCTGCCAGTCTTCATGTTCGCTTATCCACGTGAGTATCGTTCAGCGGCTGATGCTGCTCAGGTCCGTGGCTCACAGTACACCTTCCCTGTCCTCACCTATCGTACCCCAGCCTTCTGGGTGACCCGTGGCTATTGTGTCATGGAGAATGTCGAGATGCCTATCGTAGGTACCGAGGACACTGAGCCTAACGATCACTTCATCGACCAGCTCGTCATGGACGCCGAGGCTGCCGTCAAGGTCATCCACGAGATGGGTGTCGGCGATACAGCTCGTATCGGTATCGGTGGTCACTCTTACGGTGCTTTCATGACCGCTAACCTCATGACTCACACCAAGCTCTTCAAGGCTGGTATTGCACGTTGTGGCGCTTATAACCGTACGCTTACGCCATTCGGTTTCCAGAGTGAGACACGTACCTACTGGGAGGCTAAGGAGGTCTATGACAATATGTCTCCATTCCAGTACGCCGACAAACTCAGTGGCGCGCTCCTTCTCGTACACGGCGAGCTCGACAGCAACTCAGGTACCTTCCCTATCCAGACAGAGCGTTTCTATCAAGCGCTTAAGGGACACAAGGCTACCGTCCGTTACGTCGTCCTCCCACTCGAAAGCCACCACTTCTCAGCTCGTGAGAACATGCTCCACCTCCTCTGGGAGCAGGATCAGTGGCTGGAGACGTATGTAAAGAACGCCAAGTAAAGAGACCTCAATATAGGACTATTAAAGCATTATACAATGAGATCGCTTTCTCTCTATACCCTCCTACTTGTCTTATCGAGTCTTCCGATAAAACTATATGCGGAATACAGCGATTATCGCAATCGAAAAGTAGATTCGCTAGAGCAAGTGATAAAGATACAGCGACTTAAGCCGGACGAATTGTCTGGTGTCTATAGGTCGCTGATATCTGGTTATCAGCAGACAAATAGAGAGAAGTCTATCTATTATGCCAAATTGGAGATAGAGTTATCTGAGAAGCATCATTTCTATAATGGTTTATATGATGCATGGATGATGATCGGTCTGCACGCGTACGGTCAGTGCGACTATGACTCGGCGCAACACTGTTTCGACCGAGCTTTGCGTGCTACAGAACAGATGGTTGGAGATAAACGCTATAATCAAGACGAGCTGGATAACAATTTCTCCCGTCTTTATGGTTCATTGGGCAATCTGTTTAATATACAAGGTAAGCTACATCTGGCACTTGACTATTACCAGAAGGCGTTGCCTATCTTCAAACGCAATGGCTGGAAAGAGAGCGAATCCATTCTATATTATAATGTAGGTGAACTTTATCTTGAATTAGGCAATATCGAGGCTGCTGAGGAAAATTATCAGGACGCGCTGGATGTAGCGCTGGATACGGGGGATTCGCTGATGATCAGTGGACCTTATGCAGGATTGGCAATGACAGCGCTCAATACAGGGAAATATGAGATAGCGCTGGATTATGCACAGCGTAGTATCGAATATTACAAGGATCACAAGGAAGATGAACAGAATAGTCTACTGGATGGTTATGTGCTGTTTTCAAGAATCTATCAGATAGGATTCCAAGACTTGGCAACTGCACAGCAATATTTATCTGAAGGTCTGAAACTGGCAGAAGACAAGGCTAATCCTACCAATCTAAGCGATGCTTATGCTCAACAGGCGACACTCTGTCTGGAGCGTACAGAATGGGCGAAAGCCATTGAGTGGGCAAAGCTGGCATTGGAGGCAAATGATCAGGATCCTCAGCATAACGTCGGCGTCTACAAGACTCTGGCTGAAGCTTATGGTTCAATAGGCAATGCCGCAGAAGCGAGAATCTATATTAACAAGCTTCATGATACCATGGAAGAGCAGTCTACGACGAAGTATCAGTCGGCGCTCTCTGAAATGGAGGTTCGTTATGAGACGCTCGAAAAAGAGGCTCAGCTGCGCGATCTGGAGCAGCGGCATCGTATGTCAAGGCTGCAGAACTGGCTCTATCTGGGACTGATTGCCGTTCTTGTTTTTATCGTAATTTTCATCATTCATTCTAGTAGACAACGCCGTCGCATCAGCAATATGCAATCACGACTGCAAGGAGAGACCGACGAACGAACACGTCTGGGACGCGACTTGCATGACCGACTGGGAGGATTGCTGACGTCCATCCAGATGCAGTCAAACGAGGAGGAGATACAAAGTCTATCTAAGTTGGCGACCGAGGAGATGCGTCGTGTGGCTCATCACCTCATGCCAGCTTCGCTCAAGGAGAAAGGTCTGGCTACAGCATTACGCGATTTCTGCAAGGTGAATCCGATAGTAAGTTTCTCTCATCATGGTCAGGATCTGCGATTGCCAGAGCAGCAGGAGGTTGTACTATATTGTGCGACTCATGAACTGGTAAACAATGCACTGAAGCATGCAAAAGCTTCGCACATCATGGTACAACTGATGATGGATGAAGAATATGCCGCGGTGATTGTGGCGGATAACGGCAAAGGATTTGATCCTGAAAGTGTGGTGAAGAACATGGGATTGCGAAATATCCGTGAACGAGTAGAACTGATGCAAGGAAGAATGAATATCTGCAGTTCTTCGTCTGGAACCGAGATAAATATAGAAATCCCTCGATAAACTCAGGATCATTCATCAATAAGTAGGCAAAACGCATCCCCCAAATGGGGGTATTTGAAAGTGAGAAAATGGTTATGACGAAAAAACTTGTTATCTTTGTCGACGATATGATAAAGATAGCGATTTCAGACGACCATAAAGTCATCACACAGAGCCTGGAGACTATGCTCACACAGAGTGGAGGTTTCGAGGTCTTAGCTCATGCGGCCAACATTGCAGAATGTGAGGCCATGCTCGAACAGAACAATGACATTGACGTTCTCATTCTCGATGTAGGTATGCCCGATGGAAACAGTCTTGACTATGTTGAGACTTGGAAAGACCGTTATCCAGATGTCCGTATCCTAGTGCTATCAACTTATGCCGAAGCTGCCGTCATCAACCGCGCCTTGTCATGCGGTGCCGATGGTTATGTACTAAAGACATGCGGAAAGGACGAGCTGCTGGAGGGTATCAGAACTGTGGTTACAGGCGAACAGTATCTCTGTGCTGAGGTTGCTACAATCCTGAAGGAGCATCCACAGATGGATGTGGTGGAACTCACGCCACGTGAACGCGAAGTGCTGAAGCTCATCGTAGAAGGCTACAGCATCAAGATGATTGCCGATCGCCTCTGCTTAGGCTTCGAGACAGTACACTCTTACTATAAGTACCTGAAACTAAAACTGGGTGTACCGAATACTGCAGCGCTGGTGCGTGTGGCTATGGAGCAGAAGTTAGTATAAAATATCTAATAGCATAAAATAAATAGGGGTGACACAACCTTATCAAGCACGTTGGCTGTGATAAGACTGGCGGATATGTTAGTATCTATCATTAAAATATCGATATTTAAAAGGTGAATTTGTTATCTATATCGCGTCCCCTTTCCATTACAATACTTACATTCTCCTGTTCCATAGCAACTGGTACATTTTTTTTTGCCACGACAAACACCACATTCTATCACATCACTGCCACTATAAACCCATCCTTTGCCACTACACCATCCACATTTTCCAGACCCATTGCAATGAGATTTGATTGAAGCACTACTAGCACTCATTGAGCAGCATTTCCCAGAACCGCCACACATGTGGCATACCTTTTCCTTTCTTTGAGCTGACCTTGATGATCTAGTATTTGATTCATAATTATTAGAACCATATCCATTATAATCATCATACCTATTAGAACCAGAATTATACCTCGAAGAAGATGCATCGTGATAAACATAATCATATGTGCGCCTATTATAATTTATCTCAAAATGCTCACCATCTTCCCATATCCATTCCAAAGTTTCAGGACCAAAGTACAATGTTTCTTGGGGTTTAATTGATTGCATTAATCCACTCGCATTTTGGCCACTATATGGATTATATATTTTCCAATTAAAGTAATATGTGAAATTTACTTGGTTAGTTACAGCCATATATGTCATGCCTTCATGTACAATAAACTGACATTGTAGCTGGGCATGGCACAAAACTGAAAGAAAAGAAATGACTACTAATAATACAAATTTCTTCATAGCAAATACATGTTTTTTCGTTAAGATGGATCCTTATTCTTCAATCAATTATCCTACTGCATTATAATCCTGTAGAATATGCTTCTTTCATACGTCTTTTGTTAATGCTATCAAGCCTATTGATGCTGTCTTGCATTGCATTTACAGTATCAACTGTTTCTGCAGGATGCTTCCATTTTTGATTTTCAAGTGCAGCATTATATTTGTGTAACCACGTTAAATAAATATCACTAATGGTAATATCACTACCATATTCTATAGCTTTATAATCATTATACCAATAATGAATTCGATAAAAACTGTCATAATAAGACTTCCCGTAATTGTTATTAAAATACTCCAAAATCTTATTTGCATCACCATTCTTTGCGTCAAGGTAAAGTTCCGCTAACTGACCATTCTCGAATTTGGTGTACTGAGGAAGAAGCTTAATTGTAGCATCATTAATTATAAACTCACAATTAGCTTTTTCCTTAAATTCAGACAAAACTTTATTATATTCTGTCTCTTTCATTCCAAAGTAAAATGGACCTATGGCTCGTCTGGTATCTAGCGAGGCAGGATTATTTTTATAGTAATTCTCTGCATTGAGATACCTTTCTATTGTTTCTTTTTCAAGTCTATCATTTTTTAGTTCTATTTCTTTACTTTGAGCTTCTAACTCGGCAATTTCTTTTTCATACTTTTCACGCGAGAGCTCAGCTTTATATCCCGGAGCCGCAGATTCTACCCAAATTGGAATAGCAATCAAAATAACTCCAATTAGCGCAACATACCTTAATCTTATGTGCCCTTTAAAAAAACCGGGATGCTTGAATATACACTCAATTAGCAAAGCTCCAAAGCCGGCAAAGAACCAAAGGAATATACCCAATTCATTCAGAGCTAAAACAAAATCTCTCATAATAAATTATTTTACGTATTGATAATAATCCTCTGGAATTTCTGCTATCCATTTCATGTTTGAAAATTGATAACCTAAGTCAAATTTCAATTCATCATGTTGAAATAATGGTATTTTATAACGATTTCCTTCGAAAACAAAGGATACATTATCTACCTGATTGGGTATAATGTAAAATTTGTCATTAAGGTTGTCCATCCAGTCATAATTTTCATTTTTAGATACTCCGATATCCAAGGTTAATGTGTAGCAATCTCCCAAAGTGCTATCTTTATATATGCAAAAAACAGCAGGTGTAGTGGCTAATACCTCACCAAACAGATCTGAGAAATAGAGTTGACTTAGTAATTTATGTGGTGTTACCCCATCATTTATTAATCCTTGTTTTTCAAATAATTGATATAATTTTATTATATCAGATTGATCATTAGGTGGTACAATATCAGATTTTCCGATAATATTTGATAAATGATCTAGGAGGTTATCCATATCTGGATTTATATCAATCTGAATACTTATAAAAGAAGCTGTGGAGCTTTTATGTAGAATACAAGAAAGATTATCCCATCGAGCGCGTAGTAAAATGAGTCCATTTGATTTTTTTCTATTCTTGTAGTTGAAATCTATTAAATTTCCTTTGTCAATATCAATTTTCATTATCTGCTCTTTGGCAGAAATGATTTTGCTATAAAATCTATTCATGTATTCATCATTTAAGAATCCTTGTGCAGCACAAAAATTCGTTATATGAAGAAACAATAGCAAAATAACTACAAGTTTTTTCATAATCTCAAAATTATGTTGATGGATCTTATTCATTATTTTATTGCAAATACTATTTCCAAACCTCTTCATTTCAAACTACAGCAGAGATGAGGAAGCGACTTGATAATATTGACGGTTTGACAGCTCACGTTGATTACGCTGAGGAGTAGATCGAATATATATGTTGAGTTCTCATGTTCGTGGCACCAGTTGTTTGGATCATTCTTGATGCCACTCTTGGTGTCGGTGGTGATAGTATAGCGCTCCATGATCCACTCGATAGCAGACTTACCGTTTATGACGTATTGGTAGGCTACATCGGGGATGTTAGAGATGCGGATATTTCTGTTATAGATGATGACACTCTTGTCATCCACCTTCTTGGGCTTGCCGTTCTTATCTACGCCATCCTTCTTGCCAAAGCGCATCTTTTCGACCTTGTAGAAATCATAGTCCTCGTAGGACTTTTCATCTGTACCGTAGGAAACGAAGACTTCTGGATGTGGCTCAACGTCTTCGTAGTTCAAGTGCAGTTCGGCCAATGCACGACCGGCTTTGCTGAATGCCAAGAAATCATCTACCTTCTCGACAATGGGGATGCGTGGCAGTGACTTCTTCAGGTCTGCTTCGAACTCACTGCGATATTCCTCACTATGCAACAGACCATAGATGTAATAGTAGATCATCTCCTTGTCAATGGTCTTGGTCTGGTAGCGCTGGCGCATCTCCTTCAGTACCCAATCAGTTATGCCGTCATGACGGATGTATTTATCGTTCGATGCTTCTGCCTCGTCAAAGAGGGAATGTCATATTGGTTAGCTTTTATTTTTTTCGGGCGCAAATATAATAAAAAAAATCATATTACCATAGAAATGAATTACATTTCTATAAGTATGCCTTAAACTTTACTGATTTTATGAATAATTTGCCATCTATTACCCTTCTTTTTTGAGCTATTATGTGTGCTTACAGAAATTTTGATTAGTGCAAACGAGTGTACATATCTATATTATCCAGCACATTCAATTTCCCCTTTTTTTTCTCTATCTTAATTTCATCAACTGATAGATTATCATCGTTTCTCGGTGAATTTCGATTCTTATGATGCAATTATTGCAATGTCAGCTTTACAAACCATGATTTACTAGTGTTAAATTTGTGACATAGAGTGTGACACGAAGTTATTTTATGAATTTTATAAAAAAACGTAAGACGGTGATATTCTTTGTGTTACGAAAAAGTATTTTGCGCATATAATGAATATTCAACGGGTTTACAATGTACTCGTCGCAATAGCTCTCGTCCATGTTCACTTTGCGTAAAACTCTTTGACAAAGCCACCGAATATTGTGTTCCCTCTGTATCTCCCTTAATATATTGTACCAGATACGAGACGTCCTCAATCACCGCCTCCTGGGCACTTAAATGTCCAGAAAGAAGCAGTAAGACAAGAAAGAAGATAGATTTCAGCTGTTTCATAGTGATGGTTCTGTTAATGTGTTCAGTTCTTCGGAGCCTTATCTTCCTTCGCATCTACGGCTGTATCTTCCTCTGCATTTACCCATTTAGCATCTTTCATCATCCATGTCTCCCATCTGTTCAATGGATGATTGCCAGGCACCACCTCGCGGTAGAGCCTTATGACAGGCCTACCTTCGATGGTGTCGTTCTTTATTTGCGTGAAATTGAGCGGTGTCTCTGCCTTACCTGTTTTCACGTTCCAAATGCCTCCCTTGGCAGAACGTGACTCTGTTAGGTCGAAGGCAAAGACGTATGTACTATCAATGCGAGTCTTGATAGTCAGGTTCCTTGGCTTCTGAGCATGCAAAGCAAAAGGAATGATAAAGAATAGTGCTATAACAGCAATAAGGAGATTCTTCATTGGAATTCTTCTAGGTCATCGTCATACCTGTCGATAAATTCTATCTGACCCATGTATTCTTCGGCAATGTCTTCTTTAAGTTTTGAAAGAGCATCAAACTGAGGATCGCCCGTCAGTTTATATATCTCAGCATAGGTGTCTCTCAACTCTTTATAAACAGGACGCAACTCTGTCGTAACTACGTTCAGGCCTGCTATGATGGCATTTCGCCAGATAGGAATATATTTGCTGTTGTATTCCTTTATATATGTCTGATGCTGCTCCTGCTTTATTTTCACTTTTCTGTTGAGTTCCTTGTCTGTATTCGTTTCATCAATGCCGAGGTCTGCAAGTTCCTTCTCTAGAGTCTCAACAGG
>JAZUDJ010000065.1:0-14780 GCA_045639585.1 Bacteroidales bacterium
CACTGCAGCCTTCTCCTCTTCGCTACGTGAGTCGTAGTGGATCTCTGAGCAAGGACCGCAAGGACCTGTATCGCCCATCTGCCAGAAGTTGTCGTGCTTGTTGCCGTTGAGGATATGATCCTTTGGCAGGAAGCGCTCCCAGATGCCAGCAGCCTCATTATCGCGCTCTACGCCCTCTTCAGGAGCACCCTCGAAGACGGTAGCGTAGAGGTTCTTTGGGTCGAGCTTCAATACATCTACCAGGTACTCCCAAGCCCAAGAGATAGCCTCCTCCTTGAAGTAATCACCGAAGCTCCAGTTGCCGAGCATCTCGAACATGGTGTGGTGATAGGTATCATGACCTACCTCCTCCAGGTCATTGTGCTTACCGCTGGCGCGGAGACACTTCTGTGAGTCAGCAGCACGCGAGAACTTCTTCTCCACGTTGCCGAGGATGATATCCTTGAACTGGTTCATACCAGCGTTGTTGTACATGAGGGTAGGGTCACCCTTGAGTACCATAGGAGCCGATGGCACGATGGTACATCCCTTTGATGCAAAGAACTTCAGGAAGCTCTCGCGGATTTCTTTTGCAGTCATCATATTTATTTCGATTTTTTATATTTTTCCTTTTAACTTTTTACTTCTCCTTAAGAGATAGCGGGCGCAAATATAATAAATAATGTGTTACGTTGGTATTTTTCGGGCGCTGATTTTCAATATTTAACAACGTTGAGCGGGGATTTGGCACATAGAGATAAAAATCCACACTAGTCAATGATTATCACAAATCACAAATCACAATAAGAAAAATAGTGTGGTAGTGGGAGAGTTTTACGGAAAATTTCTAAGGAGTTTTAAAATATACATTATATATAATAGAGAAAAATACTCCTTTGAATTACCATGATCATCTGCTGGAGGGAGCCTTATTCAACGAAAGATGGAGTTAACGTCTATTCCATTCAACTGATTTTGGAGGTGGAGTACACACTTTTCCTTATTGTGATTTGTGATTTGTGACAATGGGGTTTTGTGCAATTTCTGGAAATGCAATTTTGCAGCTGGAATTTTGACATTTGGTACCAGATGTTGAAATTCATGGTCGTGGAAATTGACGTTTGGTACCAAACGTTGAAATCCTGCATCGTGGCATCCTCTCCACCGTACCGTGCAGGAGATGCCTTGGTCTATGATATTGACATCTGGAACCAGATGTTGAAATCTTACAAAAAAGAAGTCAACACTTGGAACCAGGTGTTGACTTCGTGACTTTATGAAGGCTTGTAGGAGTTTTATGTCAGCTTATTGGTTTTTTACGACAACTTGTGGCGGTTGTAAGACCCTCGGACATGTGCAAAATAGAAGATGACGCCGAGGACTTCGATGATCCAGGAGCACCAGAAGGCGGCGTGGTAGTTGTAGTTCTCGGCCAGATAGCCACCGATGAGGACACCGAGGCCGACGCCAAGGTCCCAGGAGGTGAGGAGCGAGGCGTTCGCGGTGCCGCGCTTATTGGCAGGAGCTAAGTTGACAAACATGTTCTGGAAGGCTGGCCATAGGTGGCCGTTGCCAAGGCCGACGAGGAGAGCGCAACCATAGAAACCCCATACGTTGTGAAGCATGGCAAAGAGCAGATAGCCGACGCAGCTGATGCACGTGCCGATGGAGGCGTTGTAGAGGATGCGACCTTGCTTGAGGGTACGACTGCCGACGAGGCGAGACATGAAGAGGCCGGAGGCCAAAATCGCAAAGAAGACGCCTGAGCCGCTGGTGAGGCCTAACTCCTCACGGCCATAGATAGCTACGTATGTGCTGGTGACGCCGTAGGCGAAGCTGAACGAGACGATGGTGAGGCCCTGGCTCCAACCGGCGGTGAGGAAGAAGCGGTCCAAGCCCAAGAGGGGCTTCTTTAGTGAGGAATGAGGAGTGAGGAGTGGACGTTTTTCTTCTGTTTTAATTGTCGCTACACACCACACACCTAATAATCCGAAGAAAAGGGAGGCGCAGAAGAGGATGTCGAAGTCGTGATAAGTCTCATAGAGCCAGAGGCCGACGGTGGGGGAGATGGCGGTGGCTACGTTGTTGGAAAGTCCATAGTAGCCGATACCTTCTGCGCGACGGGAAGAGGGGAGGACATCGATGGCTACCGTGCTGTTAGAAACCGTAGCAATGCCGAAAGGGAAACCGTGAACGGTGCGGACGATGGCAAACATCAGCAGCGAGCCTGCCACGATATAACCGACGTAGAAGGCGGTGAGCAGGACGAAGCCTAAGACAAGGATCTGCTTGCGTGGGAACGTGTCGACCACATAACCACTTGTGGCACGCGTGAGCATGGCCACGGCGGTATAACCCGAAAGGACGACACCGATGACGTCTTTCGAGGCTCCAAACTCCTCCTGCAGGTAGATAGGCAAGAGCGGCACTACCAGCATAAATGAGAAGAAGAGCATGAAGTTGGCACCCCATGCTCTTAAGTAGTTAGCATTCCAAAGCTTATCTTTGACTTCGGACATATCGCCTTATTTTTTGATTTGCTTAGAAGCGGAAATAAGTCTCAACCCAGAACTCATTATAATGAACGTCCTTAGCACCGCTGTAGTCGTTGTAATTGTACTGGAGCTGGAGCTTGAGGTTCTTATGAAGCTGGAACTCAGGGATGAGAGAGACGATGCGCTGTGCATTGCCCCACTGCTTGCCGACGCGAGCGGTCTGGTACTGAGCCGAGATCTTGAACCAGTCGTTGAGAGGAGCACCACCTACTACATACCATGCATCAGCATTGCCGAGGTCTGACTGGCCGTGAGCGTACTCTGTGCGGAATACGTAGCCATTCTTGTCGTACTTAGCGCCGAAAGCGTAGCGGTTACGAGAGTGGTCAACACCATCGGTACGGAAAGAACCCTTCCAGCCGAAGAAGCCGAGGAAGAGACCCTTGACTGGCTGGAACTGGATGGTACCAGTGATGTCCTTCTTGCCGTCAGTGTCGCTGGCATTGATGCCGCCACCGTTAGAAACCATCAACTGATAGTGGATGAGGTAGTGGTTGTCCTTGCCTACTGGAGCGAGGTCACCCTGTACCTGGATACCGAGGTCACGACCACCGTTGGCGCTACCCTTGATATCAGCCTTAGCACCGTTGAGGTAATCGCTGTGGCCAGTGAGAAGCTTGGTCATGAGCGAGTAGTCGCCAGTAGAGATATCCCATGGATTCATAGGATTCTCGAAGCCGAATGCACGCTTGAACTGACCAACCTTAACCTTGAATGCATCATACTTCTTCCACTCTACGAAGAAATCCTTCATGTGGAAAGCGTCATTGTTGGTCTGGAGCTGGATGCGGTAAGCGAAATCCTTGAGGATGGTACCATCGACATAGAAACGTACAAGACGCTGGTTGAAGCCAGCACCGCCGTGAGCACCGTCCTGATCGCTGTACTGATAACGGCCGATGACGTAGCCACCGAACTTAGGAGCTGAGACGTAGTCAGAGACGGTACGGCCATACTTCATCTCCTTGTCACCAGATGTAGGAGCAGCCATGCCAGAAGCAACAGCCTCATTTAACATCGAAGTGAAAAAGCCTGATGGCTCTGGATCATCAATATCAGTAGCAAAGCCGCTGAAAACAGATGCTGCGAACAGCACTGAAAGGATCTGTTTTTTCATCTTTTATAAGGGGATATTAGAATACCAGGAACATCCAAGCGTAGCCGATAACGAGGCCAAGGATACCTACGATGATACCAACGGTCATCATCTCCTTCTGCTGGATGAAACCAGTAGAGTGTGCGATGGCATTTGGAGGAGTAGAGATAGGCAGGATCATTGAAACTGAAGCTGCGATAGCTACACCGATGAGCATCTGAGCAACACCACCCTCATCGAGCTTGCCTGCAGTTGCCATAGCGCCAGCTACGACACCAAGTACTGGGGTGAGGAGCGAAGCAGCAGCTGAGTGGCTGATGAAGTTAGAGAAGCCGAAGCAGACGAGGCCAGAGATGATCATCACGAGGAGTGGACTCCACTCTGCGAATGGGATAGCGTCAACCAGTACGCTTGAGAGCTTGGTAGTATTGAGCGCTACGCCGAGTGCGAAACCACCAGCAACCATCCAGAGTACTGACCAGTTGATCTCCTCAAGGTCATGCTTAGTGAATACACCAGTGACACAGAAGATTGCTACTGGGAGGAGAGCCACGATGTTAGAGTTCAAACCGAGGTTCCATGCTACCTGTGGGAGGCCGATAGAAGCGAAGTCGACGCTTGAGAAGCACCAGAGGAAGATGGTAACAACGAAGGTCCAGATAACGATATGTGTCTGAGCAGAAGGCTCGAACTCACCCTCGATCTTGAGCTTAATCTCCTTCTGCTGGAATGGGAACATGATGCGGAGGAGCATCCATGCAGCCAAGAGAAGGATGATGACGAATGGAACCATCTTGAGCATCCACTCACCGAAGCCTACAGACATGCCGAGGGTCTCGTTCATGTAACCGAGGACGATGGTGTTAGGAGGAGTACCGATAGGAGTAGCGATACCACCGATGTTAGCACCGATAGGGATGGCCATGGCGAGAGCTACGCGATCCTTAGAACCCTCTGGCATTGCACGGAGTACTGGAGCCAGGAAGGCAAGCATCATAGCTGCGGTAGCGGTGTTTGATACGAATGCTGAGAAGAGGGCAGTTACCATGATGAAGCCCATGAGTACGGTCGATGGGTTGGTGCCGAATGGAGCGAGGAGCTTCTTGGCAAGAACGACATCGAGCTTGGTCTTGGTCATACCGATAGCCAATACGAAACCACCGATGAAGAGGAGGATGGTAGGATCGGCGAAACAAGCCATGATGCTCTTGTAAGGTACATAAGTAGCACCTTCAACGCCTGCAAATGGGGTCAGACAGTTGTTTGAGATGGTGAACAGCATCACTACGATGATGAGTACCGAAGTACACCATGAAGGGATAGCCTCTGTCAGCCACATAACGGCTGCGAACACAAAGATTGCGATTACACGCTGCTGTACTGCATCGAGGTTGGCAATGCCAAGTGACTCGGTAGGAAGGCAGGCGATGATGATAGAAACGATTGCTGCGATGATGGCCTTGATGTAGGCATCCATCTTGAAGCGCTTCTTCGCCTTGTTCTTGTGGTAGGAGTCAATCACATGAGCTCCCTGGAAACTTTTGAACATTGATGAATAGTATTTTTAAGTATTATTAAATTTCGATTGTGTTACCAGGTAAAAAGGTCCACTTTTTTCCGTATGTCTCGATAAAGACGGCGCAAAGTTAGCGCTTTTAATTATATATTGGTATGGTGTTTTTGGAAAATCAAAATTTTAAGTATGAAAATACGTTACAAAGTAAAGTCTACTTATCATTTGACCGCGCCATCAGCGTTGAGTGCAGCCAGATTCTGCGCCACGACATAGCCCATGGTCCATGCTGCCTGCAGGTTGAAGCCGCCGGTGATAGCGTCCACGTCGAGCACCTCGCCAGCGAAGAAAAGGCCTGGGTGCTGGCGGCACTGGAGGGTGTTAGGATCGATGTTGCTCAATGCCACGCCGCCGCAGGTCACGAACTCTTCTTTGAAGCGGCTCTGGCCGGCCAAGGCGTAGGTGTCGCAAGTCAGGACGGAGGCGAGCTTGTTGATCTGCTTGCGTCCCACCTCGGCGCAACGGCGCTCGGGGGCAATGCCGCTCTTGTCGAGCAGATAGTTCCAGAGGCGGGAGGTGATGGGGGAGGTGGCGCCGGTCTTGAGCTTGTGATCAGTAGTAAGATGTACGGAACCGATCTGCTTCTGGGGATTGTCGGCCAGCAGCGTGTCCAGCTGCTCGCGGACGTTGTCTTCGTTCTGTCCGTTGAGCCAGTTGACGTTGAGCTGCGCCTTGTAGTTGCATTCGGCTAAGTGTCTGGCTGCCTGGCTCGAAAGCTTCAGGATGGCAGGGCCTGACATGCCCCAGTGGGTGATGAGGAGAGGACCTTCGGCCTTCATCTTCGTGCCGGCTAAGGTCGCTACGGTTTCCTCTACGACGACGCCCATGAGTTGGGTGATAGGGTCGTTAATTTTGAAGGTAAAGAGCGAAGGAACAGGAGATTCCATCTCCAGATGCAGGTCGCTTAAGAAGTCAAGGCCAGAGGCTTTCGGTGAGCCGCCGGTGGTCACTACAACGGCATCGTAGACGTTGCTGCGCGACTCAGTGCTTACGCGATATTTTGATCCTTCCTCATTGATCTCAATGACTCTTTGTCCGCAAGAAAGAATCACACGTTCTCTCCTCATTGCACTCACGAGGGTATTGACAATCTCCATAGCATCCTGACTGGTCGGGAAGACACATTGATCCTCCTGCACCGTGAGCTTCACGCCTTCTTGCTCGAACCAGGCCATCAGTTGCTGCTGATCCAGCTGATGAAACAGACGCTTCATCAGCTTATGACCACGCGGATAGGTATGCTGCAGGCTCTTCACGTCGCGGAAAGTATTGGTCAGATTGCATCGGCCACCACCCGTGATGGCGACCTTGGCCAACGGCTTCTGATTGGACTCAAAAACCTCCACAACGGCGTCTTGAAGCATACGCTTCACATTGATGGCGCAGAAACATCCGGCGGCGCCAGCACCTATAATCGCAATTTTCATGCGGCAAAGATAGGGATAAATCCGCAGTTTCGCAAAAAATGAGAGCGAGAATTTGGAATTTGCTTGGAAAGTCACTATCTTTGCAATTCAAATTTTGAATTATGCAGACTTATAAACTCTTCGAGAAGAATCCTAATCCTCGCGTCCTGCAGGACATCGTGCAAGTGATACGCGACGGAGGAGTCGTGATTTACCCTACCGACTCGGTCTATGCCATCGGCTGCGACGCGCTCAATCAGCGTGCCGTAGAGAAGATCTATCAGTACCGCAAGGAGGAGGCTAAGCAGAGCCACCTCTCGATCATCTGTCGTGACATCTCGCAGGCAGGGGAGTACGTCCGCATCTCGAAGGAGCAGTTCAAGTTGATGCATCGCAATCTGCCTGGTCCTTTCACCTTCATTCTGGAGGCTGGCCTGAAGTTGCCAAAGGTATTCCGCAGTCGCAAGACCGTGGGTATCCGCATCCCGGATAATGCCATCCTGCATGCATTGCTCGAAGAGCTCGATGGCCCTATCCTCACCACCTCGCTCAAGCTCCCTGTAGAAGACGATGACGCAGATGCTGTGAGCTATATGACCGACCCATTCCTCATCGAGGAGGCTTTCCAGAATCAGGCCGACGTGCTTATTGATGGCGGCTATGGCGAGGATCAGCCGTCTACTGTCGTGGATTTGACGAGAGAGGAGGCGGAAATACTCCGACAAGGTGTCGGAGTATTAAGGTAAAAAAGGAAAAGGGAAAAGAGAAAAATAAATAATAGAAAATTGATATATCCTGAGAATTTCGAAAACAAGTTAGGATTTGACAAGATCCGCGACATGGTGCGGCAAAGCACCCTCTGTCCTTTAGGTGCACAGCGAGTCGATGAGATGGAGTTTCTCACCGACCGTAAGGCGTTGCAGCATGAGCTGAGCCTGCTTGCCGAGATGAAGGCTATCATCGAGCTGGCTACACAGCCTCTGCCGACCGATAGTTTCTATGACCTCACGGCTCCGTTGAAGCGTATCCGCCTGGCTGGTACCTTTATGGAGGTGGAGGAACTCTATGATCTGATGCGCTCTCTTAGCACCATCCAGGCGCTGGCTCAGTACCTCAATCCGCGTGAGGGACAGGAGTTCCGCATGGACGATGGCTTGGGTGGTTCGGCCAATATCAGCTTCAATGAGCGTTTCCCATTGCTCCGCGCCTTGGCTGCCGACGTCGTCACCTTTCCAGATATCATCCGCAAGATTGACCAGACTTTGACTCCGACGGGAGAGATCCGAGATAACGCTTCACCGCAGTTGGCAGAGATCCGTCATGAGATGGCACGTAACCTCTCGGGTATCGGTCGTCTGCTTAATAGCATTCTGCGAAGCGCTCAGGCAGAGGGTGTCGTCGATAAAGACACGACGCCAACCATGCGTGATGGCCGACTGGTTATCCCGATTCCACCTTCATCAAAGCGCAAGCTCAAGGGTATTGTGCACGATGAGTCGGCCACCGGTAAGACTCTCTTTGTGGAGCCAGCCGAAGTCGTGGAGGCCAACAACCGCATCCGTGAGCTCGAAGGTGAGGAGCGACAGGAGATCATCCGCATCCTCACGGGTATTGCCAATCTCATCCGTCCGGAGGTCAACAATATGCTGGCAGGCTATGACTTCCTCGGCCAGATCGACTTCCTTCGCGCCAAGGTACGCTTCGCACAGACCATCGACGGTATTGTGCCACAGCTCTCGGAGAAGAATATCACCGACTGGGTGCAGGCGCGCCATCCTTTATTATATATAAGGTATAAAAGACACAACGAGCGTCACGGCCTCCTGCCGACGGCTCCGGATTATAAGAAGGTCGTCCCGCTCGACATCCTGCTCGACCATAAGAAGCAGCGTATCATCCTCATCTCAGGACCGAATGCCGGCGGTAAGTCGGTGTGTCTGGAGACCCTCGGCCTCGTGCAGTATATGCTGCAGCATGGCTTGGCCGTGCCGATGAAGGACAATTCCTCTTGCGCCATCTACAAGAATATCTTCGTGGATATCGGTGATGAGCAGAGTATCGACAATGACCTCTCGACCTATTCGAGCCATCTGCAGAACATGAAGTTCTTCTTGCGCAACGCGGGAAATCCTTCCCTCGTTCTGATCGATGAGTTCGGTAGTGGTACGGAGCCTCAGATCGGTGGTGCCATCGCACAGGCCATCCTCGGCAAGCTCATCCGTCAGCAGGTCAATGGCGTTTTCACGTCCCACTTCACCAACCTCAAGCTCTTTGCTGATGATACGCCGGGTATCGTCAATGGCGCCATGCTCTATGACCGTGGTGAGATGCGACCATTGTTCCGTCTCGAAGTCGGTCGTCCAGGTTCTTCTTTTGCCCTTGAGATTGCTCATAAGATCGGCCTCCCTAATGGTGTCATCGAGGAAGCCAAGCAGATCGTGGGTAGCGACTATGTCAATATGGACAAGTACCTGCAGGATATCAGCCGCGACAAGCGCTACTGGGAACAGAAGCGCCAGAAGGTGCATCAGCAGGAGAAGGAACTTGAGCAGAAGTCGCAGGAGTATGACGAGAAGACGCGTGAACTGAAACAGAAGCGTCATGAGGTGATGGAGAAGGCTCGCAGTGAGGCTTCGAACCTTTTGCAACAGGCCAACGCGCGCATTGAGAAGACCATCAAGGACATCAAGGAGGCGCAGGCGGAGAAGGAGGCGACACGTCAGATTCGTAAGGAACACGAGGCTTTCAAGGCGAAGAAGATTGAGCGTTCACAGCCTAAGCCGCCAACCAAGCAAGAACCTGCAGCGATTTCTGTTGCTGGTGGGAAATTGGAGGTCGGCTCTCTCGTCCGCCTCAAAGGCCAACAGACCGTTGGCGAAGTCCTTGCCGTCAGTGGTCGTCATTGCGAAGTCGCTTTCGGCCTGATCCGCAGCCACGTGGATATGAGCCGCCTCGAACCTGTCTCTAAGAATCAGGCCAAGAAGGAGGCCGCCTCTCAGTTCTCGCACCTGGCTGACACCATCGGCAAGGGTGCCATCGACATGATGAGCGAGCGTCGCGCCAAGTTCAAGCAGGAGATTGACGTCCGCGGTATGCGTGCCGATGAGGCGTTGCAGGCGGTCATGTATTTCATTGACGATGCTATCCTACTCTCCATGAGTGAGGTGCGAATCCTCCACGGCACCGGCACGGGAGCTCTGCGTCAGGCCATTCGTCAGTATCTCTCTACCGTGCCAGGTATTTCCAGCTATCATGATGAGCATGTGCAGCTGGGTGGCGTGGGTATCACCGTAGTGGAGATAGATTGAGCTCTAATTTTTGATTAACAAATAGCTCCTTTATATAATGAACAGTATTTTAATTGTATTACCTATTCTTACCATACTCATGTTTGACCTCGGTCTTACGCTTGAGGGTAAGGATTTCCTTCTGGTGTTGCAGCGTTATAAAGCTGTGATTGCTGGTATGATCGGCCAGCTCATCGTACTTCCTGCGCTGGCATGGTGTCTGGCGAATGTCATGGGTCTCAGTCCTATTTTCACCATCGGTCTTGTCTTGATTGCCTGCTGTCCGGGTGGCAGTTCGTCAAATATCTTCTCGATGTTGGCCAAAGGCGACGTGGCGCTATCTGTATCGCTTACCGCTATCAGCAGCCTGGTGACACTCATCACCGTGCCATTCATCATGCAGTGGACCACCGCGGCCGTAGGTGAAGCCATCGGCGTGACCTTGCCTGTGGGCAATCTGCTGATGCAGAACCTCGTCACGATGCTCTTGCCGATCCTTCTCGGTATCTATGTCCGTCACAAGTGGCCTAAGGCTGCACATAAGATTGAGAGCGTCCTTTCAAAGTGCGCCTTCCCTGCCTTGATGCTTCTGGCAGGTATCTTCTTCGTGCAGCATCGTGAGACTATTGCCGATAATCTCGGTACGCTTGGTACCGCGGTCACCATTTTGCTTCTCTGTGCAGTAGCTGTGGCTGCCGGCCTCTGTTTCATCTTCCGTCTCCGCTCGCAGGAGCGTCGCACCATCGTCATTGAGGTCGGTATGCAGAATGCCGCTCAGGCCATTGCCATCGCCTCCAGTCCTTTCGTCTTCAATGACGGCCGATTTGCCATCCCAGCCATCCTCTATGCGCTGATGATGAATGTGATCTTACTCATTTATGTCGGAAGTATCCGTTACGGCAAGAAATAATCCATCTCAATGAAGAAGAATCTTTTACTCAGTGGCGTATTTTCTGCCATGGCGCTCACTGGCTTTGCACAGCAGAATGCACTTCCTGACGTTCCTGTTACTGGAGAATTGCAGATGAAGGCGGGTACTGGAAATATCAATCCATTTGCCGCCAAGCTGCAGCTTAATCTCCGTGGCCGACAGTTCTCCTTGAAGCCTTACGTCGGCATCGGAGTCGTCTCAAAGTCTGGTTCAGGCAAGCTCGAGGATCAGTGTCTTTTCTATAATGGCAGTTCCAATGTTTATAGCTCTTCACTCGAGACTTCTGCGAAAGGCAATGTCTACAACTACGGACTTACTGGCAGCTACCGTTTCAATCCATTCTCGCAGTTAACCTTTGGTGTGGATGGTAGCTACAGCGCGCTGCATGGCTATGGTAGTCGCATTGAGACCATGACTGATATGTTAAGTTCTAAACCACAGGACAAAGCATTCAAGTCAGATATTGACCAGCCGACGTTGACTACCACATCGATCAAGGCCAACGTGGCTTATCACCATCGCCTGAAGGATAATATCGAGACGTCATTCCTCCTCAAAGGCAATATCTCTCGTGAGTCTACAGACAATGAGACCACTATCCAGGCGCTGTCTGGTGTTGGCCAACTCCCATTTCAGCAGAACTATCTCCATCAGGATAACGTCACTACCAGCGCTTCAGTAGGAGGTGAGTACCAGCGTCTGTTCGCAGGTAATCAGGCAATCTATGTCGGTCTTCATTATGATCATCGTCATATTGAGAGCGACAACCTCCAGCTCATTGACAAGGATAAGAAGACCGATGAGCTCTTCAAGCACGACATGAATGTGGCAGGTCTCTACGCTGATTATAAGCTCACTTACGAGGCGCTCAATCTCAATGCGCGACTGGAGTATACCTACACAGATATGAATGGCAAGGATCTGCACGATGTCATTCCGTCGGTCAATGCCACCTATCGCCTGACTGCATCGCAGAATGTGCAGCTCGGTTACGTCATGCGTGTGGTTCGTCCGGATGTCAGCTACCTCAATCCTGCAAAGGTTTATGGCGCTTACACGATTGATTATGGCACTGCCGATCTGGAAGGTATTCACATCAATAACTTCTCACTCTCACACATCCTGAAGAGTAAGACGGTACGCTTCAGCACCACGGTTTCTCACATCAGAGCCAACGATGGCTTCAATGCTATCTGGATGATCCAGAATGGCATGCGCGTCTCTTTCTGGGGTAACGAAGGAATCCGCAGAGCCTGGTCAGTAACTCCGGTTCTCAACTGGACGATCTCTCCGCTTACCACGCTCGATGCAAGAGTCGTCTTGTTGTGGGATAAGCGTATTGCCGAAGCCATCAACATGGCCAAGGAGCATTGGGGAATCACCACACACCTCGGCCTCAAGCAGCAGCTCCCTGCCGGCTTCAAGCTCCTTGCTCATGCAGATTATTCTGAAGGCAACACCATCGACCTCTACTCACATGCCGGCAAGAGCGTTAATTATGGCGGTGAACTGCAGCGCTCCTTCCTCAAAGGCAATAAACTCAACCTCTCGCTCTCATACGAGAATACAGATTATGCTAAGACTATCCTGACACAAGGTGTTGATGTTCCGAATGGTCCTAAGGGTTACACGGGTGTAATCTATGCTCGTCCTAAGCACCACCACATCTTGTCAGTGTCAGCAAATTGGAAGTTCTGATTCTATCAGACACATATATAAACAAAATAAGCCTGCCTCGCAATGAGACAGGCTTATTTTGTTGGAGCGGCTTACGGGACTCGAACCCGCGACCCTCGGCTTGGGAAGCCAATGCTCTACCAACTGAGCTAAAACCGCTTGTAAGCAACTCAAACACGGTTTTTAAGAGTAGAGATAAAAACGCGGTTTGCAATTTGGTGTGCAGAATAACTTGTAAAACCAAACTTCGGTTAGTAGTATTGTTTGATTATAGTTATTATGCGGGTGCAAATTTACTTCAAAATTTCTAAATCTGCAAATTATTGGCCAACATTTTTAAATATCATCCTATTATTTGATGATTCTTCATAAAATGTTGTATTAAAATTATAATTACTAGATGCAATGTTTAACAGCTCAGAACGCGCTCTGCTACTAAACAGGGTACTAGGGACGTTAGTAGGCTGTTCTGAGTTACTAAGTAGATTAGTATTTAATTTAGGAGAAAGAAAAAGGTTGAGGAATAATCCCCAACCTTAATTGTTATTTCTTAACCTTAATTGATTTCTCTCCTATCTTTATGATCACTTAACGAAAACTTTCTGGCTATTGCCATTAGAATTTAGAATAATGTTAAATCCGTTTGTTTTTTCGTTTTGGATTGATCCATTGAGATTGTAAGTCATTGCTTTTGCTTTTATATTAATCAATGTAATATCGCTGGATTCAATAGATTTAATTGTACCAAAAGAACTCCATGGTGATACTGATTTATATAAATCAATTGCAGATTCAGGTACATATAGAGTACAGTACTCTATATATGAATCCTTAAATGATTCTGAATTTGTGTCCGGTATTTTATCTGCATAACAATAGACATCTGCAAGATTCTTACAGCCAGCGAAAGCGCAAAATCTTGATAATCATAATTATATGATTATGATGATAGAAAAGTGGAGAGGTGGGGGATAAAATCATCTGATTTAACACTTTAGAGGGTGGACTGATGGGTGGAGGTGACAGAATTGAGGGATAAAATTGAAAAATTGGGGTGGCAAATTAAGGGAGAATAGAGCGAAGGTAGGGAGAAAATGAAAAGATTTGGAGCTGAAATTTGCATTTATATTATTAATAATGTATATTTGCCACGCAGATGGTGTGTATTCATACAGCGCTCGCGGCATAGGCGGTAAATGTCTGGCTAAATATTCTGAGCACTCGTACATGCCAGCAGATAACCCGCAAAAACTAATTTTACAAACGAATAGATAATTATACACTATGGCAAGACCAATACGTAATATACCCACACTCTTTGGCAATGAAGCACAGAACTTCATTCTCGAAGCAGAGCGTGTAGAGGCAAATCCTGGCACCATCAAAGTGCAACGCAAGGATATCGATGTAATGAAGCAAATCCTCCGTGAGGCGAATATCTTATGACGCAGCAGGAACTCATAGAAAATTGTACCCTCTCGGTACTCTCTGAGGAGTGCCTGAGACAATGCAATACATTTGACTGCGGATCGAGTGAGGACGAGCAAGACCTCAACGATTTCTTTGCCAATGATGCGATACCCTATCAGCAGAAGCTCTTGGGCAAGACCTACCTTTTCCGTTCGCGCCAGAACCCCAAGGAGATTGTAACAGCTTTTACCCTCGCCAATGATAGCATACGCCTGACGAATAAGCTTGCTGAGGAATATAAAGAAATCTTCCTCGAAGATACAGACCTTCGCGACAAATCTATCAAGCGATTCCCTGCCGTACTGCTCGGTCGTCTTGGCACAAGCACCAAGTTTGCACATCAGGGATATGGTTCAGCTGTAATGGATTTTATCAAGAACCTATTCCGCGAGAGCAATAAGACAGGATGCCGTTTCATTATCGTTGATGCTCTTAACAATGCAGATACATTGCGCTATTATGAACGTAATGGTTTCCGGTATCTGGTTGAAGACGAACGTCTCGAAGCAAAGTATGTAGGCATCGGTTTAGGTCATTTACCTCTACACACACGTCTTATGTACTTCGATTTACTGAACATGGTAATAGTAGAAGAATAATACTCTTATTTCAATAATCCCCTCATGCCACCCCTTTACCACACATCCCTCTTCCGTCCAGCCTTCGCGCAAGACTGTGCAGTGCTGTGTATGGACGCTTATAACGTGCTGAATTACCGCATTTTAGGGGGGGTATTGCGGGGCCTATAACCCACAGATTTTTCGTTGAATACAGAGCCTTCCAGAGGTGCCTACGGGCATCTTTGG
>JAZUDJ010000066.1:0-31184 GCA_045639585.1 Bacteroidales bacterium
GCCTTTGCTCAGGAAGAACTTCTTGGCCTGTTCGAGGGTCTCGTCAGGGACGATGAGCAAGTCGCGGTGTGTCTCGAGGTAGATCTTGTCTACGTCGAGCTGCTGAGAGATGAGCGTCCAGGTGGAGTCGAGCCAGTGTGGATCTTTCATCTTCTCTACTTCATAGGCGCGGGTGTAGATCGCCACCTTGAAGCTTTTGTAGTGGCCGGCAAAGGCCATGGTCGTTGCGGCTGCAAGCACCGCGCAGAGAGCAAAAAGTTTTTTCATCAGTGGTAAGAAGGTATTAGTAATATTCGATGTTATATTAAGTGTTATTCTTCTGAAGCATCAACTTCCTCAGCGTTCTCAGCATTCTTCTTGCCGAGATACTCTGGGAGCGACATGCCAGCCTGCTCAAAGAGCTCTGAGAGAGGTGGGATGCTCTTGTAGAGACCACTGACGAAACCTGCGGTAGAGGTCTTGCCATCGCCACCCTGGCCACTGCCATTGTCCCAGACGGTGACCTTGTCGATGTTGATATTCTTGATAGCGTCGACCTGTGTCTTGACGAGCTCTGGGAGCTTCTCAAGGAGGAGGAGGGTATAAGCCTTGGTAGCATCGCCACCTGCAGCCTGGATCATCTTGTCGTAACCCTGAGCCTGCTTGGTGAGCACCTCATAGAGACCCTTAGCCTCGGCCTCCATCTTAGCGAAGATAGCGTCTGCCTCACCCTGAGCGTTGACACGCTTCTGCTCTGCTTCTGCCTGAGCCTCGATGATCTTACGCTGCTTCTCGACCTCCTGTGGTACGATGACGTTGGCCTGCTGGGTAGAACGCTCACGCTCAGCACGAGCAAGCTCGGCGAGTTTCTGTGCAGAGTATGCCTCCTCAAGGGCCTTAGCCTCGGCAACCTTCTCAGCAGCCACAGCCTTACGCTGAGCCTCTGCCTCCTTCTCACGGCGCATAGCCTCAGAGTTGGCAATGGCGATCTTAGCCTCATTCTCACCAGCTACGGCAGCAGCATTGGCAGCAGAGGTACGTACTCGGGTCTCCTTCTGGAAGTCGGCCTTACCGGTCTCACCCTTCATCTCCTGCTCGGCTACCTTGACTTTAGCAGCATTGATAGCAGTAGCAGCAGCCTCCTGACCGAGAGCCTCGATGTAACCGCTCTCGTCCTTGATATCGGTGATGTTGACGTTGATGAGCTTCAAACCGATCTTCTTCAGCTCGATCTCGACATTCTTCTTAATATTCTCCTGGAATGCGTCACGGTCCTGGTTGAGTTCCTCGATCGACATAGAGGCGATAACCAGACGGAGCTGACCGAAGAGGATATCACGAGCCATGTCCTGGATGTCGTTGGCCGAGAGACCGAGCAGACGCTCAGCAGCGTTATTCATTGAGTCTGGTTCGGTGCTGATACCTACGGTGAATCGGCAAGGAACGTCGACGCGGATGTTCTGACGTGAAAGTGCATTGGTCAGGTTAGCTTCGATGCTGATAGGAGTAAGGTTGAGGTACGCATAGTCCTGGATGATAGGCCATACGAAGACACCGCCACCGTGTACACACTTGGCAGATCCCTTGCCGGTAGAACCATAGACAACCAGAATCTTGTCTGAAGGGCAGCGACGATAGCGCTTCAAAAGAGCAGATGCAATGACTACTGCTACGATGATGAGGATAATAGGTAATTCGACCATAGTATTATGTAAATGAAAAATTGAAAATTAAAAATGAAAAATTGTCAGTGATCTATTCAGATCTTCTCGACGATGACGGTCTCGCCATCGACCTTAGCGATGATCTTGACCTTGCCACCGGTAGGGATCTCTTCGCCTTCGGTCAGCGCTTCGAGTTCGTGCATGGAACCATGGAGGCTGACGTTGATCTTGCCAGTGTCCTTGCGAGCGGCAGGGATGCGGAGATAGACCTCAGCGTTCATGCCGATAACCTTCTCGATGCGGAAGGTGTTGTCCTTGTCGAGTTTCCTGATCTGGAACAGCAGGAGGGCGATGAGCGACATGAAGATCATGCCGACGACAAAGGCCAGAAGGCCGAGCCAGAGGGGATTCTCGATGGTGTCGTAGAACAATACGCCCGTCCAGCCGAAGCCGAGGATGAAGCTGACGATAGACTTGACAGAGATGAGATGGAAGCCATCGGCATCAAAGTCGGCATCACCACTTGCAGGTATCTCATCAGGAGCATCTGCCAGTTCGATGTCTGAATCCGAATCGAAGCCGACAAAGGTCATGATGGCCTGAATGATGAAGATCACGCTAGAGACTGCTGCCAGGATCCAGAAGATCTGCAGCGTGGTGGGCATGCTTTCAAATGTTTCGATCATAGTGAATTTTTTTAAGTTAATAATGGTTTCACGGTGTAAAGATATTATAAATTATAGAATAATGGTGACAAAAATACATTTTTTCGAACATTATATTTGCTTTTCTTTCTAAAAATAACTAACTTTGCCACGTCAAAATGACGAAATCCGATATTAGAATAAGATGGAACATCCTTCTTTTTATTTAAACGCGCGCGGCGCAAGATATAAATTCACGGGTACGCAGGTGATGGGTATCATCAACGTGACGCCGGATTCTTTCTATGCTGGGAGCCGTTACCGTGAAGAGGAAGCCTTGCGTCAGCGTGTGGCTCAGATCGTGAAGGAAGGAGGTTCGATGATCGATGTCGGAGCCTATAGCACCCGTCCGGATGCGACGGAAGTGTCGGCACAGGAAGAACTGGACCGACTGGCTCAGGCCTTGCCGATCATCCGTGAGGAGCTTGCTCTCCAGGGCAAACCTGAGATGCTCGTTTCAGTGGATACCTTCCGAGCTTCGGTGGCTGAGTCGAGCGTGACGGAACTGGGAGGCGATATCATCAACGACGTGTCTGGTGGTACGCTCGATGACGACATGCTGGGCGTAGTGGCTCGTACGAAAGCTCCTTACATCCTGATGCACATGCGTGGTACTCCGCAGACCATGCAGCAGCTGACGCAGTATGACAAACCTGTCACCGAGGCGGTAGGAGATTTCTTCGATGAGCAGTTAACGAAACTCTACTCGTTGGATCCGGAGGCTCAGGTGATCCTCGATCCCGGCTATGGCTTTGCTAAGACGCTCGATCAGAACTACGAGCTCTTTGCTCAGCTGCCAGCCTTGATGCAGCGCTTCGGGCAATATCCGATGCTCGTCGGTATCAGCCGTAAGAGTATGATCTATCGCCTGCTCGATACATCGGCCAACGAGGCGCTCAATGGCACGACCGTACTCAATACGCTGGCTACGCAGATGGGAGCACACATCCTCCGAGTGCATGATGTGAGAGCCGCCGTGGAAGCAGTAAAAATTATTGAAAAATGTGGGACTTTGGCTTAAGGGACATCGTTGACATTCTTGCTGTCGCCGTCCTGTTGTACTACCTCTATCGCAAGACTCGCGAAAATGGCAATCTGGTCATTTTCCAGGGTCTTGTGGCCATTATGATGGTGTGGGTGGTGGTGAGCCAGGTGATCCGCATGCGACTGCTGGGTGCTATCCTCGATCAGATCGTCTCTGTGTCGATGATCGTGGTGGTGGTGCTTTTCCAGAACGAGATCCGTCAGGCTTTGATCCGTATGGGTTCGCGTCGACAGTGGACATCGCTGCTGCGCTTCTTCGGACAGAACCAGCAGCAGGAGGACATCGACAAGCAATGGATCGATGCAGTGGTCCTGGCTTGCCGTAATATGGGCGAACAGAAGGTGGGTGCACTCATCGTCATCGAGCGCGAGGATGACGTCTCTACACGCGTCACCAGCGGCTGTGAGGTCGATGCTGTGGTGACTACCCGACTCATCGAACAGATCTTCTACAAGAATACTCCGCTGCATGACGGAGCGATGGTGATTCGCCATGGACGTATCATGCTGGCCGCAGGTGTATTGCCTGTGAGCCATAATAAGAGGATTCCTCCAGAACTCGGTTTGCGTCATCGCAGTGCCTTGGGAATTACTGAGCTGTGCGATGCTCGTGTCATCGTGGTGAGTGAGGAGACAGGTGGTATCACGGTCTGCCAGCGCGGACGTTTCTATCGTGATCTGACCACCGCTCAGCTTCATAAAATGCTATTGAAATAATGGACGATATATTTTTATATGCCCCAGATCTTCCGGCCATCATAGCCCTATCGGTGGCGGTGGCGTTATTACTGGCTTCGGCCTGTATCTCGGCCAGTGAGGTGGCTTTCTTCTCACTGTCGCCACGAGATATCAACTCGCTTGATCCGGAAGAGAACCATAGAGACGAGATCATCACCGACCTGCTCGAAAAGCAGGAGCACCTGATGGCCACGATCCTGATAGGCAACAACTTTGTCAATGTGGCCATCATCATGCTGTTCTCGTTCTTCTTCGAGCATGTCATGCCAGCCGGCCAGAATCCTGTGTGGCTGGTGTTTGTGAGTCAGACCATCATCCTGACCTTTCTGCTCTTGCTCTTCGGAGAGATCCTGCCGAAGGTCTATGCATCGCACAAGGCTTTGCGCTTCAGTCGCTCGGTAGCTCCGATCATGCAGGTCATGCATAAGTTCTTCCGTCCTTTCGTCAATCTGCTGGTCAAGAGCATGGGATCGCTCAACCGCCACTTTGCAGATCGTATGAGCGAAGACGTGACGATGGATGACCTCAGCGATGCACTGAAGGTAACCACCCAGGTGCGCAACGATGAGAAGAAGATGCTGGAGGGTATCATCCAGTTCGGCGACAAGACCGTGCACGATGCGATGACGACACGCTCGGAGATGGAGACGGTCGATGTGTCGTGGCCATTCAGCCGAGTCCTCTCAATGGTCGTCGATCAGAAATACTCTCGTATGCCTGTCATCGACCAGACGGATGACCACATCAAGGGAATCCTCTACATCAAGGACCTCTTGCCATACTTGAATCGTGACGATAAGTTCCGCTGGCAGTCGCTCATCCGAGAGCCTTATTATGTGCCGGAGAACAAGCCTATCGACGACCTGCTCGATGACTTCCGCAAGAAGCGCTTGCACATGGCTATCGTGGTCGATGAGTTCGGTGGTACCAACGGCCTGATCACGATGGAGGACGTACTGGAGGAGATCGTCGGAGAGATCCATGACGAGTATGACGAGGACGACCAGACGTGGCAGAAGGTGGGCAAGAAGGAGTGGATCTTCGAGGCGCGTACATCGCTCACCGACTTCTGTAAGGTCACAGGCTTGGATATGGAGGATGACCTGGGAGATAAGGCCGACAACTGTGAGTCGATCGGAGGATTGCTCCTGGAGATCAAACAGAACTTCCCTCGTACGCATGAGGTGATCCGTTTCCACGGCATTGAGTTCACGATACTCTCGATGGAGAGACGAAGGGTCGATAAGGTCCGTGTGAAGATTTCATAAGCGATAATTCTCAATTAGGAATTTGGGAATTATGAATTATCAATTGTCAATTATCAATTATGAATTGTCCCCCTCCTGATTATATCATCTGGAATATCAACGAGACGGAGGAAGAGCTTCTAGCCAGCCTCTCGCATCCGGAATACTTCGCAGAGAAGATCGCCAACCTGAAGCCGGGGAGCCGTCGCCTGCTGGAGGTGTTAGCGGTGCGCAGAGCGCTGAAGGAACTCTTCTACGGCGAGGAGCAAGAGGTGGTGTATGATGAGCATGGCAAGCCTTCGCTCAAGGCGGGAAAGCCTTATATCAGCATCAGTCATACACATGGCTATGCCGCGGTGATCTCGTCGGATGTACCTGTCGGCATTGACATTGAGCGTATCGGCAATCGTGTCGAGAAGGTCGTCTCGCACTTCCTTAAGCAGGAGGAGCTCGTCACGCTGGCACTTTATTCTGAGGCTGTTCCTGCCTTGCATCTGGCCTGGAGCGCCAAGGAGGCGGCGTTTAAGATCCTGGGGCAGGAGTATTATGACCTGCAGCATCTGACCACGATCTCGCACATCAATGTCTCGCAGAAGACGATGTCGCTCAACGTCGAAGGTCGTCCACAGTCGTTGATTGTGCATTATGACTATACAGAAGATTATGTCCTGGCTTGGGCGCAGGACGATCGAAACAAATAATATAACACATTACTAGAAATAAAAAACATGAAGAAATTACCCCTTCTCGGCCTCATGGCAGTAGTTGCCTTGACGTCGTGCCAGAAGCAGGAGGTTCTGCCATACCAGAATCCTGCTTTATCTCCAGAGGAGCGTGCACAGGACCTCTTGTCGCGCCTCACACTCGAACAGAAAGCTCAGCTGATGCAGGATATCAGCGAGGCCATTCCTGAGCTCGGTATCCAGCGATATCATTGGTGGAACGAGGCGTTGCATGGAGCAGCACGTAGTGGCTTGGCAACCGTCTTCCCACAGGCCATTGGTATGGCTGCATCGTTCGATCCTGAGCTTCTGCAGCAGGTATTTACCGTTGCCAGTGATGAGCAGCGTATCAAGTACATTGAGGCTCGCAAGCGTAACGCTGACGATATGAAGCGTTATGAAGGCTTGACCGTCTGGACACCAAATATCAACATTTTCCGTGATCCACGTTGGGGACGCGGTCAGGAGACTTACGGTGAGGATCCATATCTAACTCGTGTCATGGGTTATGCCGTTGTCAATGGCCTGCAGGGTACCGACGAAGGCAAGGTCTATGCTGGTGCTAAAGGCAACAACTGGCGTCCATACGATAAGCTTCACGCTTGTCTGAAGCACTACGCTGTGCACAGCGGTCCTGAGTACGAGCGTCACTTCTTCGACGCAAAGGACATCTCTCAGCGTGACCTCTTTGAGACCTATCTCTATGCATTCGAACAGCTCGTGAAGACGACCGATGTGCATGAGGTCATGTGTGCATATAACGCTTACGAAGGTGAGCCTTGCTGTGGCAGTGACAAGCTGCTGACACAGATCCTCCGCAACGAATGGGGATATCAGGGTATCATCACCAGCGACTGTTGGGCCATCAACGACTTCTATGCAGGCGAAGGCCATCACAATACCTTCCCTGGCGATGCAGCGCTTGCTTCGGCTAACGCTGTGTTGAGTGGTACTGACATCGAGTGTGGTTCGAGCTATGCAACGTTGCCAGAAGCTGTAGAGCGTGGTGCTATCAAGGAAGAGGATATCGATGTCTCTGTCCTCCGTCTGCTCCGTGACCGTTTCCGTCTCGGTGAGATGGATGCTGATGATCAGGTCAGCTGGAACCAGATTCCTGTCTCTTCGTTGGCCAATGATAAGAGCGACGCTCTGGCGCTGCAGATGGCTCGTGAGACCATGACATTGCTCCAGAATAAGAACAACGTCCTGCCACTGAACAAGGAAGGTCTCAAGATCGCGCTTGTCGGTCCTAACGCCGCTGATAGCGTGGTGATGTGGGGTAACTACTATGGTACTCCTCGCAAGACAGTGACCGTCTATGACGCGCTGAGGGCTAACCTCAAACCTGGTCAGACATTGGAGTATTATAAAGGTTCGAACATCGTGACTCCAGAGCTCTTCGAGAGCGTTTTGGCCGACTGTGTGGCTCCTAATGGACAGAAGGGTTTCCAGGTCAAGTATTGGAACAACTCTGACCGCTCAGGCGAACCTGCAGCAGAGGTACAGATCACTTCTCCTTGGCAGCTCTCTACCGGTGGTGCTACCGTCTTTGCTCCTGGTGTAGAGCTCACGGGCTTCTCTGGTCAGTATGTTGCCAAGTATCATGCTACCAAGAGTCTCGAACTTGTACTCGATGGCTTTGCAGCGGGTGAGGGTGAGTATCTCGTCAACAACGATACCATTGCTAAGTTCCGTACCAACGGCGGTATCCGTCCTGCTAAGGGTTCGCTCAAGGTAGAAGCAGGCAAGGATTATGAGATCGTGCTGAATTTCAAACATCGTCAGGGTGACGCTCAATTCAACTTCAACATGGGTGTGATGGTTCCTGTCAACCTCAATCAGCTCGTGGCTGACACCAAGGATGCTGACGTCTATGTCTACGTAGGTGGTATCTCTCCATTGCTTGAAGGCGAGGAGATGAAGGTGCCATACGAAGGCTTCAAGGGTGGTGACCGTACTTCTATCCAGTTGCCAAAGATCCAGCGTCAGACCCTCGAGGTACTCCACAAGACCGGTAAGCCTGTTGTCTTTGTCAATATGTCTGGTTCGGCTATGGGCCTTTCTCCTGAGCTCACGACTTGCGACGCTATCCTCCAGGCTTGGTATGGTGGCCAGCAGGGTGGCCAGGCTGTAGCTGAGGTCCTCCTCGGTGACTACAATCCAGCCGGCCGTCTGCCAATCACCTTCTACGACAGCGAGAAGGATCTGCCAGACTTCAAGGATTATAACGTCAAGGGTCATACCTATCGCTACTTCCAGGGCAAGCCAGTCTTTGCCTTCGGTTATGGCATCAGCTACAGTACCTTCGAGTACGGTCAGGCTTCAGCAAAGAACGAGGCAGGTCAGGTCAGCGTCACCGTACCTGTGACCAACACCAGCAAGGTCGATGGCGAGGAGATCGTACAGGTATACCTCAAGCGTGACAATGACATCAATGGCCCTATCAAGGCGCTCCGTGGCTTCAAGCGCGTGAAGGTAGCTGCAGGTCAGACCGTCACCGTCACCGTTCCTGTCGGTGATCTCGCTACCTTCGACGAGGAGACTTGCCGCATGGCTCTCGTCCCTGGCGCTCATACGCTCTATGTCGGTTCAAGTTCTCGTAGCGAGGATCTGCAGGAGCTCAAGATTAGTTTATAAATGAATTCTTTATTAGAAAAGTTAGACGGCCTCTATAGCCGATTTGAAGAAGTATCACTGCTGGTCACCGATCCTATGGTTATCGGGGATCAGCAGCGTTATGTCAAACTGACCCGCGAATACCGCGAGCTGGAGAATATCCTCCAGGCGCGAAAAGAATATATCGAAGCTCTCAGTGGCATCGACGAAGCCAAGGAGATGATGCAGTCGGAGTCCGATCCTGAGATGCGTGAGATGGCGCGTGAACAGCTCTCGGAGTGCGAGGCAAAGATCCCAGAACTCGAAGAGAAGATCAAGATGCTCCTCGTGCCAAAGGATCCAGAAGATGAGCGTAACGCCGTCCTGGAGATTCGTGGCGGTACAGGTGGTGATGAGGCTGCACTTTTTGCCGGAGACCTTTTCAAGATGTATCAGCGCTTCTGTGAGTCGAAAGGCTGGCAGATCAGCATACAGTCGTTCACCGAAGGAACTGTCGGTGGCTTCAAGGAAATCATCTGCATGGTGACTGGAGACAGCGTCTATGGTACACTCAAGTATGAGTCAGGTGTTCACCGTGTGCAACGTGTGCCAGTGACCGAGACGCAGGGACGTGTCCATACTTCGGCTGCTACCGTAGCTGTCCTTCCTGAGGCTGATGAGTTCGAAGTACACATCAACGAAGGCGAGATCAAGTGGGATACCTTCCGCTCTTCTGGTGCTGGTGGTCAGAACGTCAACAAGGTAGAGTCGGGTGTCCGTCTCCGCTATATGTGGAAGAACCCTAACACCGGTGTCGTCGACGAGATCCTCATTGAGTGTACCGAGACACGTGACCAGCCAAAGAACAAGGAGCGTGCACTCTCGCGCCTTCGTTCTTATATCTATGATAAGGAGCATCAGAAGTATGTCGATGATATCGCTAACCGCCGTAAGACGCTGGTCTCTACCGGTGACCGCTCGGCTAAGATCCGTACCTACAACTTCCCACAGGGACGTATCACCGATCATCGCATCAACTATACCATTTATAACCTGGCCGCTTTCATGAATGGCGACATTCAGGATTGCATCGACCACCTCATCGTGGCAGAGAATGCAGAGCGACTGAAGGAGAGCGAACTCTAGTCATCAAAAAATTACCTTTTATGTCTACCTTAAAAAACAAAGTCCTACCTAAGGACCAAAGACCTAAAAGCATCCTGCACGACATGGATGGTCGCAGCTTCCTGCTGCCATTCATCCTCGTCACCACATGCTTTGCCCTCTGGGGATTTGCCAACGACATCACCAATCCGATGGTCAAGGCTTTCTCTAAGATCTTCCGTATGTCGGTAACGGATGGCGCTTTGGTGCAAGTGGCATTCTATGGCGGTTATTTCGCCATGGCATTCCCTGCTGCTGCATTCATTCGCAAGTACAGCTATAAGGCGGGTATTATGATGGGATTGGGACTCTATGCCATCGGTGCATTGCTGTTCTTCCCTGCTAAGGAACTCGGCTATTACTATCCATTCCTGCTGGCCTACTTCATCCTGACTTGCGGACTCTCGTTCCTTGAAACCTCGTGCAATCCGTATATTCTCACAATGGGTTCACCACAGTCGGCTACACGTCGACTCAACATGGCTCAGGCGTTCAATCCTATCGGTTCGCTCTGTGGTATGTATGTGGCGATGAACTTTATCCAGAATCGCCTCAATCCGCTTTCTACTGAAGAGCGCGCTTTGCTCAATGACGATGAGTTCGTGGCTCTACGCGATTCTGATCTCGGTATCCTGGTCACACCTTATCTGGCCATCGGTATCTTTATTGTGGTGATGCTGGTGATCTTCTGGTTGGCCAAGTTGCCTAAGAGAACCGACAGTAGCGTACAGCCATACGGCTTTACCACCATGCTGCAGCGCGTCTTTGGCATCAAGAAGTATCGTGAAGGTGTCATCGCTCAGTTCTTCTATGTCGGTGCACAGATCATGTGCTGGACGTTCATCATCCAGTATGGTACACGTATCTTCGTTGAGCAAGGAATGGGAGAGAAGGAGGCGGAGATCCTCAGTCAGAAGTATAACATCTTTGCGATGGTCTTCTTCTGCGCGTCTCGCTTCATCTGCACCTTCCTGATGCGATATTTCAAAGCAGGTCTGCTCTTGAAGTACCTTGCCGTAGGTGGCGCTATCTTTACCCTTGGAGTCATCTGCTCGCAGAGCGTCCTCGGCCTCTATTGCCTCATTGGCGTCTCGGCTTGCATGTCGCTGATGTTCCCTACCATCTATGGCATAGCGCTCGATGGTTTGAATGACGATGATGCCAAGTTCGGTGCTGCAGGTCTGATTATGGCTATCCTCGGTGGCTCAGTCCTTCCTCCATTGCAGGCCATGATCATCGATCAGCAGATGCTGTTCGGATATCCTGCCGTCAACCTCAGCTTCGTATTGCCACTGATCTGTTTCTTGGTGGTAATGTGGTACGGCAATAATAATAAATAAGTATTGAGAATAAAGCTTAGCGAATAGAGATGGTTTCATGAGCAAATGGAAGCGCATACTCCTCACTGCACTGGCAGTCCTATCAGCTTTTATGCTGGTAATGTATTTCTGTGTGCCGCATCCATTGTTTCAGACGCCAACCTCTACCGTTATCACCGATAAGAATGGAGATCTCATCGGCGCCAGGATCTCTGCCGATCAGCAATGGCGATTCCCGGAGTCAGATAGTATCTCGAGCAAGTTCGAAGCTTGTATCATCGAGTTTGAGGACCGGCGCTTCCGCTATCATCTCGGCATCGATCCGATCTCTATCTCGCGTGCTATGTTGCACAACCTCCGTCAGGGACGAGTCTCCGAAGGTGGCAGTACGCTGACCATGCAGGTGGCACGTATGGCTCGAGGCTACCAGAGTCGTACGCTCGGTCAGAAAGCCATTGAGGCGCTATGGGCACTCTATATCGAGTTCGCATACAGTAAGGACGAGATCTTGCGCAAGTACGCCTCCAACGCTCCATTCGGAGGCAACACAGTAGGTATTGATGCTGCCGCCTGGCGCTACTTCGGCCGTGATGCACATAACCTCTCCTGGGCCGAGAATGCCACACTGGCAGTCCTTCCAAACTCTCCTTCGTTGATCCACCTCAACCGTAACAGAGAGGCGCTCCGACAGAAGCGAGATGCTTTGCTCCGACGCTTGTATGAGCATGGAACGATCACTGAGCAGGAATATACCTTGGCCATCAGCGAGCCATTGCCAGAGGCTCCATTGCCCATTCCGAACCAGGCGCCACACCTGTTGGCTCGTGTCGCCAGCCAGCATGCAGGAGAGCGTACCAAGTGTAGTATCGACCTGCGCTTGCAGAACTTGGTGCAGGAGATTGCAGATCGCTACTCCACGACTTACAAGGCCAACTATATCAGTGATGTCGGTATCGTCGTAGCCGATGTAGAAACCGGTCAGGTCCTGGCTTATGTAGGCAACAGCAGTCAGCAGACGTCTACCTCGCAGGTCGATAACGTCATCAGTCAGCGTAGCACAGGCAGCTTGCTCAAGCCGATTCTCTACGCCGCCATGATGAGCGATGGAGTAGCCACTCCGCGTATGATCTTTGCAGACACGCCACTCAACCTCAATGGCTTCACTCCGGTCAACTTCAGTAAGACCTATCGTGGCATTGTTCCGGCCGATGAGGCGGTCACTCGTTCGCTCAACGTCCCGCTGGTGCGTATGCTTTCCAAATATGGCATTGGCCGCTTCATATCGGTGCTTCGTTGGCTAGGTATGACTACACTCCGCTATGACGAGGATCATTATGGAGCAGCCATCATTCTTGGAGGTGCAGAAGGCTCGCTTTGGGACATGACTGGCATGTACGCGTCTCTTTCGCGTACCTTACTTCATTATTCAACGTTAGGAGAGAAGTATGATCACAGCGATATCCATCCGCTAAGACTTACTGAGATGCCGCCAGAGAAGTCTCGCATTGAGACAACCTCACGTCTTTCAGCCTCGTCCATCTGGTTCGCCTATCAGTCGATGAGCGCGCTCAACCGTCCGGAGGAGGAAGCCGACTGGCAGAACTTCAGTTCGATGAAGCGCGTGGCGTGGAAGACAGGAACGAGCTGGGGATCACGTGATGCTTGGTCTATCGGTACAACGACTCATTATGCAGTAGGAGTATGGGTCGGCAACTCGACGGGTGAAGGCCGTGCAGGTCTCACAGGTATCGGCTATGCGGCTCCGATCATGTTCGATGTCTATGCATTGCTCGAAAGCTCTCCCTGGTTTGAAGAACCAGCAGCAGACATGCAGGTCGTCTCGGTCTGTAAGCAGAGCGGACACATCGCTTCGACGATCTGTGGAGAGAAGGAAGAGCAGTTCGTTCCCCGCCAGAGTATCGGATCTGCTGCCTGTCCATATTGCCGCTTAGTTCATCTCTCAGCCGATGGCTTATGGCAGGTCAACAGTACCGGCGAGTCGGTCAGTCAGATGCGTACCGAGTCGCGCTTTGTATTACCTCCTTCGATGGAATACTACTATGCCAGCCACACGGCTTCTTATCAGCCGTTACCTCCGCTGAGGCCTGACTGCCAGAGCGAGACGAAGGAGCACTTCTCCATCATCACACCGGAGCATGGTTCGACGGTCGTTGTCCCTCGCAACTTCGGTGGTAAAGAAGAGAAACTGGTACTCAAGGTCGCCTGTCGCGATGCAGATGCTACCCTCTTCTGGCACCTCGATGACAACTTCATTGGTCAGACACAAGGCCTCCACGAACTGGCAGTATCGCCAAGCATTGGTCAGCACTGGCTCACGATAGTCGATGGACATGGAGCCAGGAAGAGCATCCTCTTCACAGTCAAGTAATACGATCATAAGTACAACGAATAAACCGTGCGAGTGATCTTTAGTCATAAAAACAAGCATAATTAATGTACAAACAAACCATACGATGAAAACGAGATTCCTTTACCTTGTCCTTACGCTGGCAACGATCCTTTTCTGCCAGTGTACCAGTACGAGTGACGTCAGCGAGTCACCTACGTACAACGAGTTTATCTCTGGCTATACCAGCGGTTCCGTACCACGTAACTCTCCAGTGCGTGTCCTCTTTTCGCAGGAGATTGCTCCAGGCAAGTTGGATAGCCTTCAGGCCAATGAGGTCATGTCTATCTCGCCAAAGGTAGAGGGTAACTTCAGCTTTGCTGACTCTCGTACCGTCGTCTTCGTACCTAAGTCAGGGATGGAGCGCAATACACAGTACAATGTGACGGTCGATGTCAACAAGCTCTTCGGACAGACTGGTACCTTCAAGTTCGGTTTCAAGACCCGTCCTTTTGCCTTAGGTGGTAATCTCAAAGGCTTTGAGGTAACGGAGGATGATCAGTATGAGCTCACTTTCAACCTTCTCACGGCCGATAGTGAGTCTGCTAAGGCCGTCGAAGGTCATGTAGAGCTCAATATGCAAGGTGAGTCGACCTGGTCGCATGCAGCTGATGGTATGGCTCACCAGCTCAAATTCCGCGTCAAACCAAAGACCGACTGTAAGCTCGTTCTCGCTACAATCGCTGACAATAGCATCGGCATGGAGCGTCAGGTCCTTTCTGAATCTGAGCTTCCTTCTGCTGAGAAGTTCTCTGTGGTCAGTCAGCGCTGCAAACCTGGTGACAGCAAGGCCATCGAAATCACTTTCAATAAGAATCTCGATCCTAAGCAGGATATCAAGGGCCTTGTATTTATCAATGGTAAGGAGACTCAGGTCGTAGCCGAGGGTAACAAGGTCATCATGACAGGTTATTTCGAGGAAGGCGAGCAGGTCAGCATCATGATCGAAAAGACCCTGCGTAGTCGCAGTGGTCTCAAGCTCTCTTCTGCTCCATTGCCTCCACTTACTGTTTCGACCGACAAGCCACAGGTAGAGTTCGTCGGCGATGGCACCATCATTCCACAGTCAGACAAGATTCTCGTTCCATTCCGTCTCATCCACATGCGTGGCGTCCGTGTCGCTGTCTTCCGCATGTTCAGCAATATGATGGGTACCATGCTCCAGAATGGTGACCTTGATAACTATAGCAATCTCAGCTACGCAGCTCGTCCAATTGCTACCACCACATTCTATGTCGAGGATCCAAGCCTTGACCTGAGCGAGTGGCATACCTTCGCGCTCGATCTAACCGATCAGGTCAAGCTGGAGCCAGGTGCTATGTATCGCATTGAGATGGCGCTCGACGCTCGTCTCTCAGCTTGGCCATCCGATTCATTGCCACAGGCTACCCGTGAGCAGATGGCAGCTGCTGATGCAGAAGTACTTGAGCAGTGTCTTGAGCGCTTTGATAATGGTTATTATTATTATACCGGCCAGACCTTTGGAGGTGAAAGCGACTGGTGGTATGACGACTACTACACTCGTCGTCAGGATCCATCGACCACTACCTATTATCAGAACCGCGCCGTCGGCAAGAATGTCCTGGCTACTAATCTGGGTCTGACTGCCCTCAAGGGTTCAGACAATACCATCAACGTCACTGTCATCAACCTTCCGGATGCTCAGCCAGTCAGTGGCGCTACCGTTGAGGCCTACAGCATGCAGCAGCAGCTCGTAGGTACAGGTAAGACCGATGATAAGGGTATCTCTGTCGTCTCTTATGATCATAAGATGGGTCGTCCAGCCTACCTCATTGCACGCAAGGGCAACGATGTCTCTTATCTCAAGGTCACCGATGATCTCTCTCTCTCTACCAGTACATTTGACGTCTCTGGCCACGTCATCGAGCGCGGTCTCAAGGGCTTCATCTACGGTGATCGTGGCGTGTGGCGTCCTGGCGATACGCTCCACATCGCTTTCATGCTCAACGACCGTCATAAGACGCTTCCTGCCGATCATCCAGTGACCTTGACCCTCAGCAATCCGCTGGGTCAGATCGCTCATCGTGCTACCCGTACCGAGGGCCAGATGGGTCTCTACGCTTTCAACATTCCTGTTGCAGCAGATGCTGTCACAGGTGTCTGGTCAGCACAGGTCAACGTCGGTGGCGTCACCTTCAGCAAGAACATCCGCATCGAGGCCATCAAGCCAAACCGCCTCAAGATAGACCTCAAGCTCCCGTCATCGACCCTCTCTGCCGGCAAGAGCACCGCTCAGCTCAGCACCGAGTGGCTCAATGGCAATGCAGCCAGCGGTCTGAAGTACGCTATGTCAGCTACCATCGTTGAGACCAAGACCGGCTGGAAGGCTCATCCTGGCTATGTGTTCGACGATCCTACCAAGTCGTTCGATACCTCTGAACAGGACATTGCCAAGGGTGAGGTCGACAGCCGTGGCCAGGCCTCTGCACAGCTCAATATCAACACTGGCAAGACCGCTCCTGGCATGTTGCTCGGCAACATTGTGACCCATGTCTACGAGCCTTCTGGAGAGTTCAGCGTCGACGTCGCACAGACACTTATCGCTCCTTACGATCGCTTCGTCGGTGTGAAGGTTCCTACTCAGGAAGGCCAGTCACACCTCGATACCGAGAAGGATCACACCTTCAGTGTCCTCAGCGTCAACAAGGATGGCAATGCCGTTCCTGGGGTCAACGTCAAGGTCGATGTCTATAAGGTCGACTGGTACTGGTGGTGGAACTCTTCACGTGACGATATGGCCGACTATACCGCTTCAAGCTATCACCAGCCAGTCAAGAGCTTTGATGTCCTCACCGACTCACAGGGCAAGGGTTCATTCAAACTTCAGATGAGCGAAGCCAACTGGGGTACGTACCTCGTCATGGTTCGCGATAAGGTCGGTGGCCACTCTGCAGGTACACTCAGCTACTTCGATTGGCCTTGGATGACCTCTCGTCGCAGCAGCAGTGCCAGCGAGAACGCTACCGCACTCAGCATCACTACCGACAAGAAGGAGTATGCTCCGGGTGAGAAGATGAAGATCAGCATCCCATCCGAAGAAGGTAGCCGTGCTATCGTCAGCGTCAGCAACGGTTCACACATCCTCTATCTCAATACCTATCCTTGCCAGAAGGAGCGTACCGAGATCACCCTCGAAGCTACCGAGGAGATGTCTCCTAATATATATATAGGTGTATCGCTCGTCCAGCCATACAGCCAGACGCTCAACGACATGCCTATCCGTATGTATGGCCTTACTCCAGTGGCTGTCAATTCTCCGAAGAGCCACCTCGAACCTCAGATCTCTACTTCTGACGAGTATCAGCCTGAGACCACTGCCAAGGTAGTCGTCAGCGAGAAGTCTGGTCGTCCGATGGCTTATACCCTCGCTATTGTCGACGAAGGTCTCCTCGATCTGACCCGCTTCAAGACTCCTAACGCCTGGGATGTATTCAACGCACGTGAGGCCCTCGGTGTCCGCTTCTTCGACCTCTACAAACACGTCAATGGCGCTTATGGTGGTCGCATCGAGCAGCTCTTCAGCATCGGTGGTGACGAAGCGCTCAACAATGGTCCTAAGGCCATCGTCAACCGCTTCACTCCAATGGTTCACTTCGTCGGTCCATTCACCCTCAAGAAGGGAGAGAAGGCTACTCATAAGGTTCCTGTGCCAAACTACAATGGTCGTGTCCGCGTCATGGTCGTAGCTGGCGATGGCAGCGCTTACGGTAGTGCAGATAAGTCTGTCCTCGTCCGTCGTCCACTCATGATGATCGGCACTATGCCACGCCAGATCGGTCGCAACGACGAGATGACAGTCTCTGCTACCCTCTTTGCTACACAGAAGTTGGGAGACGTCAAGGTTACTCTCAGCTCGAAGAATGGCCTGGAGGTAGTAGGCGACAAGACCCAGTCAGTACGTTTCGATGAGGCTGGCGACAAGACTGTCCAGTTCCGCATCAAGTCTGGTAATCAGGGTGGAGTAGGTACTGTTTCTCTCGTAGCTTCTAATGGCAGCCTGAAGGCCGACTATACTGCAGAGATCGACATCCGTACCGTCAGTCAGACCATCAGTCAGACCGTCGAACATCGCATCGAGCCAGGTGCAGCCTTCGAGGAGACCTACAACCTGCCAGGCGATGGCGACTATCAGCTCTTGCTCGATGTCTCTGCACAACAGCCACTTAATCTTTCTGGTCGTGTCAAGGGTCTCATAGCTTATCCTCACGGCTGTGCGGAGCAGACCACTTCTAAGGCCTTCTCACAGCTTTATCTCAGCGAGCTCTCTACGCTCACTCCTGAGCAGCAGAAGGAGGTCGAAGAGAACATCAAGTATGGCATCAACCGCCTCTCATCCTTCCAGACAGCCGACGGTGGTATGTCTTACTGGCCAGGTCAGCGTCAGAGCCATCCATGGGCTTCGGCTTACCTGCTTCACTTCCTCAACGAGGCTGGTGCGCGTGGTTACTATGTGCCAGATGAGATGCTTCGCAAGCTCAAGAACTATGTCTCGACACAGGCCAACGCCTGGACGCTCCGTGACGATGCAAATACTGCAGCTTACCAGCTTTATGTACTCGCTACCATGCAGTCGGCCGAGATCGGTGCAATGAACCGTATGCGTGAGCAGTCGGCTAATATCTCTCAGCGTGCCAACCGTCTGCTCGCAGGAGCTTATGCTCTGAGCGGACGTGCCGACATTGCCCGTGAGTTGCTTAAGGCCACCGGCAACGCTGACGCTTACAACGGAGGTTGGTTCTCAATGGATGTGGCCATGCTGCTTGCCGAGATGTCTCTTGACGATAAGCATGCAGAGCAGACAGCCGAGATCGTACGCAAGCGTCTCTCTTCTGATAGCTGGCTCTCTACGAGCGACTGCTCGTTCTCGATCCTTGCTATGTCTCAGTACTACAAGACTCACAACGTCGGCAAGGGGCTGAAGTTCAAGGCTTCGATCGATGGTAAGGAGGTCGCTGATGTCAAGAGTCCTAAGTTCTCATGGACTTCTACTCAGCGCCTCGACAAAAAGCAGGCAAAGCTCAGTGTCCGCAATGGTGGTGAGGCTCCAATCTATGTCAGCATCACCTCACAAGGCGTGGCAACACAAAGCCCTGTACAGAAGGCTTCTAACGGTCTCGACTTGGCATTGAGCTACACCAGCGAGAGTGGTCAGCCTCTCTCTCCATACACCTTGGGTCAGAGCACCACGTTCAAGGCCAGCCTGATCGTACGCAATACCTCAGGCAAGAATCTTGAGAACATTGCAGTCACACACATCCTGCCTGCCGGCTGGGAGATCCTCTCTAAGCTCCCTTCGGGCAATGTAAGCTATCAGGATCAGCGTGATGACCGCATGCTCTCTTACATCGACCGTCTGGCCAAGGATGAGAGCGTCAATATCCGCTTCAATATCTCTGCTACCTATGCGGGTCACTACTACCACCCATCAGTTCATGCCGAGGCAATGTACGACGCTACGATCATGGGTTGCACAGAGAGCGCGGAGTGCACCGTAATGAATAAATAATTCAGTTTCGCTTACTAAACATGAGCGAACAAACTTTCTAATTCAATCCGAATGATTAGCTCAAAAGAAATGAACGAGCGCATCCTGCGTCTCAGCATGATCGATACAGCGAGAAACAGTCAGATAGCTCTCCCGCTGGTCATGTTGCTTGAGGTCTTTATGACCATCAGCTGGATGATAAACGTCGATGATAAGTCGTCGGTCAGTAGCCTTTGCTATCTGGCCGGCTACATCGCGTTGTTTACCGCTTCGGGTGTGATCCTGTTCTTTATACAGCGTGCCAAGAAACACATTGACAAGTCATATCGCCGCATCAACCGTGTGCAGCATCTGCTGGCTTTCCTGTTCCTTTCTTGGTCTATCTGCTTCACGTTTGTAGGTAGTGAGATGCGAGGTCACTTTGACTATCTGATATTCATTACCTTTGTGACTTTGTTGCCACTGTTCTGCTATCTGAACCCCATCTTTTGGTCTTTCCTTCAGCTGGCAGGTACAGGATGTATATTCTATTTGGCCAGTCACCATGATCGTTTCTTCGCCTTCTTTATCAACTTCACGGTGTTTACCATCATCTCTATGGCCGCTGGCTGGACGATGTATCTCATACGACGTTCTGGCTATCAGCGCCAGATAGAGTTGGAGCAGGAGCGTAACCATGCGTATAGCCTGGCACACAGAGATACACTCACCAAGTTACCGAATCGCCAGAGCTGCAACGAAGATTTTGAGCAACTGAAGGCTGATCCGAACCCGGAGAATATTATTATTCTTATAGGAGATGTGAATGGTTTGAAAATCGTCAATGACCAGTTGGGTCATAAGGCAGGAGATGAACTCTTGCAAGGTGCAGCTTCTTGTCTGCAGAATGCTTTCCAGCACCTTGGTACAATCTATCGTGTGGGTGGTGATGAGTTTACAGGCATCCTGCATGGATCTGAACTACAGTTCCAGGAAGCTGTCCGTCGTTTTGAAAGTCTTATGGCTAACTGGAAAGGCCAGCATACCAAGCAGCTCTCCATCTCTATTGGCTATGCTTCTGTCCGCACCAACCCGAATGCATCGCTGTCCTCTCTGCTGACATTGGCTGATAATGCTATGTACGAGGCTAAGCGCCAGCACTATCAGCAGCAGAAGAAAGATTAGTAAAACAATACCACAGTCAGGTAGGCAATGCCGATCGAGACAAAGGTGGTGATAAATCCTGAAAGCTGGAAAGAATGGTTAATAACATACTTTCCGGCTTTTGTTGTGCCCGTCTGGTCGAAGTTGATAGCCGCTACCTCAGTAGGGTAGTTCGGCAGGAAGAAATAGCCGTTGCAGGCAGGGAACATGGCAATCAGAAGCATCGGATTGATTCCTAAGGCAATACCCAAAGGATAGACGGTACGCACCGTAGCCGCTTGAGAGAACAGCATGATAGACATGAAGAAGAGCGCTACGGCAAAGAGCATAGGCATCTGGGTGACGATGGTCGAGATACCCTGTGAATAGAAGTCAAGGTGTCCGCTGAAGTACGTATCTCCCATCCAGGCGATACCGAAGATGCTGACCATGGCGTTCATACCCGCTCCGAAGACGCTGCCGTTGGCCGCATTGCTGACGTCAACTTTGCCGACCCAGAGGATCAGCGCAGCCACAGCCATCATGACCATCTCGATGGTTTCGCTCATCGAGACCGACTTGATTGTACCATCTGCCAGCTCGAAAGAAGGTCTGAGCGAAGGTACAGAACCGAACAGTACCACCAGTGCCACACCGAAGAGGAAGGCCCAGACAGAACGCTTGGCACGACGCTCCTGCTCCGGAGTCATCTGCACGTCCTGATAACCGTCCTTCACGCTCTGTGCATTGATGAGACCAGCCTGCAGTCGCTGCTGATAGACAGGATCTTCCTCCAGTTCCTTACCGATCTTATTCTGCACAAAGGCCGCTACGATGATGGCAATGATCGATGCAGGAATGCACACCAGCAGGATGTCCTTCAGCTCGATACCCTTGCCCCCCAGCATATCCACACTGATGATGGCAGCAGTGGCAGCAGAGACAGGACTACCTGTGATACCTAAGGACGCAGCAATGACACTCACGCTCAAAGGACGCTCCGGGCGTACCTTATTCTTCTGCGCAATCTCCGAGATGATCGGCAGGAGCGAATAGCACGTATGAGCCGTACCTGCTACGATGCAGAACAGCCAGCAGACCATCGGCCCATAATAGGTGATATGATGAGGATGGCGACGCAGGAATCGTGCTGCCACACCCACCAGATAATCCAGACCTCCAGAGGCTTGCAACGTAGCTGCTGCCGTGATGACCGAGACGATGATCAGAATCACGTCCATCGGTATCTTGCCTGGCTGCATACCGAAGCCATAGACGAGTATAAAGACGCCAAGCATACCCATGATGCCCATGCCGATGCCTCCGATGCGGGCACCGACAAAGATCAGGATGAGTACGATGAGGAGCTGAATGAGGATGAGTGTGGTCATTGTGTTATATAAGAATAAAAAGAGGTAAGCACCGAGATGCTTACCTCAAATATTTTGTCTAATATAGAATTAGAGCTTGTCGTTAGAACCAAGAACGTTAACGATCTTGTGGATGTACATCTTCTTCATGTTCTCACGAGCAGGCTTGAGGTACTGACGTGGATCGAAGTGTGATGGGTTCTCAGCCATGTACTTACGGATAGCAGCGGTCATAGCGAGACGTGAGTCAGAGTCGATGTTGATCTTGCAAACTGCAGACTCAGAAGCCTTACGGAGCTGCTCCTCTGGGATACCGGTAGCAGCGTCGAGCTTACCACCGTACTGGTTGATAGTAGCAACCTCATCCTGTGGAACTGAAGAAGAACCGTGGAGAACGATTGGGAAGCCTGGGAGCTTCTGCTCGATCTCAGCGAGGATATCGAATGCGAGTGGTGGTGGAACGAGAACACCGTTTACGAGAGTACACTGTGCTGGGGTGAACTTGTGAGCACCGTGTGAAGTACCGATAGAGATAGCGAGTGAATCGCAACCAGTGCGGGTAGCGAAGTCGATAACCTCCTCTGGCTTGGTGTAGTGAGACTCTGCAGCAGAAACCTCATCCTCAACACCTGCGAGAACGCCGAGCTCAGCCTCAACGGTTACGTCGAACTGATGAGCGTACTCAACAACCTTCTTAGCGAGAGCAACGTTCTCCTCGTATGGGAGGTGAGAACCGTCGATCATAACTGAAGAGAAGCCATTGTCGATACAATCCTTACAGAGCTCGAAGCTATCACCGTGATCAAGGTGAAGAACGATCTGAGGATTCTCGCAACCGAGCTCCTTTGCATACTCTACAGCACCCTTAGCGAGGTTGCGGAGGATGGTACCGTTAGCGTAGTTACGTGCGCCCTTTGATACCTGCATGATAACTGGAGACTTGGTCTCAACAGCAGCCATAACGATAGCCTGCATCTGCTCCATGGTGTTGAAGTTGAAAGCAGGGATAGCGTAGCCGCCAGCAACAGCCTTCTTAAACATCTCACGGGTGTTTACCAGGCCGAGTTCTTTGTAGCTTACCATAATTTTTGATTAACTTTTTAAAGTTGTTATTGTGTGATTTTGTCGTATCGGAAAACGATGTGTTCTTTACAACGGTGCAAATATACTGTTTTTTGAGGAAAGTTGCGCAATTATCAGTGCAAAATCATGGCACTTTTCTACAAAATGCCACATTTTGCAAATTGCGTATGATAATAAGCAGAACCTGCGTGCAGGAAGGGATCCCGGTGATTCGTACGATACCTTCTTGCATGACGGAAGGGATCTCAGTGATTCGTGCGATACCTTCTTGCATGACGGAAGGGATCCCAGTGATTCGTGTGATACCTTCCTGCAAGACGGAAGTGATCACCGGATTTTGTGCGATACCTTCTTTGTGCAATGAAGGTACCACGCGACTTCCTGCGAGACAAAAACGATAAAAAAACGTGTCAAAAAGTAAAAAAGTGGCATAAAAGTTTGGAGATATTGAAAAAACACCGTATCTTTGCGCCGCATTTCTAATAGTGCATCTGTGATATGAACAATTTGTTTGGCCGATTTTATTATTACTATTATTACTTTGCAGATTGTAAGGTCGGGTAAGCGTGTGCAGATGTTTATGCAAAGCAAATTAAGAGAACAAACAAGAAACATGATGATCCCGACCGCTTGAGGTTGGGTTTTTTGTTATATAGACATGAGCTCGGTCATCGTGGATTATTGATACACATTATTATATTTATGAGTCAGAAAATCAGAGTCGTCATTCAGGGTCAGAAAGGCTGCTATCATGAGATAGCTGCTCGTGAGTACTTCAAGGATTATGATGTGGAGATCGTACCAAGTAAGAACTTCCAGACCGAATTTGACGCTATGGCTGCGGATCCTGATCTGTTGGGTATCATGGCCATTGAGAATACGATAGCAGGTAACCTTCTGGGTAATCATGAGTTGCTCCGTCAGAGCCAGCGACAGGTGGTAGGTGAGCAGCGACTGCACATCAGCCACGTGCTTTGCGCCGTCCCTGGCCAGAAGCTGGAGGACATCGTGGAGGTCAACAGTCACCCGATTGCATTGCTCCAGTGCCGCGTCTTCCTCGATAACACTTTGCCGAATGCCAAGGTGGTGGAGATGGCCGATACCGCAGGTTCTGCCAAGATTATCAAGGAGAACAATATGATGGGTCATGCTGCTATCTGCTCTGAGTTTGCTGCCAACCTCTATGGCATGGAGATCCTGGCTCGTAGCATCGAGACGAACAAGCGCAACTTCACCCGCTTCCTGATCCTGCAGGATAAGTACGCTGATCTGGTGACTCCAGAGCGTTTGAAGGTCAATAAGGCCAGCATCGAGTTCTGTGTGCGCCATCAGCAGGGTAGCCTCAGTAAGGTGCTCACCATGCTCTCGTTCTATGACATGAACCTCACTAAGATCCAGTCGATGCCGATCATCGGACGGGAGTGGGAATACCGCTTCTTCGTCGACCTGACTTTCGCTGATTATCTTCAGTATCGCAAGGCTCTGGATGCCATCATGCCATTCACGACCGACTTCATGATCTTAGGCGAATATGTTGAGAATCAGATCGACTAAACTAAACTTTGCATATTTATAATGAAAGAGATTAAGCCCGCTGAGCGAATCAGCCACGTAGAGGAATACTACTTCAGTCGCAAGCTCAAAGAGGTGGCGCAGATGAATGCTGACGGTGGAAAGCCGGTTATCAGCTTAGGCATCGGAGGTCCGGACTTCATGCCATCCAATGCCACCATCATGGCTTTGATGCAGGACGCCATGCAACCCGATGCACACAGCTATCAGAACTATGCAGGCCTGCCAGCTTTGCGCGAAGCATGGAGTGGATTCTATAAGCGCTGGTACGATGTAGACATTGACGCTAAGACCGAGATGCTGCCACTCATTGGTTCGAAGGAGGGTATCATGCACGTGAGCATGGCGTTCCTCAATCCGGGCGATAAGGTGCTCGTCCCAGATCCAGGTTATCCGACGTATTCTTCTGTCAGCAAGCTCGTTGGCGCAGAAATCATCAAGTATGATCTGACTTACGAGAACGACTGGGAACCGGACTTCGAGGCGCTTGAGGCCATGCCAGACATCGATGAGGTGAAGATCATGTGGGTCAACTATCCTCACATGCCGACGGGTCATTGCGCTTCACGAGAGCTCCTGAAGAAGATCGTCGACTTCGGCAAGCGTCACAACATCGTCATCATCAACGATAATCCGTATTCATTTATCCTGAATGACGAGCCTCTGTCGATCATGCAGATTGAAGGCGCTAAGGACATCTGTCTGGAGTTCAACTCTATGTCGAAGAGCCACTCCATGGCAGGTTGGCGACAGGGTATCGTCATCGGTAAGAAGGAATTTATTGACTGGGTGATGCGCGTCAAGTCGAATGTCGACAGCGGTATGTTCCGCCCGATGATGAAGGCGGCTATCACGGCGCTCAACAATCCTGCGAGCTACTTCCAGGAACTCAACGAGGCTTATCGCGTACGTCGCATCGCTGCAGAGCGTATCATGGAGTATCTCGGCTGTGAGTTTGATCCGAAGCAGCGAGGTCTCTTCCTCTGGGGAAGGATTCCTGATCATTTCGCTAATTGTGAGGAGCTTACCGAACCGATCCTGCACAAGGCAAGAGTGTTTATGACACCAGGATTTATCTTCGGAAAGAATGGAGAGCGTTTCGTCCGCATAAGTTTATGTGCTCCTTTTGAGAAAATGCAGGAGGCGTTGCTTCGCATTCGCAAGGCAGGCTTCTAATGAAATAGAATATAAAGATAGAAAAAGATGGATATGATTTTTGAACCGCTGCTTCCGCAGCTTGACTGCAAGCGACCACTGGTGATCTCTGGCCCTTGTAGTGCAGAGAGTGAAGAACAAGTGCTTGCTACTGGCCGTGCACTGGCAGCTATGGGAGTGAAGATCTTCCGTGCTGGTATCTGGAAGCCACGTACCAAGCCAGGAGGCTTCGAGGGCGTAGGCGTCATTGGGTTGCCATGGTTGCAGAAGCTGAAGCAGGAGACGGGTATGCTCGTCGGCGTGGAGGTTGCTACCAAGGCGCATGTCGATGCAGCGCTGGCCTTCGGCGTGGATCTGTTGTGGATCGGAGCTCGTACTACCGCTAATCCTTTCGCTATGCAGGAGCTCGCTGACGCGCTGCAGGGTAAGGACGTTCCTGTGTTGATCAAGAACCCTGTCAATCCGGACGTAGAGCTCTGGATCGGTGGCATTGAGCGTATCTATCGTGCTGGTATTCACCGCATCGGTGTCATCCATCGTGGTTTCTCTTCGGCCGACAAGACCATCTATCGCAACGTGCCACAGTGGCACATTGCCATCGAGCTGCGCCGTCGCTATCCTAACCTCCCTATCATCTGCGACCCATCGCACATCGCTGGTCGCCGTGATCTCATCCAGCCACTCTCACAGCAGGCGATGGACCTTGGCTTCGATGGTCTGATCATTGAGAGCCACTGCACTCCTGATATTGCATGGAGCGATGCTAAGCAGCAGATCACTCCTGATACGCTGAAGGAGATTCTTGGCAATCTGATTATCCGTGATTCCGTACATACCGAGAGCCTCTCTGACCTGCGTCTGCAGATCGATGAGATTGACGACAAGATCATCGAGATCCTGGCTAAGCGTATGCGCATCTCGAAGGAGATTGCAGAGTTCAAGAAGGAGCATAACATGCCTGTCCTTCAGGCTGGTCGTTATGACGAAATCCTGACTAAACGCTCTCTGCAGGGTGCAGCACTCGGCATGAGCGAGGAGTTCATGAAGGAGGTCTTCGAGGCAATCCACGGTGAGTCGGTACGTCATCAGATGCAGCTGATAAATAAGTGGTCGTAATAATTCATAATTGAGAATTCATAATTCATAACTATGAAAATCGTAATCTTAGGCGCTGGCAAGATGGGTCTGTTCATGGCCGACACGCTGTGTATGGATCATGATGTAGCCGTCTATGCGCGCCATCCTGAGAAGCTCCGTTATTGCTTGAACGTCCGTCGATTCTCTACGATGGAGGAGATCAAGGAGTTCGATCCTGATCTGTTGATCAATGCAGTGACCATCAAGAATACCTTCTCGGCCTTCGAGCAGGTATTGCCTTATCTGAGCCCGAAGTGTATGTTGTCTGACATTGCGTCGGTCAAGACCGGATTGCCTGAGTTCTACGCTTCTTGCGGCCATCCATTCGTCTCTACACATCCGATGTTCGGCCCTACTTTCGCGAATCTCAGCGACTTGAGCCAGAATTATACGGTCATTATCAAGGAGTCGGATCCTATGGGTAAGGAGTTCTTCCGTGAGGTCTATGCTTCGCTCAAGCTCAATATCTACGACTATACATTTGAGGAGCATGACAAGGCGACAGCGTATTCGCTGAGTATTCCTTTTGTCTCGACACTGGCCTTCACGGGAGTAATGAAGCCTCAGGATGCACCGGGTACTACCTTCAAGCGTCACATGGCCATTGCGCGTGGTTTGCTGAGCGAGGACGATTTCTTGCTTACGGGAATCCTCTTCAATCCGAATACCGCTGAGCAGATTGATAATATCCGTGAGAATCTGGCCGAGCTGTCGGACATCATCAAGAAGCATGACTCGGAGCGCTTGCTCGCAGTTATTAATCAGTGTCGTGCCAATATCAAGGATCAGAAATAAGGGATTCCATTACGTCCACTAAATAATATGCGAAAAATAATCGTCGTATATATCTGTATGATAGGAGTGTTTCTGCTGGAGACACTCCTATTCATGCTTTATCATCAGGACGTCTATGGTGTTTTCAGCGGAAATGACTGGCAGCAGGTGCTATGGCACAGCTTGCCACATGACCTTACCGTAGCTGGTTATGTCGTGGCTCTTCCTCTGGTGCTGAAGCTGGTACATTATTGGCTGCCAGGCGGGTGGTATCGCACGTTTTGCGTGTGGTTCTTCACAATTATGAGTCTGCCGTTGGCATTGCTGTGGATGGTCGATATGGAGCTTTTCAGCTACTGGGGATTCCGTCTGGATGCGACTCCGCTCATCTATCTGCTCGACTCCCCAGGAGAGACGCTTGGTCAGGTGAGCTGGTGGCAGTATCTTCTGCTGATTCTGGCGTTGGTGATCATTGTCTGGTTGGTCAATATTGTCCTCAGAAAGCTCTTCCCTGCTCAACCTAAGACTTATAGCCATCTTTGGCGCGAAGCTGCAGCCAAGAAATCTCTGGCATTGCGCAGGCGCATTGTCTATACTTGTGGAGGCGTGCTGTTAGCAGGTCTCTGCTTCGTCGCCATCCGAGGTGGAGTAACTGAATCAACGATGAACATCGGCCGCGCGTATTTCAGTAACGAGATGATGCTGAACCAGGCTGCGGTCAATCCGGCCTTCTCATTCATATATTCTGTATCGCGCAGACAGGACTACGGACAGATGTATCGGTTTATGAGTAGCGAAGATTGCAATTCAGCTCTTGTGGAGCTGAATCGGAGTGAGGAATTAGGAGTGAGGAATGAGGAATTGTTAGTTGTGTCGCGGCCGAATGTTTTGTTGTTGATCCTCGAAGGCTTCAGCGGAGGCGCACTCTCGGCACTTTATCCAGACGAAGCCGATTCTCGAGTCATGCCCAACCTCACGCGCCTAAGCAATGAAGGTATTTTCTTCACGCGTTTCTATGCCAACTCCTGGCGCACCGACCGTGGAGTGGCTTCGATTCTCGCAGCTTATCCCGCTCAGCCGAAGACGACCGTGATGAAGGAGCAGAATAAATGCAATCATCTGCAATACATCACCAAGAGTATTGCAGAGGAAGGCTACGATCTGGAGTTTGTCTATGGCGGAGACGTCAATTTCACTAATATGCAGGGATTCTTGCGTGCTGGTGGCATTGAGCGAATCTATGGTAATACAGACTTCCCGTCGGAGCAGCAGATACAGAAATGGGGTGTGCCAGACGAGTTTATGTATGATTTCCTTTATGACGAGATCAAGCAGCAGTCTTCTGCCCCTTGGATGAAGGTCGCGCTGACCTTGAGTAGCCATGAGCCTTTCGACGTTCCGAACTTCCGTCGCATTCCTGAGCATGAGTTCGCCAATTCCTTGGCATACGCAGACTCTTGCTTAGGTGCTTTCATTGACCGACTGAAGGCCGATGAGAGCCTTTGGAAGAACCTTCTCGTCATCGCTTTGCCCGATCATTGCAGCATGTATCCTGAGTTGGAAATGCAGGATCCTAAACGCTATCACATCCCGATGCTGTGGCTTGGTGGCGCTGTCTCAGAGCCTCGTAAGATTGAAGTCCTTGGTCAGCAGACCGACCTGGCTGCCACGCTCTTGTCGCAGCTTGGCATTGATTATAGCTCCTTTAATTTCAGTCACGATCTCCTGTCCAACGATCATCGTCCCTTCGCCTTCTACGACTTCCCCGATGGCTTCGGATTAATCACAGATTCCTGCCTGTATGTGCAGGACAATCAGCAGGATGGCGTGCCGCTCAAGTGGAGCCACGACCCTGAGGGCAAGGCGCAGCGATGGGGAAAAGCCTACCTGCAACATCTGTTTGATGACTTGGATAAGCGATAATACTTTGGAATAATCCTTGATTCGGTGCAATTTCGATTGATAAATATTCGGAATTGCACCGATTTCCTTTGTATGAATCGCTCCCGAAACTAGAAACCCCCATTTGGGGGATTGCCTATAATATATATAAGGTGTATCTTTGCCGCCAGATATCACAATAAAAGAATTAATATTAATTAAAATCACATATTATGAAAAAGTTCCAGATTCTAGTCGCCTCAGTAGCTATTCTGATGGCTGGTACCGAGTGTGTTTCTGCACAGAGTTTATTCAAGCGTATTGGTGAAGCTGTAAAGCGAACTGCTGAAAATGTAGCAGAAAGTAAAGCTGTACAGAAAACATCTGATGTAATTGAAGGTGCTATTGATGGCGCTAAGAAAGGTGCCAAGGGAAATAATGATGAGGACGATGAACCAGAGGTAACTACTTCGGACAATGCACCTAAGGTAAATACCTCGACCGACTTCAAGCGCGGTGGTAAGATTCTTTTCCAGGATGATTTCAAAGGTGAGACAATAGGCGAATTCCCATCCAAGTGGGACCTCAATGCAGGTAAGGCTGAAGTGAAGAAGTTCAATGGCGAGACTGTCGTTGAGATTACAGATAACGGTTTCATCACTCCTCTCATCAAGCAGGAGGGAGCTTACCTTACTGAGGAGTTCACCGTAGAGTTTGACTACTACTATTGGCCAAATAAAGAAAACATCGGTCTTAACGACATCAAGTTGATCCTGGCAGGAAGTACTGACCGCGCATCTGATAAGATCACTGTGTATGTAAATGATGATGATCCTGTTTTCAATGTCACACTCCCTGTTTGTGATGACAGCAATTGTCATTACCACTACAACAATGGTAGCAAGGTGATAGACACCAGCTTTGACTACAAATTCAGCAAAGGCTGGCATACCGTGGCAGTATCATTCAACAAGCGTGCTTTGAAGCTTTACATCGATGGCAACCGCGTAGCTAATCTGCCTAAAGTGAAGCAGGCTACTTGGGTGGGAATCCAGGTTCCTTTCGATTACGATAACCTCACTTTCATCCGCAACGTAGTGATTGCACAGGGTGCAGTGGAACTCTATGACCGTAACGCTCAGGATCTCACAGCTGTAGAGAAGGCAATGGCTGAAACTGGTAAATTCGTGACTAACAACATCAACTTTGAGACAGGTAAGGCGACTCTCCTTCCAGAGTCAATGGAGGAAATCCAGAAGGTAGCTAACTATATGCTCAAGAACAAGACCGTACGCTTCGAGGTTCAGGGCCACTGCGACAACCAGGGTTCGGACAAGGTAAACGATCCTCTCTCTCAGTCACGTGCAGAGGCAGTCGTTGCTGCTCTCGTGAAGCTCGGTGTTGACGAGTGGAACCTCCGCGCTGTAGGTAAGGGCTCACACGAACCTATTGCAGACAATAAGACCAAGGAAGGTCAGGCAAAGAACCGCCGCGTAGAGTTTATCAAGAAGTAAATACGATTTTCTTTCCCTCTCCTCATTCTTTTCACAAGGAACAAGGAGGGGGAATTTATCTTTTTATTAAACAAATCAATATAGAATATTATGAAAAAGTTAATAATTGCTTTATCATTGGCTGCAGTAAGCCATTTCAATGCTTATGCTCAGCTGACACAAGATGCAGTAATCGCAATGTGCCCAGAACTTCCGAGTGAACAGTCTATGATAGAATGGGCAGGAAGACCAGGAGCTTCTGTAGGTGCAAAACCTTACTATCAAGAATTCCATGAAGCTTTGAATGAGGTTAGGCGAAAAAATGAGGAGATGAAGGCAAAGACCCATCCTAATCGTAAGGCAGAGAAGGCCGCCAGCAAAATGAAGATTGAAGGCACTAATGTAACCGTAGGACAGCTTGATAATATGTCCGATGCTGAGTTAGAGGCAATGGCTAAGCAGGCTGTGAAAGGTCGCCTCGGTAATCTTGGCGTCAGCATGGCAGATA
>JAZUDJ010000067.1:0-16340 GCA_045639585.1 Bacteroidales bacterium
ATGATCATCGAGATGCCTATCCCATCGTATGTAGGCGAAACCAAGCCAGTAGGCAACGTCGGTGACATGTCAAACAAGGGTGTCGAGATTGAGCTCGGTTACAAGGGCCACATCGGCGACTTCAGCTACAATGTCAAGGGCAACGTAGCTTATATCAAGAATACGGTTGAGAACCTTGGTAACTCTGAGGGCTTCATGCAGATCGGTGGTTCTTCGGTACAGTCTATCTCTGGCTTCTATGCCCGTGCTGAGAATGGTATGCCTTATGGCTACTTCTACGGCTACAAGACTGACGGCATCTTCCAGAACATGGATGAGGTACGTGACTACACCAATGCTGACGGCTCTATGATCATGCCTAATGCTGTGCCTGGCGACGTTCGCTTTGTCGATGTCAACGGCGATGGCACCATCACTGACGAAGACCGTACCAACATCGGTAATGGCCACCCAGATTGGACCTTCGGCTTTAACGTCAACCTCGACTGGAAGGGCTTCGACCTCGGAGTCTTCATGCAGGGCGTAGCCGGTGCCGACATCTTCGACGGTACCTATCGTAACGACGTCTTCTCGGGCAACTATCCATCTTGGATGCTCGGCCGCTGGACCGGTGAGGGCACCTCTAACAAGTACCCACGCCTCTCGCTCGGTGACACTGAGAACTGGAAGGGCTCTGACCTCTATGTATGCGACGGTTCTTACTTCCGCATCAAGAACCTCAGCCTCGGTTACACCTTGCCTGCCAAGCTCACCAAGAAGGCCTTCATCAGCCGCCTCCGCGTCTACGGTATGGTTGACAACCTCGTCACCTGGACCAAGTACTGGGGCTTCGATCCTGAGATTTCATCAGGTTCGGGCAATGCACAGGGCATCGACCGTGGCGTCTACCCACAGCCACGCACCTGGACCTTTGGCGTCAACGTAGCATTCTAATCAGTTAATGATAGTCGAAACAACAGTTATTAAGCAAACAACATGAAACAACAATATATTATGATGGCCGGCGTCGCTGCAGCTCTGGGCCTTGCCAGCTGCTCTGACGACTTCCTCGAGGTAACCAACCCCAATGGTGAGCCTCTCGAGGAATACTATACCACCGACGAGCATATTCAGGAAGCTCTTATCGCTGCCTACGATCCTATCCATTGGCCAGACTGGGGACTGGGCCAGTACAACGCTCTCAACATCGATGCAGAGATCATGGGCGACCTCTTCTGGGTCGGCGGTTCAAACCTCTCTGATATGGAGAACTGGCACAAGCTCAGCAACTACGAGGCTGACGAGAACAATACCCTCTCTTCGCTCTGGACGGTCGACTATTCAGGCATCAAGCGCTGCAACGACCTGCTCCACTACATCGAAGACAACAAGCTCGAGCACGTAAGCAACCAGAATATTGCCCTCTACGTGGCTCAGGGTACTGCCCTCCGCGTGTTCTATTACAACATGCTCTGGCATTACTTCGGCAACATTCCTTTCTATCTCAAGAACCTCACCTCTCCTTATACCGCTCCACAGCTGCCAGCTGATGAGGTTTACAACGCAATCATCGTTGAGCTCGAGGGTGTATTGGATATGAACGTATTGCCTATGCGCTGGGATAACGACAACAGCGGTCGTATCTCACAGGCCATGGCTTATATGATGTATGCTGAGATGGTCATGTATCAGAACGACCAGTCGCGCTACTCTAAGGCCCTCGAATACATGAAGAAGATCATTGAGTCAAACCAGTATAAGCTCCATGATGACTATGCCAACCTTTGGGAAGAGTCAGGCGAATGGTGCGAAGAGTCTATCTGGGAGATCAACTACGAGGACAACAACAACGAGCGTGGCTGGGGTTCACCTCTCGCCATCGGTGGTACCGTACTGCCTACCCTCATCTCGCCTAACTCATGGCCTGGTGGCGACGGTTGGGACAAGGGTGCTGACGGCTGGGGCTTCCTCCCAGTGCGTACCGCTACCTACAACATGTTCGAAGAGGGTGATGTCCGTCGTGATGCTACCTGCTGGGACGTTCGTGGCGTAGAGTACACCAACCGTTATCAGGACACTCACATCTGGCTCAAGAAGTATCGTCCATACACTGCCAACAACAGCGGTGCAGGTTTCGATAACAACCTCAACTACAACAACAACCTCCGCTACTATCGCTATGCTGAGACCCTGCTCAATGCTGCAGAGCTCATGATTCGTACCAATGATAAGAATGGCGATCCTACCAGCCTCGTCAATCAGGTACGCAGTCGTGCTGGCCTGGCCGATATCTCAGATGCTACGATCGAGAACATCATCGAGGAGCGTAAGCTTGAGTTCGTAGGCGAAGGCAAGCGCTACTGGGACCTCGTCCGCACCGGCATGGCCTCTTCAGTGCTCGTGCCAACCTCATGCGACGGCACTACCCCAAGCGACCAGGGTCGCGTAGGTACCTGGAGCGAAAAGAAGAAGTATATCCCTATCGCTCAGGCCGAGTTGGATTCAGATCCTGATCTTGTTCAGAATAACTATAAATAATCTGTCTCAATGAAAACTACATATAAATATATTCTTACGACTCTCGCAGTGGCAGGCTCTCTGGTAGCCTGCTCACCCGAGGAGTTCGAAGGCGTCAGCGAAACCGGCATCCCTCAGGCCAGCGCCTTTGGCGGCAACGTGAAGATTGACGTCGACCAGAGCCTCAATCAGGTTTGCCTCAAGCTCGATGCTCCTGCTGTCTACCCAATCTGGACCATCACCCTGCCTAACGGCAAGGAGGAGAAGACTACCGTCAACGGCTATACCAAGATCTACACCAACGCTGGTGACTACACCGTCACCATGCAGGTAGGTAATCACAACGGTATCAGCGATGGTATCTACACCACCACCTTCCATATCGACAACACACTCATCGACTTCGGTAAGTACACCACTATCCTCAGCAAGGCTGATTGGCACATGGCCAACAAGGAGAAGGGTCACCTCGCATGTGGTGAGTCTGGTTCTGACGGCACCAACTGGTGGAGCGGCGATGCTGACTGCAAGGCCAATGAGGGTCTCTATGACAACCAGCTCACCTTTGCCGAAGATTATTCTTACACCTTCGAGCCAGGTAACCATGGTACTATCTATGTCAACAAGGGTGTAACCGTATGGCCTGACTTCCGTAACCCAGACGAGGACTACAATGTCCCTGTCGAGGCTCAGACTTCGACCTACGGCCTTGAAGTAGATGGTGACGACCTCTACATCACCTTCCCTAAGGGCACTTACTTCCCATACATTGCCAACGACTACATCTGGGAGAATCCTCGCTACAAGGTGATCAACCTTACTCCTAAGAAGATGACCCTCCTGATCGATGAGCCTGGTGTCATCGCATGGCAGTACATCCTCACCACCGAGGATACCGTAGAACGTGCATTCGCTGGCTTCACCTACGATCAGCCCGACAACATCTGGAAGCAGGCTGAGATCACCGCTGGTGGCATCTATTATGCCGATGCTGGCTGGGCTCCTTATCCAGACGTCGTACAGGACGAGATCTTCAGCGTCACCAACCAGGAGGTCAATATCAACCTCGTCAAGGGTACCGCTTCACAGTGGCAGGCACAGTTCCCATTGATCACCAATATCGGTCCTGGCAGCCCACTCATGACTTCGGGCAAGAACTATGACTTCTCTTGTGTCATCTCTGCAAGCAAGGATCTCAACGGTATGACCCTCAAGCTCGTCGAGACTGGCGAAAACGGTGTGCCTGGTTCACTCGGCATCGCTTATGACGCCAACGCTGTCTTCTACAACAATGAGACCAACCTCAAGGCTTACGAGGATTACGTATTCTACCTCGTCGATCAGCCAGGTGTTGACATCCAGGATAACCTCCTGCAGCTCGTACTTGACTTCGGCGGTTGCGAAGAGGGTACTGAGGTGACCATCAAGAACATCGTCTTGATCGAGCATGCCCTCAACAAGGAGCTCGACCAGGTGCCAGCTGAAGGCGGTAATGGCGAAGGCGGTGGCGATGAGCCAACTCCAGGCGTCATCTGGGACGAGAGCGCTAACCTCTTGGCCAACATGAACATTGACCTCTCTTACTACTATGCTCCTAACTGGTCTCCTATTGACAACCCAGAGCTTACTCAGGATGGCGGTTCATTCACCTGGTTCTTGCCAGAGGCTACCTTCGACCGTTGGCAGGCTCAGCATACCTTCAACAACATCGGTGTGGCTGCTACTATCGACAAGTCTTATGATATCCGCCTGAAGGTTGTTTCGAACAACGATATTCCTGGTCTTACCGTCAAGTTCACCCAGCAGGACAATGACAACGTCTTCCTCACCGAAGACCGTCACGACATCTCTGCCTACGAGGAGACTTGGATCGAGATCGTCGACGTCCGTCCGTACAACAACGAGTCTAAGGAGTGCGACACCGACATCACCAACCTCAAGATCGTGATCGACGCCGGTGGCAACCCTGCCGAGACCGAGTTCACCATCAGCGACATCCACATGCAGGAGCATCAGGGTCCAAAGGAGCAGACCTGGAATGCCGAAGACAACATCTGGACCGAGGCTATCGAGATCGGCTCTTACAACGCCCAGGGTGGCGACTGGCACACTCCCGACGAGCCAATGTCTTATGAGGTGAATGCAGATGGTACTTACAGCATTTCATTGCCAAGCGAGTCAAACGACCGTTGGCAGGCTCAGTTCCAGCTCTTCAACAACATCGCTACCTCGGCTGACAACAAGTATGACTTCCGCGTCATCCTCAACCCAACCATTGACGTGCCAGCAGTGACTGTCAAGTGGGTTTCAAAGGCCGACGATAAGGTCTTCTACACCGATGACCGTCATGACATCGTAGCTTATGAGGACAATGTAATCACCCTGCTCGCTGCTCCTGGCATTGACATGGATGACCTCAGCCTCGTACTCGACTTTGGCGGCAATGCCCCTGGCACCGAAATCCTCGTCAGCGGCATTCACGTTCAGGTTGCCAAGTGATGCTTCATTGAATAAGTGACAGGGAGGAGCGTTCATTCCTCCCTGTCATTCCCAAAAACTTCATAAATCAATGAATCGCATGAATATACTAACAATAGCTCTTGCTGCAGTCATGAGCCTCGGTGCTTGTGGCGAAGGCAGCGACACTCCTCAGCAGGAGGTCGTCGAGCAGTTGAATCTCAATGTTACTCCCACCTCTCTGAGCTTCGGAGCTGAAGGCGGTGAGAACAGCTTGAGTCTCAATGCAAGCCGCGAATGGAGTGCTTTCACCAGCGGCGAGTCATGGATTACGGTAACACCCGCTCATGGCGCTTCGGGCAATGCTCAGGTGAAAGTCCAGGTATCGGCCAACACGGCTTACGAGCCACGTGAGGCTGAAGTGACCATCAAGGCCGGCACTGAGCGTCAGGTCGTCAAGGTGAGTCAGGAAGCAGCTGAACGTCCCGTCTACTCCTTCTCATGTCCATTGCCAGACTATGAATTGGCATGGCATGATGAGTTCGATGAAGGCACTCAGCTCGGCAATGACTGGATTCATGAAGTGCAGCGTGACCATTGGGTAAACAATGAGCTCCAGAACTATGTGAATCGCAAGTCGCCCAACGGACGTCTCGTCACAGAGATCGTCGATGGTCAGCTTCAGATTCATTGCTTCGAAGAGGAGGGTAAGGTCTATTCTGGCCGAGTCTATGCCAAGCGCAATCAGGGCTGGAAGTATGGCTACGTTGAGGCCAGCATCAACCTTCCTTCGGGCAAGGGCACATGGCCTGCCTTCTGGATGATGCCTGTCAACTTCAAGTCATGGCCTGATGATGGTGAGATTGACATCATGGAGGAGGTTGGCGTCAACCCCGACTATGTCTCATCGAGCCTCCATGCCAAGGGTCATTATCATGTCGAGAATACCCAGGTTACCAAAGAGATCAAGTGCCCCGGTGCTGAAGGCAGTTTCCATACCTACGGCATGGAGTGGACTCCTGAGTACTTCCAGTTCTACGTAGATGGTCAGAAGACCCTCTATTACAAGAATCCTGGTACGGGCAAGCGCGATTGGCCATACGATGCCCCCTTCTACGTTATCCTCAACCTCGCTTGGGGTGGTGACTGGGGCGGTTGGAACGGTGTTGACTCAAAGGCATTGCCTGTCACGATGAAAGTCGACTACGTTCGCGTTTATCAGAAGAAATAGTTTTTCTCTCAATGCTCATTTATAAATAGTTGTATGTTGGGGGGAGTCCGGTTTGATGTGTGCGGGCTCCCTCTTTTTTTTGTATTCTCTGCCTCCTAATCCAGTACATAGATAATTTGGCAATGGTCAAATAATGTAAAAAAACAGCCAAAAATTTGGAATATTCAAATAATCACTCTATCTTTGCAGCAGGAAAACCGGTTTTATGTAGAGCGGGAAACTCATCGATTAATTAAAGAACCGGGTCAAGCGTATGCCGAAGGCGCGCTGCCGAATCTTGCGACGCCACGAACACTGGTACCACCGGAGGAAGCTCGGCAGATTACGGAGGCGGACCGCAGCCCAAAACCTATATACTGGAGTTTCATCACGTCCAGACGCCGGTTTTCCTTTTTTTCTTTTTCATCTATCTTATTAATCACCTTTTCTTGTGACTTCTTACGAACTTGGACAAGCCGGCGAACAACTTGCCACTGAGCGGTTGTGCCAAGAGGGCATGCAGATCATCGAAACCAGGTGGAAAGACCACGCTTACGAGATTGATATTGTAGCCTTCGACCCATCTACTGATGAGATCGTGTTCGTCGAAGTCAAGACCCGACAATCCGGCCGTTGGGGTCGTCCTGAGGATGCTGTAGATTATCGTAAGATCATGCGAAGTGTTCGTGCTGCCGATTTCTATCTGCGGTCGCGTAATATCGATTATCAAGCCCGTTTCGACGTCTTTGCTATCGAATTGCCAGCTTCGGGCAGTCCTCATGTCGAGTATTATAAGAATGCGTACTATCCCCCTCTCGGATAATGGAAAAGCTTGAGACAATGAGTTTTACCAGTCACCTCGAGGTGTTGCGCCAGATGCTGGTGCGTGTCTTGTTGGTCATACTGGGTCTTTCTGTGGTGGTCTTCTTTTTCAAGGAGGAGACCTTTCGTCTGCTTCTTGCTCCTAAAGACAGCCATTTCATCACGTTTCGTCTCATCGAACAGTGCAGCGAGTGGCTCTCATCGCTCATGGGCTCTAGTGATCCCTTCCGCTTTGACACGTTCAATCTTGAGCTTATCAACACCGACCTCTCGGCTCAGTTCATGACCCACATGATGGCCTCTTTCTCTATCGGTGCTTTGTTGGCCTCTCCTTATATACTTTTCGAACTCTTCCGGTTCATCACTCCTGCTCTCTATGCCAACGAACGTCGCTATTCCCTTTCAGTGGGCATCAGCTGCTATTTGCTTTTCATCATTGGGGTTGTGATGAGCTACTTCGTGCTTATTCCTATCTCATTCCGCTTCTTGGGCAATTATCAGGTCGACGAATCTGTGCGCAACTTCATCTCGCTCGACAGCTATATTTCTACGTTCACCAGTCTTACGTTCACCATGGGCTTGGTCTTTCAGTTGCCGATCATCTGTTGGTTCATGGCCAAACTCGGTATCCTGCGTGCCCAGATGATGCGGCAGTACCGACGTCATGCTTTCGTCCTTATCCTCATTGTAGCTGCCATCATTACGCCGCCTGATCTCTTTACGCTGTTCCTGGTGTCGCTTCCCCTTTACTTGCTATACGAGCTGTGTATCGGCATTGTAGGCCGTATTGAACGTCCTGTTGCCAAGTCCTGAATCCTTTAATTTCCCTATCATGAATCGTTTTCTTTCCTTAATAATTGCGTTGACTGCAACTACGGTTTCTTTGGCTCAAGGTCAGCATCTTGTCGGTGGTGACCTCTCGTTGCTTCCCAGCTACGAACGTTATTCTACACCCTATCTTGATGCCGAGGGTACACCGATTGATGACGTTGTTACCTATCTTCATGAGACGTGCCATTGGAACGCTGTTCGACTTCGTCTTTTCGTTGAGCCACGTGAGCGTTCGTCAAATGCCTATACCGGTGTCGTTCAGGATGTTGATTACATTCTGCCTTTGGCTGTGCGAGTCAAGGAGGCAGGCATGCAGCTGATGATCGATTTCCATTATTCCGACAGCTGGGCAGACCCTTCGTACCAGGAGATTCCACGCTCATGGCAATCTGACACCAGCACGGAGGCATTGGCCGATTCTGTCTATTCCTATACCTATCGGAGTCTTTCCCGTTTAGTCGATGCTGGGGCATGCCCTGATTACGTGCAGATAGGCAATGAGATTTCTTATGGCATGCTTTGGCGCAATGACAAGGACAAGGTGTATCCTTCAAAGGAGCGGCAGGCTTCTGCCGAAGCTTGGGATCGTCTCTCCACCTTGCTCAACAGTGGTTCACGTGCCGTGCGTGAAGCTTGTCCTGAGGCTAAGATAATGATTCATACAGAGCGTACTGTCAATGCCAATCAGACAGTCAATTATTACAATTGTATTGGTGATGTCGACTACGATTGTATAGCTCTCAGCTACTATCCATTCTGGCATGGCAATCTCTCCACATTGGCCGCTACCCTTGAGCAGTTGCAGCTATCGCACCCTCAGCGCGAAGTACAGATTGTTGAGACTGCCTATTATTACCAATGGTATCCCGCCGATGCTACCTACAATTTCACCGATCGTTGGCCAGCAACCCCTCAGGGCCAGCAGTCTTTCACGCATGACCTCATTGAGCTGCTTCTGCAGTATCCCAATGTGAATGGCCTCTATTGGTGGTTCCCCGAAGAGAATGGCAATGGTGGTGCCAGTTACAATGCTCAGCAGTTGGTAATCGACTCTTGGCTCAACCGTGGACTTTGGGATGACAATACCCATTGCGCCTTACCTGCTTTGTCCGAACTTCAGACATTCCTCACCGAAGGAGCATCTCTTTCAGGAGTCGATGCAGGCCTTGTCGATTCTCAATCCGAATATTACAACTTGCAAGGGATTTCAGTTGAGCATCCAACCAAAGGGCTTTATATTCGTCAGCATCAGATAATAGCCTTGCCATAAGACCCAAGTCCGACTGTCTTTTTTATGGCATATTACTTCGAAATTGATATTTGTGAATGACAAAATGTTTTGTTTCGGTCAATAGTCTTCAGTTTTTTGCCAATAGGTTTTGTTTTACATCAAAAAAAGCCTATCTTCGCGCGCAAATTTCAGACAACACAACACTGAAACACCTTTTTACTAAAACAAAAAAACATTAATATCTCATTTACCACTATGTATTGGACTCTTGAATTGGCATCAAAGCTTGAAGATGCACCTTGGCCCGCAACCCGTGAAGAACTGTTAGACTATGCCAACCGCTCAGGTGCCCCTCTCGAAGTCATCGAGAACCTTCAGGAGATGGAAGACGAAGGCGAAGTCTACGACTCAATCGAAGACCTTTGGCCTGACTACCCACAGAAGGACGACTTCTTCTTCAACGAGGAGGAATATTAAATCATTTCACTCTGTCGATTGGTGTAAATCAGGTGTTTAACTATAAGGCGAAACTGCTCCTTTTAGAGCGGTTTCGCCTTTCGTGGTATTAAATCGCATTTTAATTTTCCCCGAAAACCCATTATCTTTGCTCCATATTCTTTTTAAAAATAGTAAATTCTAACCACTAAAACGACAAGAGTATGGCACGCAAGAAGTCATTACGAAACGTAGGCAAATTCATCTTACGTCAGGATCGAAAGTCGAATCCAAGGAATGAGTACCCTCTCTATATCCAATATACTTTGGATGGGAAGGTCGCTAAAGGAGAAACGGGAGTCTGGGTACAGACCAAAGATTGGGATGACAATCGTCAGCGAGTAAAAGGCTCGCATCCTATGGCAGAGCGATTGAACAAGATTATCGATGCGAAGAAGCTTTCTGTGGATACGATGGTACTGGAGTATCTAAATGCAGGAAACACGTTGACCATCGAGGTACTCCGTCAAATCGTCATCGGCACCTTCTCATTAGAGAACAAGAAAGATGCCGACCTAATTCAGTTCGCTAACGACAATCTGGATTATCGTTACAAGACTGACAAGATCAGCATCTCGACCTGCGACAACGGCCATTGTGCCATGAATGGATTTAAGAAGTTCGTCAAGCAGAAGTATCATCAAGAGACCATGATGTTCTCACAGCTCACGGAGACAGTCATCGATGAGTACATCATTTGGCGCAAGGAGGTAGAAGGTAATTCTCCAGAAACAATCAACAAGACTCTCACACCCATCATGAAGGCTTGCAACTCTGCTGCCGCTCAAGGCATACTCTCTCGCGAGGTTTCAGATCTCATAGCGCTCAAATACCTCGGTGAAAAGAAGAAGCTGTCGCATGAGGAAGATGAGGATAGCAACGCCAGTCATTATCTAACCGAGGAGCAACTGAAGCAACTTGCTGCGATGTACGCTGATTTCAAATATCCTCGTACGCGCGATTATGTAGATATGTTCATGTTCAGCGTCTATGCTTGTGGTCTCCGATTCTCGGATATCATGACTTTGGAGTGGAACCATATTAATTTTGAGACAAACAGGTTGACCAAGGTGCTGGTCAAAGGCAAGGTGCCACATAGCTTCATGCTCAATGGTGCAGCACTCCAGATTCTCAACAAATGGAAGGAGCGCACAGGCATGAACCGATTTGTCTTCGGCCTTCTGCCGGATAACTTCAACGTTGACAATGATGTCGAAGTCCGTCGCCAGCGTATCAACCGCAATACGCCCATCAAGACCTCACTGAAGACCGTGGGTCATAAACTCGGGTTGAAATTCAACCTGACCATGCATGTGGCTCGTCATACCTGGGCTGTTTTGGCGCTCAATAAAGGTGTGGAGGTTCATAAGGTCAGCGCACTTTTGGCACATAAGAGCATTCTTGTCACCGAGAAGGTCTATGCCAAGTTCCTCCCGAAGACACTCGAGGATGAGGTGATGGATAAATTGGATTTTGACTTCTCTGTCTAACACAACTTGATAAACCTCCTATATAATATAAAAAGGTGTGTCTCTTCCATCGAGAGACACACCTTTTTATCTGCTAATTCTCCTTTCCAGGTAAAGCTTGTGAAGATCAGCTACCGTGATTTTGCCATCCTGCCAATCTTTGACCAGATGTGGAGCTATTACTTCGGCAGCTCTCTCTCCGATCTTGAAGAACCATCCATCTCCAGTAACTGTAGAGTACATATAGATTTTGTTTTTTGAACGGTACTCTTTTGAACCCTTTTCTGTCAGCAGATAGTTATGCGCAGCCAGTCTTTGTGCTTCATACAAACGTTGATTAGAAGAAGCCAGAGCTTCTTTAAGTTGCTTGTTCTCCTCTGCCATTCCAGATGTCTTTTTCGCATCATTTTGCTCCGCTTCCTTCCGAGCTGTTTGCTTACGTTCAATTCGCTTCAGGTCCTGTTCCAGAGCGAGATCATCGATAGGTTTATATTCTCCGCCTTGCAGATGAGTGTCGGCATTCATGACGAACTGCAATATGGCCAATGCTGCTTCTTGAGAATATCCGAAGGTATTGCTGATGCGCATCAGCTGGTTAAGATTGTTGAGATAACGAGACGAGATAGCCGTGCTTCTCTGGTAGAGTTTCCGCTCCTCTGGGGTAAGTGCTGCTTTCAATTCATGAGCGAGAGAAGCCTCACGTATATAGGCAGCCTCAGATAGTCCAGCAGCAAAAGCCTTGGCTCGGATCTGATCGTATTCCTCATTACTGAACTGGATTTCCTTGCGATGAGTACGCTGCTTTTTGATAGATTTCTCTTTTTTCATACTATATATTATCGTTTACTAAAACATCCTCTGCCTGTGGTTCGGCGCTTCTTTTTCTTCTTCTCTTCGTCTTCGTCGCTCTTGTTGCCGCCACCTCCACCACTTGAAATAACGGGAGTATAATCAGGAAATAGCATTGCTGCTACAACACCAATCGGGTCGAAAGAGCCAGTCTCAAAAATTGGTGCAGATGTATCTTCTACAACCATAATGTCTGTAGAATCGCAAGACGAAACTGATGAGGAATGACCTGAATTCTTTTGTCCAGAAAGGATATAATCTGCCTTTTCATACTCCTTCATTGAGTCTTTCTGCTCCTGAAGAATCTCTTCTTGCAGATGCTTAGCAGATACCAGACCCCACTTTTGAGTGACGTAGATAGATGCCTCACGAGCAGCCTTTCCGATGTTAGCAAGATTGGCACGAGAGCCATCGTCGAGTACCAGATTGCCCACAAAATGAAAGTGTGGATTCTTGTGATCCTTATCATGGTGACGACCGAAAAAGTACTGGTCAAAGTGGTAGCCGTGCCTCTCCATCCGGTCAATCCAATCCTGAAGAATCTCTGCTCCTTGAGCATTGACAGCCTCCAAATCGCGTGCATGAAAGGAGGTCGGAATATGAATGACCTTGACCTCAAGAGATGGTCTGAGAGCCGATTGTTTCTCAAAATCCATGATAATACGAGGCACATAGAACAGAGAATTGATGCCTTTCGAGAGAGTAACTTCAGCGTGTTTCTTAGGATTCATAACATAGTTGATTGTATCCGTAGGACTTTTAGAATAGAATATCCTTGTAATCATAGTTAATGGTTTTTTTAGTTGAAATGAGGGGTGGATAGTGGTCTGATACCAAAGATACGTGAGATACGTATCTGGGTACCGCTGGCCACCCCTCATAAAACGTCCCTCTTAGTTCAATCCGTTCTGGTGCCAGTACTGAGATTTGATGTACTGGCGCAAAAACGGGAGTGTAGAAGTGGTACTTTGAGAAATGGCATTGCAGACGTAGTTGTAACTGCAACGTTTTTCCTCGTCAGACAGCTTTCCCCAGAGATCCTCTGCTTCGTTACGACATGAAGCGGAACTGTCCTTCTTTGGATAGATGGCTTCGAGTTGCTCGAAAGAGATAGAAACGGAAGCAGCTGCAACGACTTCATTGATTTGCAACGATTCGTTAGAACTTCCAGAGGTGTCTAATGACTCGCTTGGCCTATCAGCCGAATCCGGCAACTCGTCAGGATTCGTATTCTCTTCCTGGCTCTTGCTGCAAAGTTCTGTAACGCCCTTGGTATTGCTGCCGCCATTGCTCTTTCGCTTTGTCTTGGCTAGTTTGTCAGGATTACTTTCTCTTTGCACCTTGGCCTTGCCACTTGCATTCTGGCTGTTCTGTACACTACGATGTTCCGCTGCTGCGATTTGCTTGTCAAGAGACGACTGAAAGTCCGTAAAAACGAACTCAAGCAACTCGCTCCCTTTTTCAAAATTAGGAGCTGTTCGCTTCGTGATGTAAAGATACGTAGTTCTGAAAAACTTGCCGACATCAGTGTCGTATATTGATTGAATGAATAAAATTTTATATATCTTTGCATAAACAAAAGTAAGCGTCCGATAATCGGAGGATTCTTGCAAGATCTACCATTTCGATTTTTATGGTATTCATTTGTAAGAGATTTATGCTACTGGTCGGGTAGCGGTTTAATTTGTTGCCATTTGCTGACCAGGCAAAGGCAATCATGAAATTATAGTCGGGTATAGGTCTTTGTTACTGATTCCTGGGAATTACTTCGAATTGCAGTTTGTCGTTTACCTCTTGTTCTAGGACATGAGGTATAAAACGGGCGTACGTCTTTTCCGTGACGAGCACAGATGAGTGGCCCAGAAGAACGCTCAGTTTCTTTACCTCGATTCCTCGGCAAAGAGCTAACACTGCAAACGTGTGACGAGCGCAATGCATACCCAGATTGAATGGAAGGTTCATAAGCTTCCCTATCCTCTTGAGACAGGTCTTGATGCTTGCGTTCTTGTGTAGGCAGGCATGATAGACTGCCAAGTCGTCATTCAGATCGAAGTTCTCTGGAAGCAATCCACACACGAAGCGTCGATTCCCATTTCTTTGCCAGAATCGTTTTAATAGCTCAATGGCATTGTCTGTAAGTGGAATCTCAATCTGCCGTTTGGTCTTGACCACCACCTTTCGGATCATTCGTTCAGCGAAATGCACATCGCACCATTGTAGCGTGAGAATATCAGAGAAGCGGAGCCCGCATGTGTGCAGAGATAAGAACCACATATCCATATATTCGCGTGATCGTTCACGAAGTTGTAGTGGATATAGGTCTGCCATCTCCTGAAGCTTTTCTTCCGTCAGATAATGATCACTGTGATTGTCTTCATCTTCATCATTTGTTAGAGACCGTTTCTCTGTCAAGTATAGTTCACCAATGGCTTCTGCTGTACGGTTGTTCATCAGTTCCTCTATAGCAGCTGCTTTGCATGCCTTCATTATAGGAGTGAGTGCCTTATTGATTGTCGCAGGTTTGTTTCCACGTTCTTCAAGTCTCCACACGATGTAATCCGAAATGAGCTTTACTGTCACCTCCGAACAGAAGATGGATTCTCTTCCCAGCTTCTCCTTTAGGAACTCACGGAAACCTCCTATGGTATTATCTCCGTTCTCATGTGTAGATACCGCTATTCTACCGACTTCATGTCGACGTTTCTGATTGTCGCGCATAAACAGGATAAAATCAACCTCAGGTTTCTCTTCTGCGAAGGGCTTTCCTTGAACAATTCTCCGAAGAATGTCAATCGTTATTCTACGAGATGACGGACCTACGAATAACAGAACTTCGGTATCAATATAGAGCTTCTTCTCGTCAAAAACCTGATTAAGCCGAGCTGCCATTCTATGGGTCGAACGTACACGTTGCTTTGAGGCATCCCAGTCCTTTTCCTTCACGCACACGCCAGTCTCACCCCTGGCGACCTTGCCGTCAAGGGTGTATTGAATGTAGACAGGGTATTCGCCTTGTCTGTTAGGTTCGCGGTCTGTGCGAAGGATAAACTTGCCAGCGTTACGTAGAGATTTTTTTCGACCCATTTGAAAGCTTGAATAAAAGTTAATGTTCTGCGAAAACTGGTACTTTAGTAGCCTCCATCAGATAATCGAGATCTGATTGGAGGTACCAGTATTCCTTGCCAGAAAGATGATAGGGAAGGAGATTCGAGTCACGCAATTTCTTCAAGGTCTTATCACCCACACCAAGCATCTCCTTCACTTCTGCATTAGTGAAGATGCGGTTTGGATTGTAGCCTGAGCTGGAATTAAGATTGCTGACGATAGACTTGATGTCATTGACGCTTTTGACTAGTGCCTCGAAAGTCGATTCCTCAATCAGCGTAAAAGAATTTGCCATAGTTAAAAAGTATAGGTTAATGTGTTTATGCTATTCCCTCTGCACTGGGGGAGAGATAACGATTGCGAAAATCGATGAGCTCTGATAAGTAGAACCAAAACTTGTCGTCTGCTTGATGGTATTGAATGCGTCCTGCATATCGTGCTCGTTTGAATTCCTCTCGTGAGATGTCAAGGATTTCCAGAGCCTCTTGTAGTCGGTAGATTTTGTGCGGATCAGCAGTCTGTTGACTTGCTTTTTCCTCTGTCATCTGTTTCACTTTCGCCACCAGCTCTATTAGAGCATTAAGCTTTTTGGTTTCAATTGATACATATTTCATATTATATATTCGCTATTCAACAATTGATTTGTTGATATTCCTCGCAAATTGCAGCGATTTCGATTTTCGGTGCAAAGATAGTTGCCAAATAGTTTCATCATAGGGTATGAAACAAGACGTTAACAGATCATTAACTATTTGCATTGGTTTCATGTCTATACAGAAACTAGAACCGATATCCAGACCTGCCATCCGACTGAGCAAATCGTTAGGACTTCATCCTTTTCCCATAACCACGAGGAAACGGCTGCAAAATTAGCGACTATCGACTTTCGGGGGAGGGGGTGCAACTCAACTATTTTTCCAGTTTAACATTATTTAGCCAGATTTTGAGTTGTTATGGAACACAAAAGCATTTTTCGATGTTCCGTTTACATTGAAGAAGTGTTAATACATAATGTGGAACATCGCTATGGAACCGAGGTTTGATACATAGCAATTTTGGGCATTTAACATCACCGAGGAAGGGTTTATAATGTGTTTTCGTTATCTTCTGAACGTGATATTGATACTTCAAATAGACAAAAATGCTCCTAAATTTAAGGGTTTGAAGCTTCGAAAGAACAAAATACCTAATTTTGGTTATTGAAAGCTATTTGAAAAGTTGCTACCTTTGCGCTGCCAAAACAAACAAAATGGCAGCTTATTTATGAATTTTTCTGAATCGAAGAACTATAATCAATCAAAGAAGAAATATCCCCTGAATTGGCGTATGTGGCATCGCTGGGCAGGACTTGTATTATCGGTGATGATAATGCTGT
>JAZUDJ010000068.1:0-26361 GCA_045639585.1 Bacteroidales bacterium
GCAATGTAGGTAACAACGTCGTCGAGGGTCTGGTTCTTAGCCTCAACCTCCTCACCGATGAGGGTGATGTTTGGATGGGTTTGAAGAGCGCACTCGAGGGTAACGTGTGATGCAGAACGACCCATGAGCTTGATGAAGTGCCAGTACTTCTTAGCTGAGTTACAGTCGCGCATGATGTTACCGATAACCTCTGAGTAAACCTTAGTAGGGGTATCGAAACCGAATGAAGCCTCGATAGCCTCGTTCTTGAGGTCACCGTCGATGGTCTTAGGACAACCGATAACCTGTACGCCAGCACCGATAGCTGCATAGTACTCAGCGAGTACACAAGCGTTGGTGTTAGAGTCGTCACCACCGATGATTACGAGAGCCTTGATGTCAAGAGCCTGGAGGATCTCAAGACCCTTGTCGAACTGATCCTTCTTCTCGAGCTTGGTACGACCTGAACCGATGATATCGAAACCACCAGTGTTGCGATACTCGTCGATGATCTCAGGAGTGAGCTCCATGTACTTGTGGTCAACGAGACCGCCAGGGCCGAGGATGAAGCCGTAGAGCTTGTTCTTTGGATTGAGCTTCTTGATACCGTCGAAGAGACCAGAGATAACATTGTGGCCGCCAGGAGCCTGACCACCTGAGAGGATTACACCAACGTTCATTTGAGCGGTGGTCATCTCACCCTCGACAGGCTCGAACTTGATGTATGGCATACCATAGGTGTTAGGGAAGAGCTTCTGAACTTCTTCCTGATCTGCTACTGACTGGGTAGGCTCACCTTCGACAACCTTCAGAGCGCCACGGAGCGCTACTGGCAATTTAGGCTGATATGCAGAGCGAGCGATCTGCAATGCACTTTTTTCCATGATTTTTTGTTATATTAAAAATGTTGTGAACTATTGATTCGTCAAATTAATGATGGAACAGACGGACGCCGGTGAAGGCGACTGCCATGCCGTACTTATCTGCTGTAGCGATGACATTGTCATCACGGACAGAACCGCCGGCTTCAGCGATCCACTGGACGCCAGACTTGTGAGCGCGCTCGATGTTGTCGCCGAATGGGAAGAAGGCGTCAGAACCGAGAGATACGCCGGTGAGCTGTGAGAGCCACTCCTTCTTCTCTGCGAGGGTGAGGACTTCTGGCTTCTCTGAGAAGAAGTTCTGCCATGCGCCGTCACGGAGTACGTCGTCGTGCTCCTCTTCGCTGATATATACGTCGATGGTGTTGTCACGATCAGCACGCTTGATACCCTCCTTGAATGGGAGAGCCATTACCTTTGGATGCTGACGGAGCCACCAGATGTCGGCCTTGTTGCCTGCCAGACGGGTACAGTGGATACGTGACTGCTGACCTGCACCGATACCGATTGCCTGACCATCCTTGACGTAGCATACAGAGTTTGACTGAGTATACTTGAGGGTGATGAGTGCGATGACGAGGTCACGGCGTGCAGCCTCAGGGATCTCCTTGTTTGCGGTAGGGATATTTGCGAAGAGAGCGTCGTCATTGAGGTCGATCTCATTGCGGCCCTGCTCGAAGGTGATACCATAGACCATCTTGCGCTCGATAGGCTCAGGACGGTAGTTTGGATCCATCTGGATGACACAGTAGGTACCCTTGCGCTTGGTCTGAAGGATCTGGAGAGCCTCAGGCTCGTAACCTGGAGCGATGACACCGTCACTGACCTCACGGTTGATAAGCTTGGCAGTAGCTACGTCACAGACGTCAGAGAGAGCGATGAAGTCACCGAAGCTTGACATACGGTCAGCACCACGTGCACGGACGTAAGCGGTAGCCAGTGGGGTGAGCTCATAGTCATCAGTGAAATAGATCTTCTTCAATGTCTCGCTCAAAGGAAGACCGACTGCTGCACCGGCAGGAGAGACGTGCTTGAAGCTGGTAGCTGCAGGAAGACCTGTAGCACGCTTCAATTCGCTAACGAGCTGCCAGCTATTGAAAGCATCGAGCAGGTTGATATAACCTGGACGACCGTTAAGTACAGTGATAGGGAGCTCTTTGTCGCCCTCCATAAAGATTCTTGACGGCTTCTGGTTAGGATTACAGCCGTACTTGAGTTCTAACTCGCGCATGAAGTGAATTAAATGTATAATGTAAAATGGATAATGTACAATGTATTGAGTACAAAGTATAATTTAAAATGTAAAATTACAGATGCAAAGATATAAAAAATCTCGTATATCTGCGAAAAATAATGGAGTTTTCTATGATATTACATTTAAAATGTAGCATCATGACAACTCCATTATTCAGTTTATGTAGTTTTTTAGGAACTAGAGCCGCAAAAATCAGAAACAATAGCCTGCATTGAACGACATGTCGAACGAGCCGGAAAGCGTGTTGTATCCTGCTGCTACGGTGATAGGGCCGATGGCGGTGCGAATGCTATAACTGCCCTGCCAACCGAAGTAGAGCGATTCGTTGTCAAGGAGTTTGTTGAAGTTAGAACATACGGATGCCGCATCGAAACGTAGACAGGCGAAATGATTCATGAAGAGGCGTTCTTGCAAGGTGAGACCAGCTACATTGGCATATAGATCGGAAATAATCTCCATGTGCGAAAGACCCGCCATCGTCATCTGCTGTTCGCACTGCATGGCACGATGGAAACCACCGATGATATTCAGCTTTGAGAATGGCAGATCATCATCATGCTGTGGGAACATATATCGAATAGATGCATGAGGTCGGAAGGTGAATCGAGTACCCGCCGAGATGGCCTTCTGCCAGAAACCTGTGACGATAGGAATCATATAATTGTCATGATACTTTACCAGGTTAGAAGAGACAAGATCGAAGAGTACATATAACTGCTGACCCTTGGTAGAGAAATACTGACGATCGAGCGAATTATACTCAGCATCAAAATAATAGGTGAAGTAGGATTCGTTACTATTGCTCTTTTCTTTATCGTCGATAGTCGTGCCAATACCCAGGACTGAATGGTAGCGATGACGGTCGTAGTCGAGACCGAAGGAATACTGGACATTCTTGAAATCCTGTGTGGCATAGATGCCCAAATTGTGCCAGCTGCTGGAGACCTGCCCGCTTTTATCTCCTGCTACATAATATGCCATATCACGATGCATGTACTGATAGAAGAACGCTACACGCTGGCTTCCTAACGTCTTGGTGCTGAGATCAAGACCTGCACCGATACGCTGTCCTAATCGGATGTTGGCATCGAGCACTGTAGAGTGCTTGTGGTTGACGAGGAAACGGCCGTTGACATTGATCGAGGCGTATTCGTCATTGTCGAATCGTGCGCCTAAGTTAATGGAACTGCTATTATAGTTCTCCTTCAATTTCTTGAGCGAAGGATTCCTGTCGCTATTCTCGGTATTGTCCTGAGCAAAACTGTATTCGCCGATACGGATACGATGTACAGGTTCGTCAAGCTGCAGTCGGTCATGCAGTGCCATGAGCTCGTCTTTCTTGAGCTGAGAGTAATAGGCGCCACGCGCCATGAGTGTGTCCATAGCAGCAGGTGTGAAGGACGCTGCACTATAGCCTGTGACGTCGATAGGGATGTAGATGTCTGCATCCTTGATGTTCTTTGCCAGCAGCTCGCGGCTGTTCATGTCAAAGACATTCATCAGGATATCGACAGCCGAATTGGTCAGCTTCTCTTCGGTGGTAGGAATGACGAGATTGACACCGATGACGATATCTGCACCTAAAGAACGTGCTACATCGATCGGGAAGTTGTCTGCAAGGCCACCGTCAATATAACTAGATCCGTTGATATGCATCGGAGTAAAGACCGTAGGGATGGCCATAGAGGCACGTATAGAGCGTGGCAGGCTGCCCTGGGTGAAGACTTTCTTCTCTCCATTGTATGCATTGGTAGCCACACAGGCAAACTGTGTAGGGAGTTCGCTGAAGTCGATAGAGTCAGGGATGTGCTTGGTCAGGCTACGGAAGAACTTCATGACGTTGCGACCTGAGATTACACCAGCCTTGCCACCTGACTGGCTACGATCCTGGGTATCAATGGCCATACGGAAGATATAGTTCTCGTCGTCCATACGTGCAGAGACGTGCGAATTGCCATAATCCGGATTGTCCATGATGAGCTTGACCCAGTCGTTGCTACCTACGATGGTTCGCATACTGTCAGGCGAATAGCCGACACAGTACATACCACCGATGATGGAACCCATAGAGGTACCTACCACGATGTCGATAGGGATACCAGCTTCTTCGATGGTTTTGAGTGCAGAGATATGTGCCACACCCTTAGCACCGCCACCGGCCAGGACGACAGCAATCTTAGGACGGTCTTTAGCGATGAGGAAGCAGGCGTTGAAAAATGCAATGAGTGTGAGTAGAATGCTTTTGAATCTCATAGTATATAATAGGTTTATAGGGTGATTACATGTTGCTGATCTTCTCGATGTAGGCCTCGCAGCGCAGGATGTATTCCTCCCAATGCTCGTGGATCGACTCTGCATGCTCTGAGCCTGGAGCTACCCACATCTCCTTATAACCCTGTGTCTTGGCGTCATAATTGAGCTGTAGCATATAGAAAGGAACGTATGAATCTGCATCGCCGTGGATGAAGAGCATCGGACGCTTGCACTTGGCCAGTTGAGAGAGGGCATCAGACTCCTTCATTGACCAACCGAACCGCCACTGGCAGAGGAGATCTGCAGCATCGAGGAATGGGAAGGCTGGAAGGCCTGCTTCGGTGACGATCTTCTCCTTGAGCTGGAGGTAGGTATTGCTGAAGCCACAGTCCTCGATGAAGCCGATGAGACGGAGCGAGTCAGGGATCTCTTCACCTGAGGTCATCATCGTAGTAGCACCACCCATGGAGAGACCATGCTGGATGAGATCGAGCTCTGGCCAGAGGTTATGAGCCATCGGGAGCCAGATTTCGCGTACATCGAGTCGGTCGAGCCAGCCGAAGCGTATGTTCTCACCTTCACTCAATCCGTGAGCATAGAGGTCTGGGACTAGACAGTTACGATGGAGCTTCTCATAATGCATATAATAATAACGCATCATTCGTGCACAGTTGTCGCAGTAGCCGTGGATGAAGACGGTAGCACCGGTAGGAGAGACCTGGGCTGTATCGCCTTCGGCTGAGACGATCGTGTCGTTGTGATGTGTCAAGATATAGGCATGTCGCTTCAGTCCATCTTCTGCCACGACGAAAGTGTCACGCCAGAGACCTTCGTTGAGCAAGGAATCACGCCACTGCCGCATATCAGGATATTTCCTGAAGACTTCCTCCATACACATATTTAAATCATTGCGACGAGGATTGTCAGGAAGACAGGCGATATTGAGCGCGTAGTTGCCTACCGAAAAGACGATGGCAAGGAGCAGAACAACAAAGCCAACGAGACTTATAATGATGTTTCTGAGTTTGGCAGATTTTTTCATATTGACTACCGAAATTATAAAATTTCTATTAATATGCCGCAAAGATAGGCAAAAGTCTTGTAAAAACGAAATTATTGTCAATATTTTTTGGAATTTTCACTGAATATGCCTATATTTGCGCCCAAATTAGACGCGAAACGCTCATCGTTGCGTATTTTCCAATATCCAACTATATATTTTTATGTTTAAGATTGTAAGCAAAAAGATGTTCAGCGAGAAGGTCGCCTGCCTTGAGGTAGAGGCTCCGCTGATTGCCCAGAGCCGTAAGGCCGGACACTTTGTCATCGTCCGTCTGGACGAGAAGGGCGAGCGCATCCCGCTCACCATTGCTGATGCCAGCATCGAGAAGGGTACTATTACTCTCGTTGTTCAGGCTGTCGGCGCAAGTTCTACCCGTATCATCAACCTCAATGCCGGTGACGAGATTTTCGATGTAGTAGGTCCTCTTGGCCACGCTACTGAGATCGAGAAGTTCGGTACCGTAATCTGTTGTGGTGGTGGTGTAGGTGTGGCTCCATTGCTCCCTATCGTTAAGGCTATGCATGAGGCTGGCAATAAGGTAATCGTCGTTCTCGCTGCCCGTACTAAAGATCTTATCATCCTCGAGGACGAGATGCGTGCTAACTCTGATGAGGTAATCATCATGACCGACGATGGTTCATACGGCAAGCAGGGTGTGATCACCGTAGGCGTAGAGGAAGTCATCAACCGTGAGCAGGTCGACAAGTGCGTCTGCATCGGTCCAACCATCATGATGAAGTTCGTCTCATTGCTTACCAAGAAGTATAATGTCTCTACCGTCGTATCGCTCAACACCATCATGGTCGATGGTACCGGTATGTGCGGTGCTTGCCGTGTAACCGTAGGTGGCAAGACTAAGTTCGTCTGCGTCGATGGTCCTGAGTTCGATGCACATGAGGTGAACTTTGATGAGATGATGATGCGTATGCGTGCTTACAAGGCTGAAGAAACCGAGGCTATGAATGCATTGCTTAACAAATAAGTAACTCCAATCGTTAAACTATAAATTCGACAAATTACTATGACTTTGGAAGAAATTAAGGCTCTTCGCAATGAGCCATGGCGTGAGGAGTTGCGCAAGTCAATGAGTGCTAAGGATCGTGGCGCTATTGAGCGTGTCAAGATGCCTGAGCTCACACCAGAATATCGTGTTACTACCTTCACCGAGGAGGTTCAGCAGGGTCTGACTAAGGAGATGGCTATGTGTGAGGCAAAGCGTTGTCTCGACTGTGTAGATCCATCTTGTATGAAGGGATGTCCTGTAGGTATCAATATCCCTACCTTCGTTAAGCACATCGAGAAGGGTGAGTTCGACGAGGCTATCCAGACCATTAAGAAGACCTCTTCACTTCCTGCAGTTTGTGGTCGTGTATGTCCACAGGAGAAGCAGTGTGAGGGCCAGTGTATCAAGCTCAAGATGAATCAGAAAGCTGTAGCTATCGGCTACCTCGAGCGCTTCGCTGCTGACTATGAGCGCGAGAGCGGCAACATGAAGGCTCCTGAGTGTGCTGCTAAGAATGGCAAGAAGGTATGTGTAGTAGGTTCTGGTCCTTCAGGCCTTGCTTTCGCTGCTGATATGGCTAAGTTCGGCTACGATGTTACCGTCTTCGAGGCTCTCCATGTGATCGGTGGTGTATTGAAGTATGGTATCGCTGAGTTCCGTCTTCCTAACAACGTCGTAGAGGCTGAGATCAATACACTCCGTGCTATGGGTGTTAACTTCGTACCAGACGTGATCGTAGGTAAGACCATCAGCTACGAGCAGCTCCATGAGATGGGCTTCGATGGCATCTTCGTAGGTTCTGGTGCAGGTCTTCCTCGCTTCATGAACATCCCTGGCGAGAACGCTATCGGTGTAATGTCTTCTAACGAGTACCTGACCCGTATCAACCTCATGGGTGCTGGTCGTGGCCAGGGTTTCGATACTCCTGTCCTCAAGGGTAAGAACGTCGTTGTCTGCGGTGGTGGTAACACTGCTATGGACTCGGCTCGTACCGCTAAGCGTATGGGTGCTGAGACCGTAACTCTCGTTTATCGTCGTGGCCTTGATGAGCTCCCAGCACGTGCAGAGGAGGTTCATCACGCTATGGAGGAGGGTATCGACTTCCACGTACTCCACAACCCAATCGAGTATATCGCTGACGAGAATGGTCGCGTCAAGGAGGCTGTCCTCCAGGTTATGGAGCTTGGCGAGCCTGATGCTTCTGGCCGTCGCTCTCCTGTCCCTGTAGAGGGTAAGACTGAGACAATCCCTGCAGATCTCGTAATCGTGGCTATCGGTGTTTCTCCTAACCCAATCATCCCAGGCGCATTCAAGGGCCTTGAGATCTCTCGTAAGGGTACCATCGTAGTAGGAGAGGAGACCATGCAGTCGGCTGTCGCTGATGTCTTCGCAGGTGGTGATATCGTTCGTGGTGGTGCTACTGTCATCCTCGCTATGGGTGATGGTCGTCGTGCTGCTGCTAACATGAATGAGTATCTGAGCAAGTAATTGCAAAATAGCAAATATCTGCTTATTATTTGAATAGCCGATATTGCGAAAATTCGTAATATAATATAATAAATGACTCCGAAGGTTTCTTTCGGGGTCATTTTGTTGCATATTCCAATAAACTTTATTATATTTGCGCGAATTTTTTAAGATATACAATGAACATCAACAAACTGAAATTAGACGAAATAGGATTAGACGATAGTCATAATAATATTCGAACCACTATCATGCCGCTCTTTGGTGACAACATGATGGATTTGACGCTCGATGAGTCAAAGCTCGATATGGAATGTGTCCCAGTGCTGGCTCTTCGTGACGTTGTTTCCTTCCCGGGTATCACCATCCCATTGAACATTGGCCGACAGAAGTCACTCAAGCTCATCCATGACGTGATGAAGACGGGTAAGTACTTCTGTGCGGTGACGCAGAAGAACGGCATTGAGGAACCAACAGCCGACGACCTTTACCGCTATGGTACCATCTGCGAGGTGGTCAAGGAACTCGAGATGCCTGATGGCAGTCACAGCATCCTTGTACAGGCTCGTCGTCTTTGCAAGCTCGCTAACCTGCTTATGACTGAGCCATATTTCTTTGGCCGTGTAGAGATGATCGATGAGAAGTATGTCAATCCGAGAAGCCGCAATATCAAGGCGCTCATCAGCAACCTCAAGAATGACATCAACGAGATTGGTTCCTGCAACGACGACATCCTGCCACACGAGATTCTTTTCTCGATCAACAATATCAACGATTGCAACTACCTGACTAACTATATTTGCGCCTGCTTCCCATTGAGCGTGCAACATCGTCAGATCCTGCTTGAGATCTCAGACATTAGTGAGCGTCTCGTAGCTCTGGCTCAGATGGTATCGACTCAGCTGGAGTATAGTCGCATCAAGAACAAGATGCAGCAGTTGACACACTCTGAGCTCAATAATCAGCAGCGTCAGCATTATCTCCGTACACAGATCAAGGCCATTCAGGAGGAGCTTGGTGAGAGCGTTACTGAAGATGTAGATAAGTTGCTTACAAAAGCCAACACGAAGAACTGGAAGCCTGAGGTGCAGGAGTTCTTCCTCAAGGAGATCAACAAGTTGCAGCGCATGAACGAGCAGTCGCCTGACTACGCCATCATGCACAACTATCTCAACGTCATCGTTGATCTGCCATGGGGTAAGACGACCAAGGACAACCTCAACCTCAAGAACGCTCAGCGTGTCCTCGAACATGATCATTTCGGACTGGAGAAGGTCAAGGAGCGTATCCTCGAACATCTTGCCGTCATCAAGATGCGTGGCGATATGAAGGCTCCTATCCTCTGTCTGGTAGGTCCTCCGGGTGTAGGTAAGACCAGTCTCGGCCGTAGCATTGCTACCGCTTTGAAGCGCGAATATGTGCGTATTAGCCTTGGCGGTCTGCATGACGAGGCCGAGATCCGTGGTCATCGCCGTACGTATATCGGAGCGTTGCCTGGACGTATCATTGCAGGCATCCAGCGCTCAGGTACTGACAATCCTGTGTTTGTGCTCGATGAGATAGACAAGATGGCACATGACTTCAAGGGAGATCCAGCTTCAGCGCTCCTTGAGGTGCTTGATCCTGAACAGAACTCTACCTTCCACGATAACTTCCTCGATGTGGATTATGACCTCTCGAAGGTCCTTTTCATCGCTACAGCCAACAGCCTGCAGAACATCGAAGGTCCATTGCGTGACCGTATGGAGGTCATCAATCTCTCTGGTTATGTCATTGAGGAGAAGGTCGAGATCGGTGAGCGTCACCTCCTGCCAAAGCAGAAGAAGGAGCATGGACTTGAGGAGCTGAACTTCTCGATCCCTAAGAAGACCATGGAGCAGATCATCGACAACTATACCCGTGAGAGCGGTGTCCGTCTGCTCGATAAGACGCTGGCCAAGATCATGCGTAAAGTGGCCTGGCGTGAAGCAAATGGCCTGGATGTGCCAGAGAAGCTTATGCCAAAGGATCTTGATGACTACCTCGGTAAGCCAGACTTCAATCCAGAGAAGTACGATGGCAACGAGTACGCAGGTGTAGTCACCGGTCTTGCCTGGACTTCGGTAGGTGGTACGATCCTTGAAGTAGAGTCTGCTCTTGTCAAGGGCAAGGGAGGTATCTCTATCACTGGTAATCTCGGTGACGTCATGAAGGAGTCTACACAGCTGGCTCTGCAGTGGATCAAGGCTAATGCTGATGATCTCCAGATCCCATCGGAGATCTTCGAGAAATACACCGCTCATGTACACTTCCCAGAAGGTGCTACTCCTAAGGATGGTCCTTCTGCAGGTATCACCATCGTCACATCGTTGGTAAGTACGCTCACTCAGCGTAAGGTACGTGCTCACATTGCCATGACTGGTGAGATTACCCTGCGTGGCAAGGTCATCCCAGTAGGTGGTATCAAGGAGAAGATCCTCGCTGCTAAGCGCGCTGGTATCAAGGACCTCATCCTCTGCATTGACAACAAGAAAGACATTGAGGAGATCAATGAACTTTACACCAAGGGGCTCACATTCCACTATGTACGTGATATCCATGAGGTACTGGAGTTTGCCTTGCTGAAGGAAAAGGTGAGAAATGCAAAAGAATTCTCATGTTAAAAGTTTAGAATCATGATTCACGACCTTGGCATAATCATGCTGACTGCAGCGGTTACATCGCTCGTCTGCAAGTACTTAAAACAACCGGTAGTCCTTGGCTACATCGTGGCAGGATTGTTGGTAGGTCCATACGTGTGTGGTTCTGCCTGGGTTCATGAAGAGGAATCCGTCGAGACATGGGGTCAGGTAGGCGTTATCTTCCTGTTGTTCTCTTTGGGCTTGGAGTTCTCTTTCAAGAAGCTCGTCCAGATGGGCTCTACGGCCGTTATAGGCTGTGCAGCCATCGTGGTGGGTATGATGACCACCGGCTTCCTTTTAGGCCGCTGTATGGGCTGGAATGAGATGAATTCGCTCTTCCTTGGCGGTATGCTGTGTATGTCGTCTACGACCATTGTCTTCAAGGCGCTCGATGACTTAGGGTTGCGTCAACAGAAGTTCGCAGGTATCTGCTTCGGTATCCTGGTGGTCGAAGACCTCTTTGCAGTCGTGCTGATGGTCTTGCTGGCTTCTATTGCCGTCAAGAATACGTTCGATGGTCAGGAAATGCTGACGCAGATCATCAAGCTTGTCGCTTATCTGTTATTCTGGTTCGTGGCTGGTATTACCTTGATTCCGACACTCCTTCGCACCGCTAAGAAACACCTCAATGATGAGACGCTGACTATCCTCAGTTTGGGTCTTTGCTTGGGTATGGTATTGTTGGCCGAAGGTGCAGGCTTCAGTTCTGCTTTAGGAGCTTTCGTCATGGGTAGCATCATGGCTGAGACTGTCGAGGCAGAGCACATTGAGCATCTGATCTCACCGGTCAAGAATATGTTCGGTGCTGTCTTCTTTGTCTCTGTCGGTATGATGATCGATCCAGCGTTGCTCCTTAAGTACTGGTTGCCCATCACGCTGATTACCGTCACGGTCATCCTCGGTCAGATCCTGTTTGCTACTATCGGTATTGTCTTCTCAGGCCAGAGCCTCAAGACCGCTATGCAGTCGGCCTTCGCACTGACACAGGTAGGTGAGTTTGCATTCATCATTGCCAACTTCGGTAGCGAGAAGGGAATCACTGAGCCTTATCTCTATCCGGTCATCGTTGCTGTATCAGTTATTACAACCTTCCTCACACCATATACGATCAAGTTGGCAGTTCCTGCTTATGAGCGCATCGACAAGATGCTGCCACGTCGCTGGAAGATCATGATCGAGATGAATGCACGTCAGAAGGGTACTGCACAGGAAGAAACCGTATGGCAGAAACTCATTAAGAAGACCGCGCTGCCATTGACTCTCTACACGGTGACTAGTATCTTTGTCATTAGCCTTTACTTCTCGTTGGTCAATGAGCCGTTGCTCAACCTGCTCAACGAATTTATTCCTGTCGAATACGAATGGGTGAGTCGAGCCATCAGCCTAGCCATCATCCTTTCTGTCCTCTCGATGTTCATCTATAAGATTGCTACCAAACATCTGATCTGTGAAGAGTCGAAGGAACTATGGGAGAGTGGTACCATTCGTAAAGTCGGTGTCATAGCGCTTACCATAGGTCGTTTTATCATCTGCCTTGTACTGATCGTCACTTGTATCTCACAGCTCTTTGCCGCAACCTATGGTGTGCTGGTGGCTGTTGCTTTGGTAGTCATCGTAGCTTCGATGTTCTCACGTCGTGTGAAAGCCCATTCTTCGAAGCTCGAACAGAACTTCATGGCCAACCTCTCGGCTCGTGAACAGGCTATGCGTGAAGGCAAGAAGCAGGAGCCTCGTAAGCAGGAGGAGAACGATGCTGACGAGATGCACTTCTTCGACGTTCATGTCCCGGCAGAGTCGCCAGTACTAGGTCGCTCGCTCCGTGAACTTGACCTGCGTAACCTCTGTGGCGTCAACGTGATCCGCATACTCCGTCAGTCGGGCAATGTCAATACTCCTGCAGCAACTGAGCGTTTGATGGCTGAGGATAAAGTGGTTGTGAGTGGTTCGTTGGAAGACATCGAGCTCTTTAAGTTATTGGTTAACGGTGTCAAAGCATGAAACTCCTGATCCTCTTTACTGGCCGTACGCAAGGTAATGTCTATCCTTCGCTCATCAACGAATATGTGCAGCGACTGAGCCACTATCTTCCTGTGCAGATTGATGAGATTCCGGATCTCAAGAACACCAAGTCGCTTACCGAAGATCAGCAGAAAGAACGTGAGGCAGACCAGGTCTTTGACCGAATGCAGGGAGGTGATATGCTTGTCCTGCTCGATGAGCGTGGCAAGGAGATGACCAGCCGTGAGTTCAGTCAGTGGATGGAGCAGAAACTGCAGACCGTCCCTAAGCGCCTTGTCCTCCTCATCGGAGGTCCTTATGGCTTCTCTCAGCGTATCTATGACGCTGCACAAGGCAAGATTTCGCTCTCTAAGATGACATTCAGTCACCAGATGGTCCGACTCTTCCTCGTTGAGCAGATCTATCGAGCCTTCACGATTATCAAAGGTGAACCTTATCATCACGACTAAAACATTTACATATATGAATAAGCTATTAACCTTATTATTCTCCAGTCTTTCACTCTCAGCCTTTGCTGATAGTCAGAAACTCACGGGTACGATTATCGGCACTGAGTTGTCTGTCGATTATTCTACCAACAAGTCATCGACTACGGTCAATACGCGTGATAATGCTTTTGATGGTAAGCTGGACACTTACTTTGCCTCTTATGACCGTTCTCTCACTTGGGTAGGTCTTGACTTAGGTACTCCACATATTATAAAAAAGGTAGCATGGTCTCCTCGCAATGATAGCCAGGGAGCTCGTCGCGTCCGCTTAGGTGTCTTCGAAGGTGCTAATAATGAGGATTTCAGCGATGGTGTACCACTGTATCTGATTCCAGAAGATGGCCAGATTGGCGTAATGTCCTCTGCTGTGGTCGAGGTTACACGTCCTTTCCGTTATGTACGTTATATCGGTCCTAATAATGCTCGCTGTAACGTTGCAGAAGTGGAGTTCTATGGAGAGGAGTGTACCGAAGCTCCTGAGAGTGAAGTCCTTTACCAGCCAACAAATCTGCCTGCTGTAGTCGTACACGTTGCAGATAATAAGGAGCCGCAGGATAAGGTCAATGACCTTGTCGCTAACTTCAGTATCATTTCAAAGAAAGGCAAGAAAGAGCTTTACCAGCCCGGTACATTCCGCTTGCGTGGCAATGCTTCGATGGGCTTTGAGAAGAAGCCTTATCGCATCAAATTCGAAAAGAAACAGAACGTTCTTGACGCTCCTGCGAAGGCCAAGAAATGGACACTTGTTCCGAGCTATGGCGATAAGACCCTTATGCGCAACATCGTAGGCTTTGAGCTCTCACGTCGTTTTGGCCAGGCATATACTCCATATATCCAGCCGGTCGATGTCTTTGTCAATGGAGAGTATAAAGGCTGCTATCAGCTCTGCGATCAGGTGGAGGTAGGCAAGGGGCGTGTCGAGATCGATGAGATGACCCCTGAGGATATTAGCGGAGAGAACCTTACCGGAGGCTATTTTATTGAGGTAGATGCTTATGCTTATGACGAGAAGTCGTGGTTCAATTCCAGGAACAGTAATCCTGTGACCATCAAATCTCCTGACGAAGACGAGATTAAGCTGGCTCAGAGTACTTACATCAAAGCTCATTTCAATAAGCTAGAGAATGCACTCTTCGGCAATGACTTTGAAGATGAGACCAAGGGCTATCGTCAGTACCTCGATCTGGAGTCATTCCTCAACCACTTCCTCATCGGTGAGCTCAACGGTAATACTGATACCTACTGGAGCCTCAATATGTATAAGAAACGCGGTGACGACAAGTTCTATACTGGTCCGATCTGGGACCTTGACCTAGCCTTTGAGAACGATAACCGTACCTATCCGATCAATGGTCTCAACGACTGGATCTATGCGACGAAAGGTTCCGTTGCTGGCAACTTCCGTCAGTTCGTCTCTCGTATTGTCAAGGAAGACAAGAAAGCCATTGAGCAGATGCGACAGCTTTGGGCCGATGCACGTCGTAATAAGAAGATCTATGAGTCAAGCTTACTTGAGTATATTGATGAGACCGCGAAGCTTCTCTATAAGTCACAGGATCTTAACTTCAAGCGCTGGAATATCATGTATTCCATCGTCCATCAGAATCCGAATGTCTGGAAAGGCTACGAGAATGAAGTCGAGAATATAAAGAACTACCTCAAGCAGCGCCTCATCAAGATGGATTACTGGTTGAAGTTCGATGCTACCTCGCTCGATGAGATCTCGTCAGATACTGCATTTGGTTCGATCTTCGAAGTATATAACTTGCAGGGAGTCAAAGTCGCAGACATCACTTCTGACGAAGAGTTGCAGCAACTTTCACCTGCAACTTATATCCTCCGTGACTTGGAAGGAAATACTAAGAAGGTGACGATTGTCCGTTAATTATCAAACGATTAATAAATTTATCAATATTGCAATGAAAGAGATGAAACTTTGGAAGTGGTCTTTACTGCTTTTCTTTGGCACAATTGTGTTCATGGTTATTTACTCATTTGCGCAAGCTCCTTTTATCCTGGGTATCCGACCAGGCTATCAGATAGCTCCATTGATTGTAGGTGCCATCATTCTGCTTTATGCTTATCGTTTCTGGATGCATTTTTTGGAGAAGCGAAATCCAACAGAAACTTCATTCTCTTGCTTGTGGCCTGATGTACGTTTAGGCTTCGGTATTGGATTCTTTTACTTCGTAGCCATTACACTCACTATGATTGTAATCGGTTGCTATCGTATCGAGGGAATCAATATTGATATAGAGCAGATCCTTCAGAACTTCTTCCTGATGATCGTAGTTGCCATAGGCGAAGAGATTGTCTTCCGTGGTATTATCTATCGCATGATTGCTGATCGATATAATATGTATGTGGCTCTGGTAGTCTCAGCGCTGCTGTTTGGCTTCATCCATATTACCAATCCTGGTGCTACTGTTTGGAGCTCTTTTGCTATTGCCATCGAAGCTGGTATCATGTTGGGTCTGGCTTATAGCTATCGTCAGTCTTTGTGGGTTCCTATCGGAATTCATCTCTCGTGGAACTTCTCTCAGGGTCAGATCTTCGGCTATGCAGTCTCAGGAATGGACATCCCTAGTCCGATCATCCAGCCAGTGATCACTGGTAACGAATATATTACTGGTGGTGCTTTCGGTGCCGAAGCTTCAGTTGTCGCTGTTGTTATCAGCTTTGTCATCTCTTATCTGCTTTATAAGAAAATCAGTGTTTCAAAAGCAGAATAAGCATACATAGATCTCTTTGTACAGATTTATAATACAAAATAGGACGTCACGATATCGCGGCGTCCTATTTTATTCGTAAAATACGCATACTCGGAATCACGGCGTCCGATCTTGCATACAGGATACGCACACCCGAAATCGTGGCGTCTGATTTTATTTGTAGGATCAGACAAACGGCATACGAGTATACTTATTTTGTCCTCTGGATCTTTATTTATTGTTCAGGATCTGAAGCATGGTCTCTCCGTAACGCTTACCGATCTGACGGTAGCCCTCTGCATTGAAATGCCATGGGTCACGGCCATTGCCAGGAAGGTCTTCTGCTGAGATGACGTAGGAGTTAGGAATCGCGTCCTTGAGCATCGGGAGCGCAGCTTCGTTATGAAGGTAGCATGAGCCTCCCTGATCCTTATAGAGGGTCTCACCGGCAAGGAGAGGGGTCTCTGCAGGATTGAGTCCGAGGGCGTAGCAGATGCGGAGATATACCTTCTTGACCTTCTCTGCCCAAGTGTCCTGTCCGTTGTTTGATTCGCCCTGGTGGAGGAGAATACCCTTGATCGTACCCTTCTGCTGAGCAAGCTTACCCATAGCGATGAGTCGGCCGAGAGGATCGTTATCGTAGTCTTTGCAGAAGTTCTTGAACCAGTCTGCCTCGCCAGCGATGTAGTCATCCTTGAATTCTTCCATAAAGAGCTCGATCTTAGCGCCACCTACAGCGACGTTGATGAGACCTACAGAGACTTCCTCAGGAAGGTTCTCAACGAGGTAACGGCCAAAATAGTCGGTAGGGGTGAGGCCACTCGACTGACGGCAGATAGGTGGAACAGCGGTATACCACTCGCCTTGCTTACGCCCCATGTTTGGAAAGTCGACAGCTGCCATCATCTTGAGTCGTGGGTTGACATTGACTGTGTCCTGTGCTTCAGCTCTGGCTGCACCTTCCATGTTCGATTGTCCGAAGCAGAGATAGATGTGGAAATTTGGATCACCTTGCTGAACGTACTCCCAGGTCTCAGGAATCACAGGTTCTGCGGTGACTGCTTCCTTGACTGCACCATTGGCCAACTCAAGGAACTGATTGTACTCTTGTGCCATGCCCGTCGTGGTGAAGAGCGCCAGCATAGCCAGTAAATAAAACTTTTTCATGATTGTGATATAGTAATGTGAAATTAAGTATTCTATGGAATACAATAAAAGGAGCAAAGGAGCGTTATTAGATTAATATTACAAAATCGAGAAGCCTATGAAGCATTGTTCTACTTCTTCGAAAATCCGAGAGAAGGCTGCTAAGGCGTTGCATCCAAGCGAACAGACGCTGATGGCAATACGACTCTTTGCTCGAGCCTTTAATCCTCAGAGCCTCGAACTGACTTTAGAAAATTGAAGGCTCAACAAACATCCTTTGTCCTGAGAATCCGTCAAGGTCTGTCAGGCTGATATGGAACTTGGTATGCAGCATCTGCAGGTCAGAGGTACTGTGCGACTTGACATAGTCACGCAGTTCGGCATGATCTGGTGAGATAAGCATATAGTTCTCATCTGCCTCAGGTTCAGGATTCATTTCATCGGTACCGCTTTCGGTCTTTAGCAAAAGATTGAAGGCGGTTTGTTGTTTGATCTCGTATAGGAATCGTGAGAGTCCACCATGACCATCATAGACCGATGAGAGACGCTCGGCGATGTTAATCTCAAGCACGGCAGGCAAGGTGCCATCTGCTATGCGACGACGGAGATAGGTATTGATCTCTTCGATGAGAAGCGTACGCATGCGCTGTAAGAGGTCGTCTCCGTCGATGAGTTTATTACGCCCATAAAGGAGTTCGACAAGATGCAGGTACTGATTGCGGAGATAGTCCTTATCGAGCTTGATGGCATCACGTACGTTGAAGATAGGCTCTGACGGGAATACACCACAGAGCGATGTAGGGTCACTCTCCTCAATGCTACGGAAGGTGCTGTGCATTGCATCACGGCAGATAGCGGTGAGATGATCGACGTCTTCGCACAAGGCAGAGATCTGTGGTATAAGCTCGTTGAGCAACTTAGTAGCGAACTGACAGCCAGGAACGACGGTACGAAGCTCGTAGTAGCGACGCAGGTCTTGCTCGAAGGCAGAGAGCAGTTCGGTGTCCTTGCCTCTCATGCGGTCGAAGAGGCCCATACGGTTCCAGCGCTGGTTGTGCTCCTCAAGTGAAGCCTTCAGCTGCTTGATCTGCAGGTTGGCCTGTGTCATGGCCTGATCGACCTGAAGTACGCGCTGCTGCAACTGATTGACGATAGCACGTACAATGTCCTTCTGGGTCTCAGGAGGATAAGGGTTGGATAGCATCGTCTCAGTCAGCGCCTGATGGATGCCAGCGAGCAGTACGGTATTATAGTCAGTAATCTTCTTTTGCTCATAGCTGAAGAAATACTCTACACCGAAGTCACGGAAGCGACGCTGGAAGAGTACCTCCAGGCGTGTCTGGAACTCATGCAGCCAGTCTTCACGTGGCATGTCCTTGATGCCGGTACGTGCCAGTTCAACGGCATTCTCCCAGTAGGCAGCAGGTTCGTCCCACTGCTTGGCTTCGTCGGCACTAAGGTTGATGAACTCAGATTCCTGCAAACAGAGCTGTTCGAGGGTCAATGGAAGCTTTGCGAGGATGCTCATTGCCTGATCGAGACATACTTCCATGCTGACAGGATTGACGTCAGGCTGGCTGTACGCCAGGATAGCATTGAGGAAGAACTGCTGTAGGTGGAAGCGGATATCGTCCTCCGGATAGGTCAGGCCGCTGGCGCTGAAGGTAGAGAAGATAGGAGGGAAGTCGCTCTTCTTCTCTTCCCCCGCAGTATCAGAGTCACAGAACTGCATGACAGGAACCAGCTGTTGCACCTCATCATACTGCGTATAGTCGTAGAGGAAATGTGCCAGTGACTTCTGCGATGGATCAGCATAGAGGAAACAGGTGCGCAGGAAGTTGATGTCCTGATAATCGGTCACCGTGTTGTTGATGGTTACCAGGCTCTTCCAGGCGGCATTGCGTTCTGCATCGGTACAAGTCTTAAGGTCGGGCATGAGACAATAGGCCAACAGAGGGCTGTCGGCAAACTGTCTGCGTATGAGTGTCAGTGTCTGCGAGACCATGGCACCTGTGTCAGGACGGTCGAGCGTAGCACAGATGTGGAAGGTCACCGGACTCGGTACGTCTTCTTTACGGCGCAGCATGTTGACCTCGTAACTCAATTCACGCTCATCGAGCGGCTTGCTCAAGAATAGGAGCGTAGTGTTACGATTGGCCAGCGGCGCCATGGAGAACTGACGGTATACCGGGTTCTGGATGCGAGACTGACAGTAGTTAAGAAATATGATCAGGTGTTTCATTCTTTGTCTTTCATCAGTTCTTCATAACAGCAGCGGCAGAGTGGCATGTAGTCCTGCTTCTCGCCGATGAGCACGCGCTCTGAGTTGTCTGTTATTCGATAGGAGAAGTTGGCCAGACGACCGCACTTCACGCAGATGGCACGTGTCTTGTAGACATCGTCAGCAATAGCCATGAGCTCAGGCATAGGGCCGAAAGGCTGACCCAGATAGTCCATGTCGAGACCTGCGATGATGACGCGCTTACCAGCCTTAGCAAGGTTCTGAACGACGTTGACGAGCTCCGGATCGAAGAACTGAGCCTCGTCGATGGCTACAACCTCAACGTCCTCTTCAACGGAGTTGTAAAGTACCATGGCCGACATGACAGGGATAGCCTCGGTGCTCGACTGATTGTGCGAAACGATGTCTCCAACACTATAACGATAGTCGATAGTCGGTTTGAAGATGCGGATATTTCGACGCGCAATCTTCACACGGTTGATACGACGGATGAGTTCTTCGGTCTTGCCGGAGAACATCGAACCACAGATGACTTCTATGCTTCCGCAAGGTTTCTGTGAAGCGTAGGCTAAGTTATTTTCTAGATACATATTTATAGAATTACTGATTACTAATTACGAATTACCGATTACTAATTACGGATTGCCGATTAAAGATTACGGATTACTGATTCGCCTCACACGCAGCAGCAACGACATTGATGGCATGGTCTCCGATTTTCTCACATTCGTTGACCAGCATCATGAAGTAGGTGCTTTGCATGTATTCAATCTGCTGCAAGTCAATGCTTTCAAGCATGGCGTTGCGCAGCTGGTTGCGGTAGTTGTTGATCTCGTCTTCGTTGTTGTATGCCTTGTTGAGCGCGTTTGACGGGATTTCGTCGAGCGTCAGGACATGGCACATGTGCGAGAGGGAAGTGTCTGCCAGTGAGAGCATGCGACGGATGTCGGTATTCATCTCCTTGCTAAAGAAGACGCGCTGCTCCTGCTTGTTGATCAGCGTGGCTGACATGTGCATGATGGCGTCTGCGATAGACTCCAGCTCATCGACCATCTTATAGAGATTGCGACTGATGAGCTCTCCTTGCCACGAGAGTGAGGTGTGCGACACCTGATTGAGGAAGTCGGCAATCTCGACCTCCGCCGTGTCACTGTCTGCCTCCATCTGGCTGATCTGCTGGTGTAGCTGCATCTGTCGCTCTGAACCCAGAGGCTCGTTGATCATGAGCGTGAGAAGCTGGAACATCTTATAGACCTGTGCAGCATAGCGTGAGGTCTCTTTCTGCACCTGTATGAGTGCCATCTGGCCGGTCTTCATGACAAGGCCCTTCGAGAGATATTGCAGCTTGAAGGAGTCTTCTGTCACTGGCTGCTCTTCGTGTTTGCTTCTTGACACGAGCTTGACGATCTGGTTCGTGAAGGGGAGCATGAGCAATATATTAATAATATTATATATGGTGTAGTAAAGAGCCAGGCCGATGGATATGTTGGCCAGGTTGTCAGGATTGCCCACACCGATGAGGATGCACATCTGCGAAACGAGGTCACAGCACACGAAGATCAGTGCCATAGACCAGAGCGTACCCAGCGCATTCATTACGACGAATCCTCGTGCAGAGCGTTTGGCCAGGATGTTGGCAGTACGTGACGCTTGCATCGGTGAAAGGCAACTACCCAGATTGGTACCCAGTAGCATGGCGCATCCCATCTCGAATGTAATCCATCCGTTGGCACACATCAGGATCGCGATGGCATAGGTGATACTTGACGCTTGTACGAGTAATGTCAGCCCTATGCCGAGCAACAGATACAGTAGCGCAGATCCGTAGCCAAAGGAGCAACTGGCTTCGAAAAAGGCTGCGATAGCCGGAAACTGACTGGGCAGAGCTACGCTGTCTTTCAGCACTTCAAGTCCGAGGAAGAGTAGTGAGAAGCCGATCAGTAGTTCTCCCCATGAGTTACGCTTTGTATTGTTACTCTGGAAGAGTGGCAAAGCCAGGGCGATGATAGGGAAGACCAGATAGGCAATACTGAACTTGAACCCTAAAGCCGCAATGATCCAGGTAGTAAGCGTTGTACCTAAGTTTGCACCCATAGCCACAGCTAACGACTCTGCCAAGGTGATGAGACCTCCATTGACGAAGCTCACGGTCATTACCATGGTAGTGGACGAAGAGAGCACCAGCGCTGTAATCAGCACGCCTGACAGCATAGCTGTGAAGCGATTGTGCTTGATGGCAGTATGTATGTTGCGCAGGTTCTCGACTGCAATCTTTTGCAGACCCTCGCTCATCAGCTTCAGTCCGTAGAGGAAGAGGCCGATGGAACCAATCAGATAGAAGGGTTGAATCCAATCCATGGGGTTATGTCAAGGGTGTATTAAGGGTACTTAATGAGTGTGAATGAGGAGTGTAAGGGCTGCTTGCACCTCTTCGCGATAAGTCTTACCGATGGGAATCTCAGTTCCTGAGGTAAGGCGAAGTGTCTGCGTGTTATAGCTCTGCACATGCTTCAGATTGACGATATAGGAGCGCTGTACTCGCTTGAATAACTGAGTGGGCAACTGCTGCTCCATGCTGGTCAATGTGCCTAAGGTCGTGATCTGCCGGCCATCGGTGAGACTGAGGCGAGTGTAGTCCTTGAGTGCTTCGAGGCTCTCTATGCTCATCACGTCCACAAGCTCGTTACGGCCTTCACAACGCACAGTAATTGATGCTGCGATCGTTGTTTCTGCCTCTGCGCTTGTGTCACTTACAGGCATCATCCTACGCGCTTTCTGCAAGGCTTGTTTCAGGCGGTCGAGGGTATAAGGCTTGAGCAGATAATCCGTCACACCGAAGTTGAAGCCATCCAGCGCGTATTGATCATACGCCGTGGTGAGAATGATCGGGAATTTGCACTCTCCTAATCTCTTGAGCACATCAAGGCCTGTCATATTGGGCATTTGTATGTCCATAAAGAGCAGGTCGGGTTTTGGTGTGTCTGCCAGCGCTGTTAGGAGAGAAGCACCGTCGCTGAAGTGTGTGATGTCCTGACCCTCTCCGAGTTTCTCCAGAAAGAGTTTGAGCTTGGCAGCAGCCAGGGGTTCGTCTTCAGCGATGTATATTCTCATAACGATGCGAGTATTCTCTTTACGATTTCTTCCGGTGCGATGTTGTTCAGACAGCGATAGTCGCCATACTTGCAAGCCTTATTGCCATAGATGCTGCATGGTCGACAAGGCAATGAAAGATCAATGACATCTTCCTTCTGCTGACCATAGCCCAGGAAGCCTGCATGGATGTGTGTCGCTCCCCAGATAGAGATACAACGTAGTCCCACAAGCGATGCCAGGTGCATGTTAGCAGAATCCATAGAGATCATAAGCCTTAGGCCCGACATAAGCGCCAAGTCTTCTGCAAAGGTCTGCTTACCAGCCACATTGGTCACCTGCTCAGGATGCGCATCGGCCCATGGCTGCAGTTGAGCCTGATCCTCCGGTCCTCCAAAGAGATAGATATGCAGGTCTGGCCGTGCCTCTACGAGCCGATTCACCACCTCCTGCATCTTATCCACCGGATAAATCTTACCTTGATGCTGTGCAAAAGGCGCAATGCCGATAGAGAGAAGCTTGGCCGTGCTGTCCAGACGATGCTCTGAACCTTGATAGTCGACCTGAAAATCGAAACCAAGATCCGTAAAAACTTTCTTATATCGTTCAATGCCGCTGGTCAGTTGAGACTCAATCTTATGCGATACAAGCTTCTTCTTGTCTCCGCGTCCTTTGTCGATCACTGCCACAGGGAATCCTGCAATTCTGAATCGCAGCGCTGTCCACTTGGTACGCAGCACGTCATGCAGATCGGCAATAGCATCGAAGTGATAGGCACGCATCTCCTTGTAGAGACGGTTTGCACCCATCAGGCCGCTGTAGTCCTTCTTGTTGATGGCCACGATCTGCAAGTTAGGCAGATGCAATACCGCTTTAGTGATAGCAGCACCCGGCTTGCTGGTCAGCAGCGTCAGCTCCACGTCAGGATAGGCGCGACAGAACGAGTCAATGACCGGCAACGTCATGCAGATGTCACCCAGCGCAGAGAGACGTATGGCAAGGAGTTTCTTGATCATTATTTACCGCCGTAAAGAACAGGGTTCAAGTTAGGGTCATTGTACATCTTCATCTGCTTGTAGACCTTCATATACTTACGGCCTGCAGCGATGTCGTCGAGCAGCTGGCAGATAGCCTGAGTAAGGTCCTCATGCTGCGTCTTGAGCACGTTGAGCTTCTGTGCACACTTATCGTGGTGCTCCTGGCTGACGTCGGTACGATCCACCTCCACCTGCATGTGGTAGATCTTGAGATAGAGGATCGACAGGCGGTCAATGGCCCATGCAGGAGACTCCGTGTTGATGGTAGCATCAGCTGCAATCTTGACGTCCTTATAAGTGTCGAGGAAGTAGCTGTCGATCATCTCTACGAGATCCGTACGGTCCTGGTTCGACTTGTCAATACGACGCTTCAGCACGAGCGCAGCTGCTGGGTCGATCTCTGGGTCACGGATGATATCTTCGAAGTGCCACTGTACGGTGTCAATCCAGTTCTTGAGGTAGAGATAGAACTCGATGGTTCCCTTCTCGTATGGGTTCTGGATCGGGGTATCTACGTTGTCAGTCTTGTGATAATCTGCGATGGACTGCTTGAAGATGCCGTCGCAAAGCTCAGTAAATTTCATATCTTATAAAGTTTTTATTGATTGTTCTTGGTGTACAAAGTTGGTGCAAAGATACAAAAAATAATTCAAAAGTTGGCAAGTTTAATAAAAAATAATTATCTTTGCGCCGAAATTTATCGTAAAAATGAAAGTTTGTATCGCAGAGAAACCTAGCGTAGCACAAAGTATCGCTCAGATACTCGGCGCCAACCAGCGTCGTGACGGCTATTTTGAGGGCAACGGATATCAGGTTACATGGACCTTCGGACACCTTTGTGAGCTGAAAGCTCCGGAGGAGTATGATGACCGATGGAAGTCGTGGAGCCTGGTGTGGTTGCCTATCATGCCGCAGCGTTTCGGTATTACGCTCAAAGACGATTCTGGCATCAAGAAACAGTTCGAGATCATCAAATCATTATATGAGAAGGCCGAGTGTATCATCAACTGCGGTGATGCCGGCCAGGAGGGAGAGCTCATCCAGCGCTGGGTCATGCAGAAGGCCGGAGCGGTCGAGAAGGAGAGCCTGGGCCAGCTGCCTATCTATCGTCTCTGGATCAATTCTATGACCGACGAAGCTATCCGTGAAGGTTTCCAGCATCTCGAGCTCCAGCAGAAGTACGAGCGCCTTTATATGGCAGGCCTGAGTCGTGCTATCGGTGACTGGCTCCTGGGCATGAATGCCACGCGTCTCTACACCATCCGCTATGGTCAGACGGGGCAGCGTCAGGTTATCTCTATCGGCCGTGTACAGACACCTACGCTGGCTATGATTGTGAAGCGTCATTTCGAGATTGTCAACTTCCAGCCACAGCAGTACTGGGAGCTCAAAACGTTATATCGTGATGTGACGTTCAATTGCACAAAGGGTCGCTATGACAAGATCGAAGAGGCCAACGAAGCCCTTGCCGCCATCCAGGATTCTCTCTTTACCATCAAGGATGTGCAGAAGAAAGAGGGTAAGGAGGTGCCTCGCCGTCTCTATGACTTGACATCACTGCAGGTCGATTGTAACCGCAAGTTCGGATTCAGTGCCGAAGAGACCCTGCGTCATATTCAGTCCCTGTATGAGAAGAAAGTCACGACTTATCCTCGTGTCGATACTACTTTCCTGCCGGATGACGTCTATCCTAAGTGCCCCAATATCCTGCGAGGCCTCCGTGGCTATGAGCAGTTGACGGCTCCTTTGTTGGCTCCTGGGCATAAGCTTAAGAAGTCCAAATTGTTCTTCGATAATAGCAAAGTGACCGACCACCACGCCATCATTCCGACGGGTGTCCCTGCTACGACTTTGAGCATGCCTGAGCAGCAGGTTTATGATCTCGTGTCGCGTAGATTCATTGCTTCGTTTTATCCTGATTGCCAATTTAGTACGACATCGGTCTTGGGCGAAGCGTCTAAGAGTGAGGAATTAGGAGTGAGCAGTGAGGAATTGTCGGCTAAAGACAATGAAAATAAGCCTCTCAGCGTTGAGTTTAAGGCTACAGGTAAGATTATTACCCACCCGGGCTGGCGTGCTGTCTACGGCGATCAGAAGCAGGATGACGACGATGATAAAGAGGGTGGCATTCTCCCGGATTTCCAGGTCGGGGAGAGCGGTCCTCACACACCTTCATTATTAGAGAAATGGACGCAGCCGCCTAAGCCCTATACCGAGGCTACCTTGCTCCGTGCCATGGAGACCGCAGGCAAGCAGTGCGAGGATGAGGAGTTGCGTGATGCCATGAAGGAGAACGGCATCGGTCGCCCTTCTACCCGTGCTGCCATCATCGAGACACTCTACAAGCGTCGCTATATTCGTAAGGAAAAGAAGAACCTCGTTGCCACCCAGACAGGCATTGATGTCATCCAGGTCATCCACGAGGAGTTGCTCAAGAGTCCTGAGCTCACCGGTCAGTGGGAGCGTAAGCTGCGCATGATAGAGCGTGGCGACTACGATGCGCAGACCTTCATCGGCGAACTCAAGCAGATGGTCATGGATATCATCAGGAGCGTGATGTCCGACAACACCAACCGCACCGTAGCCTACGTTGACCTTGAAGCAGAGAAAAAGAAAGCCGCAGCCGAGAAGAAAGCTGCAGCAGCTGAGCGTAAGGCGGCCGATCCAGAAGCCAAGCCTAAGCGCCCTCGTAAAAAGAAAGAAACCCCTTCTGCCACTGCTCCAGAAACACCCTCACAGCAAGCTGTTCCTGCAGTCTGTCCCCTCTGCGGCGGTGCCGTCCTCAAAGGCCACACAGCCTATGGCTGTGCCAACTGGAAGACCGGCTGCACCTGGCGTCAGCCATTTACATCAAGTCAGAATAATAAGTAGTTGTTCAAAATTAACTATGCACATTTTGAATAGTTGACGAAGAGGCTTAGTCCGACCGCAGCTAATGCTCGATTTGCACTATAGAACAAAGTTTCATTGGAGACATAATCCATTGGTCGGATCCATTTGCCTTTGAGAATACGCCAAAGAGCTTCAGCAAGATTGAGTTCCGGAGAATATGGAGGCAGATAGAACA
>JAZUDJ010000069.1:0-22946 GCA_045639585.1 Bacteroidales bacterium
AGCAACTCCTTGGCTCACAGAACGACATGGCTACGATCCGACTTGTGCGCCGACTCGATGCTATTGAAATCTACTACAGCTTCGACGATAAGGAATACACCATGATGCGCACCCTCTGGATGCAGGACAACTGTCCGCTGCAGGTCGGCCCTGTGGCTGCTTGTCCTGATGGCCAGGGTTTCAAGGCACGTTTCTCTGATTTCAAGGTGAAGCACCTTCCAGATCAGCGTCGTGTGGAGTGGCTGAAGAATAATCAATAGTTAATCCTATGGAAAAACTATATCGCCACTACAAAGGCAATCTGTACGAATACATCGGTGAGTGTCTGCATAGCGAGACGCTCGAAGAAATGGTCATCTATAAGGCGCTCTATGGTGAAGGTAAGACCTGGGTGCGTCCGAAGGGGATGTTTTTTGAAGACGTGACCCTCCCCGATGGCTCGGTCGTAAAACGATTTGCACCCGTCAACTAATACTAAATAACAATATGAAAAAGCAAGACATCAGCATCCTTGGCAAAGAGGATGCATTTAAGCTCATCGGCAGCGAGTGGATGCTCGTTACCGCAGGTACAGAAGATAAGTTCAACACCATGACAGCCTCATGGGGTGGCGTAGGAATACTTTGGAACAAGCCAGTGGCATTCCTCTTTATCCGTCCGGAGCGTTACACCCACGATTTCATTGAGCAGAACGAGCGCGTGACCCTCTCATTCTACGGCGAGGAATACCGCAAGGCTCTGCAGATCTGTGGCACAAAGTCAGGTCGCGACATCGACAAGGCAAAGGAATGTGGCATCACACCTTTGAAGCTGGAGTCGGGTGCAATGACATTTGCCGAGTCACGTATGACGCTCGATTGCCGCAAACTCTTCAAGACAGAAATGACGGAGGCGGACTTCATCGACCGCACGATCATCGACAAGCAGTATGGCGCTCATGGCGGATTTCATACTGTATATGTAGTTGAAATTGAAGGCGTTTATACCAAATAAGCAGTAGGCAATCTCAACTGTATCTTCCTCCTCATAAGGATTCATCGGAGTCTAAAATATAGTATGGAACTGAAAAAGATCAAAAACCCATGGCTGCACAAAACAGGATATGACTGTATCTGTTGCAGCCCGACCAATCCCATAGGGCTTCATCTAGAATTCTGGGAGGATGGCGATGATGTCGTCACCCGATGGAAGCCTTCGGCTCATTATCAGGGTTGGCTTAACACATTGCATGGCGGTATCCAGTCAATGCTGCTCGACGAAGTGGCTGGATGGGTAGTGACGCGAAAGCTGCAAACAACCGGTGTAACCTCAAAGATGGAGGTACAGTACCTCAAACCCGTCTCGACCCTTGACGAAGGATTGACCATCCGAGCAAGGATCGTACGTCAGATGCGCAATGTAGCATTCATCGAAGGAGAGATCATCAACCATGACGGTGAGATGTGCAGCAAAGCCACTTTGACCTACTTCTGTGCATCAAAGCAGAAAGCAGAAGAAGAGATGGGATTCACTGGATGTGAACTGGAAGAAACTGAATACGAAAAGTTCCGTCGTGAGCAGATAGAACAGTTCGAGGACGACATCACAGAAGGACGTTGTTACCCAGAAATGCCTGAGGGTCAGTTTGTAAGAAGTAAATAAAAAATTATGAGCAACAATTACCTTGCCTCCAAACCTCGATACGAGATTCTGGATGGCCTCCGTGGCGTAGCAGCCATACTTGTCGTATGTTTCCACCTGTTTGAGACCTACTCACCAGGAATACCTTACCAGATCATCAATCACGGCTATCTGGCAGTGGATTTCTTCTTCATCCTCTCGGGTTTCGTCATCGGCTATGCCTACGATGACCGACTGGCCAGCGGGAAGATGACCACATGGGATTTCGTCAAGCGCCGCTTCATCCGTCTTCATCCGTTGGTTTGTATGGGTGCGCTCATCGGCTTCCTGCTCTTCTACTTCGGTGGAGGTCCTGATTTCGCTATCATGGCCGATGCGCGATGGTCGCAGCTGGTCATCCTGTTGCTCATTGCCCTCACGATGATTCCTGTTCCTGCCAGCATGGATGTGAGAGGATGGAGTGAGACCTATCCGCTCAACGGTGCCACCTGGTCGCTGATGCTCGAATACATTGCCAATCTGCTGTATGTGTTCTTCATCCGTCGATTGGGCAAAGTGGCTTTGGGCATCTGCATTGCCGTCTTTGCGCTGCTTACCCTTTCGTTGACGTTCAATCTCGATCCTTTCGGAGTCTTCCCTGAGGAAGGTAACTATGCTGCCTACACCGTCATCGGCGGTTGGGGTGTCGATGCTCCCCAGCTCTACATCGGTTTCACCCGACTGCTCTATCCTTTCTTCGCAGGTTTATTGCTCTGTCGTATAGGCAAATTCATCTCGGTAAAAGGCGGCTTCTGGTGGTGTGCTCTCATCATAGCTCTCTGTCAGGCAATGCCACGTGTAGGCGGTACCGATCCTGCCAATTTCTGGATGAATGGCCTCTATGAGTCGATTGCTATTCTGGTCATCTTCCCATTGGTTGTGGCGATGGGTGCCGGCAGTAAAGTAGAAGGCGAGAAGTCGCAGAAGATCTGCAAGTTCCTAGGCGACCTCTCCTACCCGCTCTACATCACCCATTATCCACTCATTTACATGCAGATGGGATGGAAAGAAGCTCATCAGGATGCACCTCTCGACCAACACATCTTCGTGGCCATCAGCATCTTCTGCATAGCCATCGCGATGGCTTGGGCGTCATTCCGACTGTATGACGTTCCGGTTCGTGAGTGGCTGAAGAACAAGTTGTTCAAATGAATTGACAGACAGAAATGAAGACATTTATAAATCTTACTTTTGCAGGTCTTTTGCTATCCTGCACTCCTGCAGCTCAGTCAACTTTTGAAGGAGCTTTGAAACTGAGATTCAGTAATAGTGGATTAAGATAAGAGAATGACTCGATGGACAAATATATTGAAATCATGACCTCGATGAAGCCCAATATGTCAAAAAGAATAACTCTCATCATTCTACAGCTGGCTATCACCTTCATGCTGATGGCCGAAGGAAAGCGTGTGCTGTTTATCGGTGACTCCATCACAGATGGTGCGTGGGGCAATAGCGGTGTATGGAATGCATCCTCGGACGAACGCGACCAGAAAGACATGAACCACATCTATGGTCATGGATACATGATGATTGTGGCTTCGCGTTTTCAGGCTCTTTACCCAGAAGAGGAATGGCAGTTCTGGAATCGTGGAATCAGCGGCAATACGCTCGATGACCTCGCTGGCCGTTGGCAGAAGGATGTGCTCGACCTGCATCCTGACGTAGTTTCTATCCTTATCGGTACCAACGATGTGGAGCAGGCGTTGAATGAAGGCAAGGTACTTGATTCCAAAGAATGGGGCAATAAGCTCAGAGCGCTTCTCGATGAAACGCAGAAACAGAATCCGCAGACACAGTTCGTTCTATGTACTCCATTCGTAGCAAAAGCCGGATGGCGAGGAGAAAGCGAGAACTATGGAGAGAGACTTCAGATGATCACTTCGTTGGTCAATGTAATACATAACATCTGTGTTGAATACAAAGCAAGGCTGGTTCCCTTTGATTCGCTTGTAAAGGAGACTATTGACTCTACACCGAACCGTCCTGTCTCATACTGGATCTGGGATGGCATTCATCCGACTCCGGCTATGCACTACAAGATGGCAGAGATGTGGATTTCGAGCATATAACTATGCCCGCTTTTGCTTAAACACTCCTGGATTTGAAGGATCACAGTCAGATGTTTTATTTCATATCTGTGAGTGGAGTCCCCATACAAGAGTTCTCTACGTCATTCTCGTCGAGTTTGAAGAGCATGAAGTTCGGATTCTCCTGAGTGTAGGGCTGCCATTCGCCATCTTCTGCACCATTCGGATTGCCGTACTTGCAGAAGTTGCTCCAGGCGGTCAGCATCTTCTCAGAAAGATCACGGTCTCCTTGTGTCCAAGGACGCCAGCAATGCTTGAGCGACTTGAAGACATACCAGAGATCTGATGAGTGGAAAGCTCCTTTCAGACGCTGAGAGACTTCTGGATGAGAGCCGTCGTCAGGCAACGGACGAGCGAACTGATATGCGTAAGCCTTATCGCCTTGCTCCTCACGATTAAGGCAGAAATTCTCAATCACAGGTCGCATATTACCTGCATCATTGAGCGTATAGCCAATCATATAAGGGACGTGTGCGAGCGAGCCGTCGAGGCAAGCGTCATCAAAAGACTCATGGAGGACATAATCCTCTGTATATGGAGAGATTGGCATAGCGGTCAGAGGACTACGCTTGCCGGTAACGCTGGTGTAGATCGTTCCTAAGCTATAGATCGTTTCGGTCGATGCACGGCGCAACTGTTCAAGTGTAGTCATATTGGCCCAATCAGTCACCTCCTTGATCTGTTGTGCAGCTTCATTCAAAGTAAGAGGCTTCTGCTGTGGCATCGGCATACCATTGAATGTAGGGACAGGATCGGTAGGAAGTATAAGGCCGCTGCCACTCATGATGACCGCCTTATTGAAAAGACCTCTGGCCAAAGGAGAGGCAGAAAGGGTCTTTACCGATCGTGAACCTGCTGACTGACCGAAAATCATCACGTTGTCAGGATCTCCGCCAAACTGTGCGATGTTCTTCTTGACCCACTTCAAAGCCTCGATCTGATCGAGCGTACCGAAGTTGCCAGACGCCTGTTCGCCTGCCTCAGCAATGAGCTCTGGGTGTGCGAAAAAGCCGAAAGGACCTACGCGATAGTTAAAGGAAACGAGAACGACATCCTTTGCCGCAAACTCCTGACCATCGAACTCCGGTTCAGAACCCCAGCCTTCACGAAGACCGCCACCGAAGATCCAAAGTGCTACGGGGAGTTTCTTTTCTGGTTGAGCAGAAGCCTTTGTCCAGACATTCAGATAGAGGCAATCCTCAGAATAAGTTGCCTCATCGCCATACCCCCATTCGGTAGTATATCCTCCTTCGTAATGTGCGCCTTGGAAAGCTGGATGTCCGAACTTATTGCATACCTTCACGCCTTCCCATGGACGAACTGGCTGTGGAGCCTTCCATCGGTTCTCGCCGATAGGTGGAGCGGCAAAAGGAATACCGCGATAAACCACCACACCTTCGATGTCGGTGGTGACGCCCTGTACCTGACCACCTTCAATCGAGAGGACAGGCATAGGAGTCTCTTTATTACTTGTGCAACTGACTAACGTGCACAGAGCAAACAATGCTAGTAGTTTTTTCATAATTTGTATAAAGGTAATGTTCAAATTGTGGTAATAGATAAGTAATCCTTTTTCTAGAAAAAAAAGACAATATGGATGTTTTTGAAATGAAATTTGCCAAAGTATATCCTCTCCTCATTGCAAAAGCAGAGAGGAAAGGACGTACTCGTAATGAAGTATTTGAAGTGACGCGTTGGCTGACTGGTTATTCCGATGCAGAACTTGAAGAGTTGCTCGGAAGTGAGGCCACTTACGGAGAGTTCCTAGATAATGCTCCAGCCATGAATCCAGAACGCTTCAACATCAAAGGTAGGATCTGCGGCATCAAGGTCGAAGAGATCGAAGACCCTCGAATGAGAGATCTACGCATCCTGGACAAACTGGTCGATGACCTTGCAAAGGGAAAATATAAGAAATAACTGAATGGAGGCAAGTTAGTTACTTGTGAGAAAGAACACAGAGCTTTTCACCCATCAGCACATGGTCGAAACTACCATTCTTCTCTGGACAAGCCATCTTCACGTCGACGTCTGATTGGAACAGAAGTACGACGTCTGAGCCACCGAATAGAAAGTAACCCATCGGATCCCCCTTCTTCACCTCATCGCCGACCTTAAGTCCTGACACCCAGTTACATGAGCAGATCTGCGACATGCCAATAGGCAGAACGGCAACCTTACCAAATTCGGTTTCGAGTACCACGAGCTGTCGTGTCTCAATGGCTTGCCACTGTGGCACCTCACACTCAATGATGTAGGTCTTGGTAGCAGCATCATACACTACGTCTCCACCGATGGCCTCATCGCCAGGGATATCCTTTATCTCAAGTATCTTGCCACTCATTGGGAAATGATAGTGGTGGTAGTCGTGTACGTTGAGGAAGGTATGTGTCATCGTACCATTCTTGAACTCAGAGCGATAACGACTGTCGGCCATCAGCTCTTCGGTCGAACGGTAACGGCGCGACTTGATGACCACACCCTCTTTCTGCACCATCAAACCCTCTGCATCGATCTTCCAGATACCTTGTGGCTCACTATCTGCAGGGCTGACTACAATCGAAGGATCAGAAGCATCGGCGATCGGGCGGACCTCAGGCGAGGAAAGGTTGCGGGCAAAGAAGTCGTTGAAACTATGCCACTTGCTAGGATCTTCGTACCAACCTTGGCCGAGGCCGAACTTCTCGTTATCCTTGACGATCTTGAGATAATCAGCATTCCAGCTGTCAGGGGTTGAGAGGTAGCGACCCCACTCCTTGGTATAGTCGACCAACCAAGTGCGGAATGGCTCATGGTACTGCAACGATGGATGGTAGTAATCCTTGCCTTTCAGCGCTTCGAGATCCTGATCTACCAGCCAATAGAAATAGTTCAAGCTCTGGTCGATACGGTTGAAGAGATCGCGGCCTGCTGGCTGAGGGAAGATCTCCCATGGCATACACTTCGTACTCCACTCCACCAGATCGTAGTATTCACTAAGGCTCTGCACCGGGTTGCTCTCTTTATCAGGATTCTGCTTGCGGCACAGCTCAATGCTCTCGGTCAGCAGGTTCTTCAGTTCTGCATTGCCATCGACCATCGAAATAAACGATTGGGTAAATGCGGAGTAATGCTTGTCTGGCACGATCTCGTCATCCTTTTCGCACGAAGCAAAAAGAATCACACAAAGGGCAAGGGCGCCTGCCCAAAATGATTTCAATTTCATAAGATAAGTTATTATAGGGATTATAATTGTTAGTCACTAAATATTACTTTATCCGCCGCACATTCGTGCAGCAGACACTAAGAAATGTGGCGCAAAAATAAGTATTTTCTGTAAAAGAATTACTTGCAAAACGTATATTATACTTGCAAAACGTCAATATTTGAGTTTTTTTAAGTATTATTGACATAAAAGGACTACTTTTTTCTGCAATTATATGGGGAATTTGCTTATCTTTGTGCCCAAGTTTCTTCTTTTGAAGAAATGATACGAAGAGTTTGTTGCATCGCAGAATACAATAAATCAATGTAAAAATTAACCATTATAGAATGATGAAAGAGTTCTTATTTCTTGCAGCCATTATGGCAACCTGTCTGATGACTGGCTGCGTTGAGCAGAAAACAGCGAATGAAACAACCGAGCCATCCTTCAGCGAAGTATTAAAGACACGCCGAAGTGTAAGAAACTTTGATGCTACAAAGACCATCAGTCAGGAGGAAGTCCGCTTACTCCTTGCCGAAGTGCAGGAGGCGCCATCATGGGCAAATCAGCAGCCTTCAAGATATTATGTTGCTCTGACTCCAGAAAAGGTTGATGCCGTACGTGAGCTCATCGGCATGAACAAGAAGAATACCGAGGGTGCATCCGTTTTCATTGTCTCTACTTTCGAGCGCGGCAAGTCAGGTTTCTTCCGTGACGAAGCCACCAACGAGATCGGTGACGGTTGGGGAGCATACGACAATGGCTTGAGCAATGCTTATCTGGTACTGCAGGCAAGAGCCATGGGCTTTGACACACTTATCATGGGTATGCGCGACGGAGATGGCCTTCGTGCTTTGTTCGGCATCCCAGAGACAGAAACCGTCATGGCCGTCATTGCTCTCGGCTATCGTGCAGAGGAACCTAATCGACCAGAAAGAAAGAATTTGGACGAGGTGATCAGATTCTTCTGATAAAAGGATTATATTTAGATAAATGAATCCATCCACACTAAAGCCGAATCAGGGATTACCTATGCCGCTCATCATAGCATTGTCTGTGATGGCCGGCATCTCAGTTGCCAATATCTATTACTGTCAGCCGCTGCTCAATATGATCAGCGAAGACACAGGACTCTCGACTTTTGAGGTCAACCTCATGCCCGTATTCACACAGGTGGGTTATGCACTCGGCTTACTCTTCATCATCCCGATGGGAGATCTGTATAATCGACGCAAGACAATCCTGGCCAGTTTCTTGGCTGTGGTGCTTTCGCTGCTGGTTATCTATGTGTCCGAAAGTACGGCATTGTTGCTGGGAGCCTCCTTCGTCACTGGCTTCTGTTCGGTATCGCCGCAAGTCTTCATTCCATTCGTCTCACTCTTTGCCAAGCCGGATCAGAAGGAGCGCAAAGTCGGTATCGTGCTGTCTGGCTTGCTCGTGGGTATTCTGGCGTCAAGAGTCGTCAGTGGATATGTAGGGCACTTGATGGGATGGCGATCGATGTACCTCATTGCGGCTGTCATCATGGCGCTTTCGGCGCTGATCATCCTGCAAATCTTCCCCAACGTTGAGCCTACTTATCAGGGTACTTTCGGTTCATTGATGAAGAGCTTCAGGAAGCTGCTCAAGGATCATCCTCGCTCGTTACTCTACTCCATTCGTTCCTCCTTCGCCTTCGGTTCGATGCTCGGTTTGTGGGCATGTCTGGCATTCAGGATGAAGGAAGCGCCGTTCTTTGCCGACAGTGACACTGTGGGTATGCTCGCACTTTGTGGAGTGGCTGGTGCGCTCACGGCTTCGAATGTCGGCAAGTACATCCCACAATACGGTGTGGAGCGCATCAATGGTATCGGTGCATCGCTGATGGTGCTGGCATGGTTGATCATGTTCCTATTTCAAGACACCTATGCGGGAATGATCGCCGGTATCATCATCATCGACATCGGCATGCAGTGCATCCAGCTCAGTAACCAGAGTGCTACGATGCGATTGTGTCCGGAGGCGACGAGCCGTATGAACACCATCTATATGGTCACCTATTTCATCGGTGGTTCGTTCGGCACTTTCCTCGCAGGTTCGATGTGGAGCCTTTACGGATGGAGCGGCACGGTGGCGGCAGGTTTTGGTATGATACTCATCTCCATTCTCATCACGGTGAAGCACTCATTTAGCCACAATAGACAATCATGACAGATGAAGGTAACGTCGATCATAGAAAATACCAGCAAGATAGGGCTTCCTGTGGAGCATGGCTTAAGCCTGTACATCGAAAAAGACGATGGACAGAAGGTGCTGTTCGACATGGGTCAAAGCGCTTTGTTTGCTAAGAATGCTGAGACACTGGGGCTTAGCATTGCCGACGTTGACAAAGCGATCATATCACATGGGCATTATGATCATGGCGGAGGATTAAAAACCTTTCTGGCCGATAATCACAAAGCCAAAATTTATATTCACCGCGATGCATTCCTCCCCCACTACTCTCTTCGTGAGACAGGATTGAGGTACATCGGATTAGATGAATCGCTGAAGGAAGATGAAAGGCTGGTGTATTGTGACGATCAGAAACGTATTGACGAAAGCATGTTTCTTTTTGCCAACGTGCAAGGTGACTGCTGCACCCCAACGGGCAACCGACTCCTCTTCGGCCCTACAGAAACCGAGAATGATACTTTCGGCCATGAACAGAGCCTTATCATAGAGGAAGCCGGCAAGGTGGTACTCTTCGCCGGATGTGCACATGGCGGAATCGTAAATATTCTACGCAAGGCGCAGGAGGTGACAGGCAAGGTTCCTACTCACGTATTTGCGGGTATGCATCTGGTCAAAAGTGGGTTGAACGAAGTCGAAGAAAGAGCTTTTATCTGTTCTCTTGCCGAAGAATTGAAACGGTATAAAGACACTCGCTTCTACACCATGCATTGCACTGGAGAAGAGCAATTTGCACAACTCAAATCCATGATGGGATCGCAGATCGAATACCTGTCGTGTGGAGAGCAAAAATGGATACCATAAACTTGGCATCCATTTTTTGTTTATTGATTAAATGTTAAATACTTTAGAGTGCATTGATTGACTGCTCCATCTCGTCAATCTTGACCATATAATCAGGAATCTGAATGGCTTGCGGACAATGACCCATGCAAGCGCCACAGCCGATGCAATCTGCTGGTCGACCTTCGGTGACGATGGCTGCAAGATCATTCTTGATACCCCAGGTACCATTGACCTTATACTTATTATATACGCTGATGAACTCAGGGATGTTGATCTGCTGAGGACAGTCGGCCGTACAGTAACGGCAACCGGTGCAAGGGATGTGGATATATGCGCGGAACATCTCACAAGCCTTATCAAGCAGCTCCTTATCTTCTGGAGTGAGACCTGGCTGATCGGTAGAGAAAGTGCGCACGTTGTCCATGATCTGCTCCATGTTGCTCATGCCGCTCAGCACCACCTGCACGTTTGGCAATGACTGTACAAAGTGCATGGCCCAAGCCGCCATCGACCAATCTGGATGTGCAGCCTTGAGCAACTTCTCGGCTTCTGGAGGGAGGGTTGCCAGCTTGCCGCCACGGACTGGTTCCATGACGATGCAAGGGATGTTGCGCTCCTCCAGGATCTTATACTCCTCAGGAGTGGCACTGTATCGCCAATCGTAATAATTGATCTGCAATTGAGCGAAATCCCAGTCATGATGATCAGCGAACTTGCGAAGCGTCTCTACGCTCGAATGGCAAGAGAAGCCAAGGAAACGGATGCGCTCCTTACGCTTCTGTTCGAGGAAATATTCGATGGCACCACTATCAATGTATCGCTGCATATTACTGTCCATCAGACAGTGAATCAAGTAGAAATCGATATACGATGTCTGCAGGCGGCGCAACTGCTCCTCGAAGACCATCTCATAGTCGGTGGTCGCATCGATATTGAACTTATCGGCAATATAGAACTTGTCACGATCAGCTTCGTGACGCTTCAAAGCGGCGCCGAGGCAACATTCTGACTCACCTCCATTATATACCCAGGCGGTATCGAAGTAGTTGACACCATGCGCCAAAGCATAGTCAATGATCTCGGCAGAAGCCTCCCAGTCGATAGGCGCATTGGATGCATCGCCTTTCTGTGGCAAGCGCATATTACCCATGCCGAGGGTGGAGATGTGAAGGTTATGGAAAGGTTTGGTATTCATAGGGCAAGAGTTAACAGTTATCAGTTAATAGTTAATAGTTAACAACTTAATTTTTCAGCAGATAACGGATCACCAGATAACCACCGACAATCTGGAAGATGATACCAGGAAGACCTAGTTGGAAGTCCTGCAAAGCTGCTGACAGAGAGCCGGTCATTGCCCACTCTGCCATACCACCCAACACCTGATAGATCATCACGACAGCCAGGATGGAAAGGAGCGAAACACGCTTGGTATAATGTGCCATCAAGCCAGCAGCCACAGCGAGCAAAATAGATTTGATCAGGATGATAGGAACCATAGCAGCGCCTGGCATTCCGAAGAGAAGACTATTGACGATAGGCGAAGCCACCGCAGTGAAAAGACCTACCTGCCAGCCATACTTATAAGCACCTACCAACGTAAAGAAATAGATAGGCAACCAGATCAAGCCTCCCTGAGGCATGAGATGACAGAGCTGTGGCAATACGATGTTGCCGACGATAAAGGCCATTGCTACCAGATAAGACTTGGCCTCACGCAGTGAAAGACAATAAAGTTGAACCTGCATAATATAATGAGTTTTAGGGGTTAATCAAAAAGAAACAAGAAGCTGATCAATGTCGCATACTTGCCACAAACTTCTCAATCAGAGGCAGACACTCTTCGGCTGTCGAGACAGACGAACAGAGCTTCTCTACCGGACACCAGTCAGTACCTGCCCGATTGATGATATGCTCCACACACTGACCATAAGTCACCGCGATACCAGCTTCCTGCAGCAAAGCAAGCGCCGGCTGACTGATCACACCGGCATAAACCTCTCGCACATGACCCAGGATCATCAGCGCCGCGGCACCTTTGCCTACCACCTTATCGGCCAACTGTGCATCGAGCAGAACCTGAGGATCATTGTGAAGTAGTTGCAGAAGGTCGGTCACACCACGCTGCCAGAAACATCGTTCCTGCTGCTGGCTACGAATGACCACAGAACAGCCTTCGCGACTCAGGATTTCAATCAGTTGTTTCATACTAATGAAGTATTTATCGGGGTCAAAGATAGAATTTTTTTTGCTTATTTCCAAATTTTGCCATGATTTGTTTGGTTATCGAGCCAAAGGGGTTGCCATTTCGGCAAAATTTGCTTATATTTGCGGCCAGAAGAATGTACTTATTCCTATTAAAATAATAAGACAATGAAAAAATATTGTTTGACACTCCTCGCTGCGTGTCAGTCGTTAGGTTTTATGGCCCTGGCACAGGCAGACAAGGAGCCAGCGCAGATCTCCGTTCCGGTCAACATGGAGGAGTTCTTAGTTCTGAGCGAGAAGACCGATTTCCGCAAGACACCGAAGTTCGATGAGACACGCGACTTCTTCCACCGCCTCGAACTCGTCTCGCCTATGATTCACAACTCGAGCTTCGGCACCAGCCCTATGGGTCGTGAGCTGTCGCTCGTCGTGATCGATAAGGACGGTTTGACCACCCCTGAGGCCATTCGTGCCAAGGGAAGAATCATCATCCTCGTGGAGTCGTGCATCCACAGCGGTGAGCCGGATGGCAAGGACGCGTGCATGATCTATTTCCGCGATATGTTGCTCAAAGGCAAGGACAAGGAGTTGCTCAATAACGTGAGCTTCGTCCTCGATCCTGTGTTCAACGTCGATGGCCATGAGGACTTCCGCGCCACCAACCGCATCAACCAGAATGGTCCTGAGGAGTTGGGTACGCGCAACAACGCGCTGCTGATGAACCTCAACCGCGACTTCCTCAAAACCGAGGCACCTGAGATGAAGGAGTGGCACAGGATGTACAACTATTGGGATCCTGAGCTCTTCATCGACTGTCACGTCACCAATGGTGCTGATTTCCAGTACGTAATGACCTATTCGGTGGAGGATCACGGAGAGGCAATGGCTCCTGCGCTGAAGTCCTTCGCTGCCAATATCTACGAGAAGCAGCTCAATGAGCGAATGACGCAAGCCGGCTTCCCGATGTTCCCTTATTGCAGCTATCGTCGCACATATGCACCAGAGTTAGGTGCAAGCCTTGACGCCTTCGACCCTCGCTATTCGACCAGCTACGCCGCTTTCCGCAACCGCATCGGCTTGTTGCTCGAAACACACATCTACAAGCCTTATAAGGAGCGCGTAGAGAGCACTATCGAAGCCATCCGCCAGAGCGCTTACATCCTGGCGGAGAGCAAGAAGGAGTTGCGCCGAGCCATCGAGCAGTCAGATGCTTACGTGGCAAGCGCAGAGTTCAGAAAGCAGGAGTTCCCATTGGATTACAAGATCGATCCTACCGACAGCATCATGGTCGATTACCTCGGTTGGGAGCGCGACACGATCATCAGCGACATGAGTGGCGCTCAGTGGGTACGCCACAACTACGATAAGCCGATGACCTACCACATCCCGCTCTACACCAAGCATGTGCCAACCGTCACTGTCAAGGTGCCAGAGGCGTATATTCTCATGCCGCAATACGCTAATGTAGCCGAGATCCTGGAGCTCAATGGCCTCACCGTGACGCGCCTCACCGAACCTAAGGAGGTGGAGGTGGAAACCTATCGCTACACCAGCGCCAAGTTCTCAGCTCATCAAAGCGAAGGCCGTGTTCCTGTCCTCTCGACTACCTACACCACCCAGACAGAAAAAATGACCTATCCTCGTGGAAGCTACTACATTGACATGAGCCAGCCGAACGCCAAGATGGCCCTCTTCGCGCTCGAGCCGAACGCGCCTGGTTCCCTCACCTACTGGGGGTACTTCAACGGCCACGTAGAGCCGACCAACGAGTTCTGGATCCGCCTCGGCTACATGGAGGAGAAAGGCCGCGAGATGATGGCCAACGACCCTGAGCTCAAGAAGCGTTTCGAGGAGAAGAAACACACCGACGCTGAGTTCGCAAAAAATCCTGACGCGATACTGAACTTCTTCTACGATATCGTGAAAAAGCAGTCGCATCAGGATAATGAGGTTCACCCTGCCTGGAGGGTGATGAAAAAGCAATAAAGATTACATCGCCGGCTTGATGTTCAGGTTCACACCCAGTGCCTGTTCGCTGTCGATGATTGTCCAGCTACCGCCATCATAGAAATGCTCCACGCGCTTCTGATAGCCACGGTCGATAAGCTCATTGACCACCGCATCACGACGATCACCGACAGCAAAGCCGAGGTGATGCACACCATAGCCGTGCTCCTTGATGAACTCATTATAGGTGCTCGGATTATCGTCAATGATCTGGTGCAGCTCGATGATGAAACCCTGTGGCGCCATGATTGAGGCGAGCTTCAAACCATACTTATAGTTCTTGCCGTAGTAATTCAGATTCGGATCAGTGGTATCCACCGTCTGATGCAACTTAACCTCAGGAACAGGTACGTTGAGGATCTCGGCCCATTCGCGAGCCGCAGCGTCGATGTCCTCTACGATGATGGCAATCTGGATAAACTTGCTCAGATCCACCGGATTTTCCATCACACCGCGATCAGCCTTCAACTCCAGCTTATGGTTCATAGCTGCCCAAAGTTCAGGATTGGTAATCTGCAGAGAGTCAGTTACGACGTCATTGGTAGCCTGAGCCGTCTCTGGTGCGTTTGTGTTGCATGAGGTCATCAGCAAAGTGGCCATCATGCCAGAAAGAAATATCTTCTTCATTCCTATCTCTTAACTCTTAACTTTTAACTCTTAACTCTTAACTATTACCCTTCTCACGCCTTTGCCTGAGGCGAATCAGGATCAATCATCATCAGCTCTACCTTATTGCCATCCGGATCATGGATCCAAGCCTGCCAGTTTTTGTCCGACGAAGTCTTTGGCTCCTGGTCGATCTCCACACCGATAGCACGCAGACGCTCCACATCGCCCTTCAAATCATCCGTTTCGAGGCAAAGATGCTGGAAGCCGCGTGAGTTCCAACCCGTGTTAGGATTCTCTCCCTCACCGTTTGGAATCAGCTCCAGATACACACCATCGGCCATACGTACATAGTGCAGCCAAGGCTCACCTGCGTCATTGTTCTGAATGCCGACGAGCTTCATTCCCAACTTATTACAATAGAAATCGAGCGAAGCCTCAATGTCCTTGCATACGAAGCAGGCGTGACCGATGCCGACGTATCCCTCACGACCGAATTCGTAAGGTGCTTCGTTGCTCTGCATCTGCACCGATGCTGGGGTATACTCCTGCAGCTCGATGCCATTGCCGTCCGGATCATAGAGCCACAGATTCTTGCAGCCGCTTGGCTCAAGCTCTGGCTCTGGCGAGTCGATGTAACCCTTCTCGTAGATCTCCTGCAAGGTCTTGCGGATGTCGCCTACCGTCACGCAGAGGTGGTTGTAACCCGTCTTCTTGAAGTCGAAGGCGTAGTCGCGGTCATTCTCTCCGCCGTAGAAAAGTTCGAGGAAGTGGCCCTTGCAGATCTTCAGATAGATGATCCATGGGTCGCCGTTCTCCTTATGGAGTTCGAAGACCTTCTTCCAGCCGAAAACGTTGTCAAAATACGCTACTGTCTTGTCCATGTCCAATGGATTCAAGGCAACGTGTGCAATGTCTTTAATCATAATGGTATTTATATTATAGGTATTGTATTTCGTGCCAAAGATAAGCAAAAATCCCGAAAAACTCTATCAATCGCACTACTTTAAGCATATTTATTGCGTTTTCGCCAATAAACTCCTCGCAATGACGCTTTGATTTGGCACTTTTTAACCGAAATCATTTGTCGGTTCGGAAGAATTTGATTATATTTGCGCCCGAAAAAATAACATCCTTAATCCCAAACACAATAACAATGAATTACAACTTTGACCAAATCATAGAGCGCAAGGGTACCGACACCTATAAGTATGCCAAGATGAAGCTGGTGTGCGGCCGCGAAGACGTGCTGCCAATGTGGGTAGCCGACATGGACTTCCAGACACCACCGTTCGTCATCCGCGCCATCGAGAAGCGCCTCTCGCAGCAGATCCTCGGCTATACCCGTCCTTCGGAGAAGTATTATAGCAGCATCGTCAACTGGTGCCACTCGCACTTCTCATGGGACATCACCCCTGAGGACATCAACTACGTGCCAGGCGTCGTATGTGGCATCTATCTGGCCATGCAGGCGTTCACCAACAAAGGCGACAAGGTGCTCATCCAGGATCCTGTCTACCATCCATTCCGCATCGTTCCTCAGGGCAATGACCGCGAGATCGTGTGGAACCACCTCGTCCGCACCGAGACCTCTATCGACATGGATCTCGACGCGCTCCGACAGGATCTCAAGGGTGTCAAGATGATGATTCTCTGCAATCCTCACAACCCTGCCGGCAAGTGCTGGGACATCGAGACCCTCCGCGCCGTGGCTCATATCTGTCATGAGGAAGGCGTCATCGTAGTGAGCGATGAGATTCACTGCGACATGCTCCTCGGCGGCCGCAAGCACATCCCATTCGCTACCGTCAGCGACGAGGCGCGCCAGATCACCATCACCCTGCAGGCCCCTACCAAGACATACAACCTCCCGGGCGTCGTCTGCTCACATGCCATCGTGACCGATCCTGTCTTGCGCGAGAAGTACTTCGGCTACATCCACAACAGCGACATGGATCTCGGCAATATCTTCGCCTTCGACTGTGCCAGCGCCTGCTACAGCGAAGAGGGTGACGAGTGGCGTCAGCAGATGCTCCGTTATGTAGAGGGCAACATCGACTGTCTCACCGAAGGCCTTGCCAAGATCACCGACAAGATCAAGGTCATCCGTCCGGAGGCTTCGTTCCTCGTCTTCCTCGACTGCCGCGGCCTTGGCTTCAAGACACAGATGGAGTGCACCCGATTCTTTGCCGACGAGTGCCAGCTCTGTCTCAACCCTGGCGAGATGTTCGGCCCTGGCGGCCGCTGCTACATGCGCATGAACGTCGGATGTCCTCGCAGCGTAGTGGAGCAGGCGCTTTCGCAGATCGCAAAGGCGTTCGCTAATAAATAATGTATAAGCACATTACCCTAATAAACCTAAAACAAAAGCAATGAAAAAGTTCTTTACCTTCGTCGCCTTGATGGCCTTGACCGTCATCGCCTCAGCACAAGCCAAGAAGGTATCCATCCTGGGTGACTCCTATTCGACCTTCACAGGCATGAATCCAGAAGGCTACGCCCCATTCTATCCTAACGATCGCAACGACGTCACCGAGGTGGAGCAGACCTGGTGGAGCCTCTATATCAAGGCAATGGGTTATGAGCTCGATCAGAACAACTCCTGGGGTGGCACCACCATCTGCAATACCGGCTACGGTGGCATGGACGCTACCCGCATGGGCTTCCTCTCACGCGTGGAGATGCTCGGCCAGCCAGACATCATCTTCCTCTTCGGCGGCACAAATGATGCATGGGCCAACTCCCCTATCGGCGAATATAAGTACGCAGATTGGACAGCCGACGACTGCAAGGCCTTCCGTCCTGCCCTGGCTTGCCTGCTCGACAAGCTCCAGACCCTCTATCCTGAGGCCAAGATCTACTCCATCCTCAACTCCGAGCTGAAGGAGGAAGTCAACGAGTCAAGCCGCGAGATCTGCCGCCACTACAACGTGCCGCTCATCGAGCTCCACGACATCGAGAAGCAGAACGGCCACCCTTCTATCAAGGGCATGCAGGCCATCTGTGACCAGCTGATCGAAGCACTTTGACCAGACAAACTGATCGCACAACCTTTATCAATCTTTCGAAGAAACTATCATGAATCTATTGCTGATCATCGGTGCACTGATAATATTCACCTGCATTTTCCTCAATAAGGTTTCAAGCAGCCTTGGCATACCCGTATTGCTCCTGTTCATCCTCCTCGGTGTTATAGTGGGATGGCAAGACGAAGTATCCATTGAGTATACAGAGCGTGCAGGGGACGCTTGTACCGTTGCCCTGATTTTCATCATGTTCTATGGTGGTTTCGGCACCAACTGGAAGTCTGCCCGACCTGTGGCGGTTGAATCAGGACTTCTGGCCACCGTGGGTGTGGCAATGACGGCCAGCCTTGTCGGCCTATTCTGCCATTTCGCACTCGGTTGGAGTTGGATAGAAGGAATGATCATGGGTGCGGTCATCAGCTCTACGGATGCTGCCACCGTGTTCTCCATCCTGAGAACCAGGAAGATGGGATTGAAGAACAATACCGCGCCGATGCTCGAACTCGAGAGCGGATCGAATGACCCCTGCTCGTACATGCTGACGGCCGTGATGCTCTCCGTCCTAGCGGGTACGGCTTCCGGAGGACAGGTGGTATGGACGATCTTCTCGCAGCTGGTTTTCGGAGCGCTCGGAGGCGTCCTCATCGCACAAGGAGCAGCGTTTGTACTCAGGAAGTTCACCATGCCGCAAGGCTTCGACATGATGTTCATCGTGGCAGTGGCCGTGTTCGCCTACGCGTTTCCTTCGCTGATCGGCGGCAATGGCTATCTCAGCGTGTACATCGTCGGCATGATACTCGGAAATTATGAGTTCAAGGGTCGTAAAGGCCTGGTGCTTTTCTTCGACGGCGTCACCACCTTCGTGCAGATATTGATATTCTTTATTTTAGGATATATTGCACATCCGACAAGGCTGCATGAGGTGCTGCTTACTGCCGTCCTGATCTTCCTCTTCATCTTGCTGGTAGCACGACCCATTGCGGTTGCCTCCATCCTGGCACCCTTCCGCAAATATCCGTTCAGGCAGATCGGTCTTGTGTCATTTGTGGGATTACGAGGAGCTGCTTCGATCGTGTTCGCCATCATGACCCTCACCTCCGGCATGCCGTTGAAGAACGACATCTTCGACATCGTGTTCTGCATCGTATTGATCTCCATCGCCTTGCAAGGCTCGCTTATCCCAAGCGCGGCAAAAGCTTTCAGGATGAACGACCAGGATGCCGACGTGATGAGCACCTTCTCCGACTTCAATGAGCACTGCGAACTTTCATTCGGCAAGGTCAAGGTACGTGTGGGTGGCCGATGGGACAACCAGATGGTCAAAGACCTCATCCTCCCGGAAGACGTCAAACTGCTGATGGTCCTCAGAGACAGAAAGAAGATCATCACCAAAGGCGATACCCGTCTGCTTGCAGGCGATGAAGTCGTGTTCTGCTCCAAGTCGTACGACAACGCCACCGTTGCCGACATCCGTGAGCATCCGTTATTAAAGAGAAGCATCTGGGCAGGAAAGACAATCAAGGATTACTCGAAGAATGACAATTCGCACGTAGTGATGATACGCCGAGGCAGCGAGCAGATCATTCCCGATGGCAATACCGTCCTCTGCTCCGGAGATATCCTCTACCTGCTCAATTCAGATACCGTCGAGGCGCAAGATTCCAAAGATTCCGAATAGTATAGAATTATCCGCCATTGGCAGCCGTGAGTAAAGGCATCTCCTACACAGTGACAAAGATGATCTCCGCTATTGGAGTCATTCCTGTATTTTTCGCAAACAACCAGTGTCAAAAAATTGGACACTTTTGGCTTCAAAAAGTCGATTCCTGGCTTTTTGAGGCTTTTTCTTTTTAAATAATAGTCATCTTTGCAGCACCAAAACGAACAATATGAAGAAGATTCTATTTTCCTTACTCGTTGCTGCCATGATGACCGTGGCATGGTCGCAGGAACAACTACAGCTCACACTCGGTCGAACCATCACGATGGCGCAGCAGCAGTCACCCAGTGCAGTGGCGGCGCAGCATAGTTTGCAGAGCGCTTATTGGACGTATCGGTATTACCTGGCCAACTACAAACCATCGGTAACGCTGACCACTTCGCCGGAGTTTAACCGTGGCATTGCGCAAGTCATACAACCCGATGGTACCAATAGTTTTGTGCACGTGAGTCAGGTGAACAGTGACGTATCGCTACAGATCACACAGAACATCCCGCTGACGGGTGGCAGCCTCTTCGTCAATAGTTCATTGATGCGCAATGACCAGATTGAGGGCGACGGCCAGACCTCCTATCGCTCGCAACCCATCACCATCGGCTATCAGCAGAGCCTGCTGGGTTACAATGAGTTGAAGTGGAATCGTCGCATCGAACCCCTGCGCTGGCAGGAAGCTCAGAAGCAATACAACGAGACGATGGAGCTGGTGGCTTCGCAGGCAAGTCTCTATTTCTTCGAACTGGCTACGGCGCAGACAAATGTGGACATTGCGCGGAGCAACTTAGCGTCGGCCGACACGCTCTGTCGCTTTGCTGAAGGTCGATACAACATCGGTACGATCACCGAAAATGAGATGCTGCAGCTGCAACTCAACAAGTTGCGCGAAGAGACCAATCTGCTCGATGCAGACGTCAACCTACAAGCTGCAGCCGAGGCGCTCCGAAACTTCCTCAACCTGCCGACCACGACACAGCTCTCCGTCCTGACCGATGACCACGTGCCACAGATAGAGGTTCCGCTGGCCGAAGCGCTCGAACTGGCGATGCAGAATAGTCCTGATCCTGACAACTATAAAAGATCGCAGCTGGAGAGCCGACAGAATCTGGCATACACCAAGGCGAGTACGGGATTGAAGGCCGATCTCTACCTGCAGTTCGGTCTCTCGCAGACGGGGCAGGAGTTGCGAGATGCCTATCACTCCCCCACCGACATGCAGTACGCTTCAATCTCTGTATCGATCCCGATTCTGGATTGGGGACGAGGCAAGGGCCGACGACGCGTGGCTCAGTCGAACGTCCATCTGGCTGACATCCATGCCGAGCAAGGGATGAAGAGCTTCGAGCAGAATGTCACGAAGATGGTGCAGCAGTTTAATTTGCAATCGCGACGTGTGCAAGTCGCAAGTCAGGCAGACAAGACTGCAGAGCGACGCTACGAGGTGGCGAGAAGGCTGTATGTGATGGGAAAGAGTACGATTCTCGACCTCAACAGTGCCATCAGTGAGAAGGACTCGGCACGACGGAGCTTCATCCAGAGCCTCTCAACATACTGGAGTCTTTATTATGGGCTTCGCTCTATGACTGGATATGACTTTTCTTTGAATATTCCTATCACCTGGCAGTTGCCAACAAATCTATAAAAACTATTTGAAGATGGATAAGATACTTTCTCCTCGACCTTGGTACTTCCGCTATAAATATTATATAATGTGTGGCGTGGCTGTCCTCGCGCTCATCATCTACGCTCTCATCCTATCTTTGGGTCCTAGCCGTCTTCGCATCGATACAGAAGAAGTAAAGATCGGCGAAGCTAAGACGGCGCCATTCCTCGAATACGTTGATGTGGAGGGTCTTGTGCAGCCGATCCGTACGTTGCGCGTCAATACACGTGAGTCAGGTAGCGTGCTCCGCATCCTGGCTGAGGATGGTCAGACGGTGCGACAAGGTGATACGATCTTGGTGTTGAGCAACCCGGAGCTGGAGCGTGCCATTGAGGATCAGCGCGACGATCTGGCGCGTCAGCATACGGCTTACGAGGAGCAGAAGATCGAGCAGGAGAAGCTTCGATTGCAGCTCCAGAAACAGACGTTGCAGACACGCTACGAGAAGCAGCGACTCGACAAGAATATTGTCCTCGACCGTGAGGAGCATAGCATGGGGATCAAGAGCAAGGCGCAACTGGAGGTGGCTGAAGAAGAGTACCGCTATCAGCAGCAGCGCACCGAGCTGGATATGCTCTCGCTCCGCAATGACTCCGCTTCGGCCGTGCTCCGTGGCCAGATCATGGCTCGTGATATGGAGCGCGAACAGAAGAAATACCGTCGCTCATGTGACCGTCTGGATGAACTCGTCGTACTGGCTCCCTGTGATGGTCAGCTCAGCTATATCTCTGCTACCCTCGGCCAGCGCGTAGGTGCAGGTGAGCAGATTGCGGAGATCAAAGTCCTCACCGACTACAAGGTACATTCTTCGCTCAACGAATATTACATCGACCGCATCACCTCTGGTCTTCCTGCCAACATCAAGTATCAGAACGAGCAGTTCCCGCTGCACATCACCAAGGTTGTGCCAGAGGTACGCAACCGCTCGTTCGACATCGATCTCGTCTTCGAGCAGGAGCGTCCATCGAACATCCGCGTCGGCAAGTCGTATCGTGTGCAGATCGAGCTTGGCAAGGCCGAAGAAGTGCTCGTCATCCCTCGGGGCGACTTCTATCAGAATACCGGTGGTCAGTGGATCTATAAACTCGATGCTTCTGGCACGAAAGCTATCAAAACTCCTATCTCCATAGGCCGTCAGAACCCTTCGCAGTACGAGATTATCGAAGGTCTCAGTGCAGGTGACCGCGTGATTACGACGGGATATGAGAAGCTGGGGGATACGGAGGTGGTGATATTGAAATAGTGTCAAATTTTTGGACACTTTGAGTTTCAAAAGACGTTTTTCTCAGTTTTCTTGACAGATAATAATATATAATGTGTTATCTTTGCATCACGAAAACAAAACATTCAGGATGAATGACATAATGATCGCTCGATGCTAATTATCAATTATGAATTATTAATTATGAATTTAAGAAATATGGCAATTATTGAAATCAAAAACCTCCAGAAGGTCTTCCGTACAGAACTCGTTGAGACAGTGGCATTGAATGGTGTATCGCTCACCGTCGAGAAAGGTGAGTTCGTGGCTATCATGGGTCCATCAGGTTGTGGCAAATCCACCTTATTAAATATTGTGGGCTTGCTCGATAATCCTACCAGTGGCGAGTATCTGCTCGATGGCGTGGATGTGAGCAAGAAGTCTGAGTCAGAGCGTACCGACATCCGCAAGGGTACCTTAGGCTTTGTCTTCCAGGCCTTCAACCTCATCGAGGATCTCAACGTGGAGGAGAACATCGAGCTGCCATTGCTCTACATGGGTTTGCCAAAGAGCGAGCGCAAGAAGCGCATCCAG
>JAZUDJ010000070.1:0-10054 GCA_045639585.1 Bacteroidales bacterium
TCATCGGTGCTACCGTTCAGGCTATTCACGAGCCTTCAGGAACTACTTATGGTATCGTTACCAACGCTTCAGGTAACTTCTCTATCGAAGGTATGCGCGTCGGTGGCCCATATACCATCAAGGTATCTTACATCGGTTATCAAACCAAGGTTTACAACGATGTAACCCTCGTTCTCGGTGAGAACTTTAACCTCAACGTTGAGCTCAACTCATCAGCAGATCAGCTCGAGGAAGTTATCGTTGTAGGTACTGCTAGCAAGTTCGCTGGTCAGAAGACTGGTGCTGCTATCAACATCAACAACAAGGCTCTCTCTCAGATGCCTACCGTCTCACGTTCTATCTCTGATATTGCTCGCCTTTCTCCATACGCAGGTGGCAGCAACAGCTTCGCAGGTGGTGACGGTCGTTCTACCAACTTCACCATTGATGGTGCTAACTTCAACAACAACTTCGGTCTTAGCTCTAGCCTCCCTGGTGGTGGCAATCCTGTTTCTCTCGACGCTATCGATGAGGTTCAGGTAGTTGTAGCTCCATTCGACGTTCGTCAGACCAACTTCATCGGTGGTGGTATCAACGCTGTTACCAAGTCTGGTACTAACAAGTTCAAGGGTACTGCTTACGTATATTATACTGATCAGCAGCTCCACGGTAACCGTATCAACGGTGAGGACCTCGGCGTTCGTGCTGACAGCCGTCTCACCACCTATGGTTTCACCCTCGGTGGCCCAATCCTCAAGGATAAGTTGTTCTTCTTCGCTAACTTCGAGAAGGAGATCGCTCCAGGTTCTGCTATCAAGTATCATGCAAAGGGTTCTAATGGCTCTGGTAAGGAGTCTGCTTGTACCCTCGAGGACATGAATACTGTAAGCAACATCCTTCAGACTAAGTATGGCTATGATCCAGGTTCTGCTACCAACTTCCCTTCTGAGGATGGCAACACCCGTTTCCTCGCTCGTTTGGACTGGAACATCACCAACGATCACCACTTGGCTGTCCGTTACAACTACACCAAGAACACTGCTTGGAATGCTCCTAACGGTAACTCAGCTGATGCTGGTACCCGTGACCGTACCACCAACCGTGTAGGTGAGACCTCTATGGCTTTCGCTAACGCAATGTACTCAATGGATAACAAGGTGCAGTCTTGGTCAATCGACCTCAACAGCCGCTTTGGTAACAAGGTCTCTAACCAGTTGCTCGCTACCTATTCTGACATCCAGGATATCCGTGGTACCAATTCAAGCATCTTCCCATTCATCGACATCATGGATGGTAACAACCACCACTACATGGCTGCTGGTTATGAGCTCTTTACCTATAATAATGCTGTAAAGAACAACATCTTCAACATCAAGGATGAGGCTAAGATCTCTATGGGCGATCACCGTCTCCTCATTGGTCTTAGCTATGAGCACCAGTACGCTAACAACGCTTACATGCGTAACGGTACCGGTTACTATCGCTTCGCTTCTCTCCAGGACTTCATCGACTGCAAGCCAGAAGGTGCTGCTCTTACCTATGGTTTCAACGGTGTTTCTGATCCTAATGCACAGGTTACCTTCAACCAGCTCGGCTGGTATCTCCAGGACGAGTGGAACATCAGCAAGGACTTCAAGCTTACCTATGGTGTACGCTTCGACGATATGATGTTCGATAACTCAGACATTGCTCGCAACAAGGCTATCTATGCTCTTGACTTCAATGGTCAGAAGGTTGATACTGGTGAATGGCCAAATAGCAACATCCAGATCTCTCCACGTGTAGGTTTCTCTTGGGACGTATTTGGTGACAACTCATTCAAGCTCCGTGGTGGTACAGGTCTTTTCGCTGGTCGTCTCCCACTCGTATTCTTCACCAACATGCCTACCAACGCTAACATGGTGCAGAACAACGTTACCCAGATCAAGGGTTCTGACCTAGAGAAGCTCGTTTCTGGTGGCAAGTTCCTTACCAAGGTTGACGATATGATCAGCGCTCTTGGCCTCCCAACTCAGCTCGCTGATGACAAGCACGTAGCCAGCAACAAGATCTCTGGTGTCGTTTCTGACTTCAAGATGCCACAGGTTTGGAAGACTTCTGTAGCTGCTGACTACAACCTCCCAACCTCATTCCCATTCTCTGTAACTGCTGAGGCTATGTTCACCAAGAACATCACTGCTGTATATATTGAGAACATCAACCTCAAGAATCCTTCTGAAAAGTTCAGCGGTGCAGACAACCGTCCTAAGTTCGGTGCAGACAAGTACTACACTGGCAAGGCTGATGCTGTTATGCTCGACAATACCTCTAAGGGTTATGGTTACACCCTCAACTTGACTGCTAACATGCAGCCAGTTAAGGATCTCGACCTCATGATCGCTTATACTCACACCGAGTCACGTGAGCTCTCTGGTATGCCTGGTTCTGACCCAATCTCTACTTGGCAGGGTACTTATGTAGTTGATGGTCCTAACAACCTGAGCCTCCAGCGTTCACAGTATGTAACTCCTAACAAGCTCATCGGTTCTGTTAACTGGTTCATCCCATTCTCACACAACAAGCTCCTCCGTGGTACCAGCCTCAACCTCTTCTATCAGGGTTATAGCGCATCTGGTAACTCAGTAATGTATAGCAATGATATGAATGGTGATGGTTACACCAACGACTTGATGTACATCCCAGCTAACGACAACGAGATCATCTTCAAGAACGATGCTGATGGTGCACAGCGCAAGGCATTCTGGGCATTCATCGATCAGGATGACTACCTCAAGAACCACAAGGGTGAGTACGCTGAGGCTTACGCTGATCGCGCTCCTTGGATCAACCGCTTTGACTTCCGTCTCACTGAGGATTTCTGCTTCAAGACTGGCAAGCAGGAGCATAAGTTCCAGCTCAGCTTCGATATCGTTAACGTAGGTAACCTCCTCAACTCTCACTGGGGTGTTCAGAAGTATACTGGCAACACCACCTACACCATCTCTCCTCTCAAGTTCGAGGGTACAAACGAGTCAGGTGTTCCAACTTACTCTATGAACAAGGTTAACGGTGAGTACATGAAGGATAGCTTCGTAGTAGATAAGAGCTTCGGCCACTGCTGGAAGATGCAGATCGGTGTGAAGTACTTCTTCAACTAATCCGAACTCTTCAGTTTTACTGAATAAATACAATCACCACCCAAGGATTCTTTCCCAGAACCTTGGGTGGTGATGTTTTATGATTAAGAAGTGCTCGCAGAGATTCGTGCGAGCCCTTCCGACATGTAAGAAGGGATTGCAGGGATTCGTGCGAGCCCTTCCTGCACGTAAGAACGGACAACTTGCAAGCAAGGCGTCCCTTCCTGTAACAAAGAACGGACGCCTTGCTTGCAGGACGTCCGTTCCTAAATGAAAGAATGGACGCCTTGCTTGTAAGACGTCCATTCCGTTGCTTAATCTAATGATCCTGGGCTGTAGAGCTTCAGCCAGTCGCAAGTCTGATAGATAAAGTGACTGCGATCGCTCTGTTTGATGAGCCAGCGATAGCCTTCGATGTTGGTCTTGTAGGTCTCGAGTTGCTCTGGCTCCTCGGCATAGAAGATGCCGGTGCTGGCAATCGTAGAGATCTGGTAGTTACCGATAGGAATGGCTGCGAGGCCGAAGTAAGCTTGGCAGAGGAGGTCATAATCTTTTGTTGAAGCGATGGCGGTGTGCAGAAGATCAACTGCCATGACATCGAACTGATTGAATACAGGTCCCCACTGCGACCAGCTGTACTGGCTCATGGCCCAGAGATCACCGGCTGGAGAACCCTGGAAGAGCAAGTTGGCCAGTTGGATGGCAGCGCGCGCTTTCTCGTCCTTCTTACCATCCTGTACCTGTTTTTGGAGCTCGATGAGCTGACGGCAGAACTTGAGCTTCGGATTGCCATTGACGTGCTCCATGTCGTAGTACTCAGCCATGTTCTTACGGACGAAGACCTGCTCTGGAAGTTCGCGCATGAAGAGATAAGGCTCGATACTGAGATCCCAGATATATGACTGACTGACATTGGACAGATAAGGTTCCGCCTCCTGGAACTTGCCTTCGCGCATCAGGAGCGTGCCAATGTACTCATTGCAGGCATCTGCTCTGATGCCACACTCATCGAGCAAGGTCTTGGTGAGGACATCTGAAGTGCCATCCTTGACGAGTGCGAGGATCGGAATGATGTCTTCTGACTTGTAGTTGTTATAGTCGAATTCGAAGATGCGCCTTGGTGTAGAGAATGCCAGTTTGCCGAGCAACTGCATGTATGCAGGCTTATTGGCCTCGAAGTATTCGTTGAGGCGGTTGGAGATCTCGTAGCTGAAGGCTGAATAGATGATGTTACGTGTGGCTTCGCTATATGAGTCATTGTACTGTGCATTGAAATAATAAGCGAGCGTGCGACCGACATAGTCTTCAAAGTCAGCAGGTTTCTGACTTGCCTTGAGCGATGCTGCCAGCTTGTAGATGCCGATGCGCTCGGCCATGATACCTTTCTTCATGTGTTCAGCCTTGTCCAAGCTCTGATAGGCCTGATCATTGTCTCCATAGGCCAGCTGCACGAATCCGATGAAGGCCTGCCACATCTGCGGATCGTCGGTCTTGCCTTCCTGAATGACGCGGTCGGCCAGCTTCAGCATCTTCTCGCGCTGACGGTTGACGGCGCTCCAGATCGGATTGTCTTTCTCCTCACTCTTCCAGTATTCATCGAACGTAGAGTGATAGAAATAGTTGGCATAGTCCTCAAGGAAGTGTGCGAGGATAGGAGCGTTAGGATCCTTCTCGTATTCCTGCTCGATGGTCGAGTTCTGCAGGATGCGGTTGACACACATGCGGATACTGCCAGCATCGCCTTGCTCGAAGTAGATCTGCATGGCTTTCTCGAACTGTCCTTTGCGGAAGTAGATGCCTGCTACATAGCCATATGCACGCTGCTTGAGCGGTGAGTCTTCCCACTTGGAGGCGAACATTTCCCAGAGGCGCATACAAGCATCATAGTCCTTGAGCGCAAAGAGACAGCGCATCTTGAGGAAGGTCTTGCGTCGTGAGAGGTCTCCAGAGAGGCGCAGAGCGTCGATTTTGGTAAGGAGCGCGTTGTATTCTGCAGGGGTGGCCTTGCGATAGTACCAACCGTCAGACGATCCGGTCAGCTGATTAAGCTCGAAGTTGAGTTTGACGAGCTGGAGTGCATCGGTCTTGCCCTGCTTACGGAGCGTGGTGATGAAGAGGTTGCCCTCTTCTTCCTCGTCAAGCTGGTACTCATAGATGTTCTTAACGTCATTGGCAAAGTCCTGATCCGCCTTGACTCCAAGATACTTGCTCCAGAACTGGACGGACTCGTCGAGGCGCTTGGCATCGATGTCTGGCATGTCTGGTGCACAGTAAAACAAGTTGAAGTGCGAGGGATCCTCGTAGTCGATGCAGGCCTGGCTTGGCCAGAGCGCTGCCATAAGGAGACTAGCGGTCAGAATAAAGCTTCTGGATGTCTTCATATCGATATGCTTTGAGTTGATTATTATCGAGGTGATAGAGAATGGTCTGGCCAGTGATGCCAGGACGGTGCTTGTGCAGCAGGGTATGCACTTCTTGTAGTGTCTCTGCTGGGACGAACTCGTGGCGTACGATGTCGCTTGGATAGACACGGCCATCGCTGTAGTTAGTTACTGCATTCGGTGGAATGATCTGGTAACGGAGAGCCTGATAGTGCGAGTCATCGAGCTGGATGAAGCTGGTGGTATCGCTTAGCTCTATGCCACGAAGGATGCAGCGGAACTGATGGTCGTGGAAGAGAATATTCCAACTATATGCCGGCAGAGCTGCACAGAGGGGGAGGGGATAGCCGGCCAGATGCTTCAGATAAGGACGGACGGCCTCGGTGGTGAGGATGCTGCACTCCTCATCAGGATACTGCAGGTTGCCGACGTTGTAGACCATCAGTGCACCGTAGTCGACCGGAGGAGCGATCATGCTCAGCTGATGCAGTCGGATGGTAGCGGAGAGGCGTTGCATACCTTCCTGCTGGATCGCTGTCTTGAGCCGCTCCAGGAACTGGAAGTAGGTTTTAGCATTGCGCTTGGTCCAGTCGAAGTCGATCTGCAGTTCCTTAGGAGACTCCATCCCGTTTTGCACCATCATCTGCCTGACACGCTGTGCGATGAGGTGAGGCAACTGACTGACGTCGGTGGTATCCTTGAAGACATCGGGTGTCATGAAGACGATGGGGATGATGTCTGTTCCTTGCGGGAAGGTATCGGTCACGATGAGCGTCGTCTGTGGCTGGAGATGCCCGTTCTTGCGAACCACGTCGAAGAGGTGCAGATAGACCTTCGTGATGTCATGGTCCTTGAGAAAAGCCTGTTCTTCCTCATTGAGCGTCAGCTCCGAGCGCCAGTAGTAGATGGCGTTGGCCGCCTCTGGAACTTCTGGCTGAGCTATGTGGCAAGCAGACAATGCACACAATAATATATATATGAGGATTGTTTTGTTCATCATAATGCTCCGCAAAGATAATTATTTTTATTTAGTTTGCGCATTTTCGTTTCTAAAACTTATTATAAATCACTTAATCAGGCTCGTTTCCTGAGCTTTATTCCTATTTTTGGCGCCAAAATTTGGAAATGTTGCAAAATATAAGGATATTTGCACTCCCATATCATTAGACTTTTATTGATAGTATCTAATAACCTTTATTTATTATAACGTCATGCGCAAGTATCTGATTACAATCATTGCAGTATTCGCTGTTATGTTTTGCCAATCTGAGTCGTTGTCAGCTCAGGGTCTTAAAGGTCTTCTTAACAGGAGTACCTCGAAATATTCTCTTGAGAAAGGTCTGCAAAAAGGTATTTCAAAAGCAGTGTCCAAGGCTAGTGAAAAGACTGTAAGTGTGGAAGCTATGCCACAGACCGCAGAGGAATTTGAGGCAATGCAGTCGGAAGTCGCACAGACTCCGGAAGGTGCTGTCATGATGGTAATCATCTCGATGGAGATGTATCGCAAAGACCCAGCCGTAGGCGAGGAGTGCATCAAGATGGCCAACTGTGATATCAATTTTGGCTCGATGTTCCGTCGTGTTAAGGAAATCGTAAAAGAAAGTGATGACAGCTATTGCCGTCCATATCAGGCTGCAGCGTTCTTTAAGGGTGCTGATCCGGATAATGGATATAATCCGACCAAGCCTTATACTATCCGCGTTCGTCCTAGCCAGACACGTAAAGATGAGCGATCTCAGTCTCTGCGAGGTGTCGTGAAGTTCCTGGAGGTCTATAGTGATGGCTTCGATTCTCATTGGCGCAGCGTGGAAGTCGTAAAGCAGAAAGGCTGCGACGTTTATAAGGTTAGCAACTGTCCTTCAATCTACACTCAGTGCAAGGAAATTGACTTCGAGTGTGATCGTGAATTTGAAGGATTATAAATCGTTGCAGACAAACCTAGACTTCGCATATACGCAAAATACATTACCAAAATAAATCTATCGAAAAACGATGAAGTTACAATTTCCCCTCGTCCTTACAGCCTTCATGGCTGCAGGATGTACTTTGGTGCAGGCCCAGAATCCGTTTGTGAGCGGAAACTTCTCGGCCGACCCTACCGCGCGTGTCTTCGGTGACCGCGTGTATGTCTACCCATCGCACGATATCACGCCTTCGGAGCATCCTGACGCACGTCAGGACTGGTTCTGTATGGCCGACTATCACGTCTATTCGAGTGCAGACCTCGTGCATTGGACTGACCATGGCATGATCCTCGATCAGAAGGATGTCCCTTGGGGCAATCCTACTGCTTATTCTATGTGGGCTCCTGACTGTGTACAGGGTCCTAATGGCAAGTATTATTTCTATTTCCCTGATGCTCCAAAGCCTGTAGAAGGCCAGCGTGGCGGAGGTTTCGGTGTAGGTGTGGCCATTTCGGACACTCCTTATGGTCCCTTCAAGGCTGAGCCAAACAAGATTGAGGGTATCGGAGGTATCGATCCTTGCGTGCTGCAGTGTTCGAATGGTGAGAACTATATCTTCTGGGGAGCCGGTGGCCTCCACGTCGCCAAGATGAAGAACAATCTGCTTGAACTCGCTGAGGATAATCCTGTAGAGATCCGCAAGTTCGGTGAGATGGAAATGAAGTCGGTAGGGGTCAACTTGTCTAAGGATCTGCCTCAGGCAGGTCTCATGGAGGGTCCATTCGCCTTCGAACGTAATGGCAAGTACTATCTCACCTATCCTTGGGTTCGCTACAAGGCTGGCGAGAAGAACGAGAAAGGCGAGGTGCTCGATAACCCTACCGAGGCGTTGGTGTATGCCATGAGCGACAATCCGATGGGACCTTACGAGTACAAAGGTCTGATCATGGAAGAGTCGCCAACACATTGCTGGACCAACCATCATTCGATCGTGGAGTTCAAGGGCCAGTGGTACCTCTTCTATCACCATAACGACTATTCTCCAAACTTTGATAAGAGCCGTAGCGTCCGTGTGGACAGCCTCTCATTCAATGAGGACGGTACCATCAAGCAGGTCATTCCTACTCTCCGTGGCGTAGGTATCTCTGATGCAGCAGAGAAGATCCAGCTCGACCGCTACAGTGCTATCAGCGCTAAGGGTGCCAGCATTGACTGGGCCAACAGCGCAGACGAGATCAAGGCCGACACAACACTCCGCTTCAATGGCTGGAAGATCGCTCTCGACCCACAGGCTTGGGTACGCTATGAGAAGGCTGAAGTCAAGAACGCTCCTGCTACCAAGGTATGGCTCCGTGTACGTGCAGCCAAGGGTGCTGACCTCCAGCTCAAGCTCCAGCCAGTACTCCAGTCGGTAGCATTGCCAAAGGTCACCGCTAACCTCAAGGTACAGAAGACCAATGGCTGGGAGGAGATCTGTCTCGATATGCCTGTCGTTGCTCCAGGTGTCTATGACATTACTCTGACCAACAGCGGCAAGACCAATGGCGTAGAGGTCGATTGGATCACTCTCAATGCCAAGAAGCCTCTCCAGCCTTGGACGAAGGGCGGTATGGAAACTGGCCAGTATCGTAACGTCCTCCTTGAGGCTGGCTACTCTCAGGCAGAGATCGACGCTAAGCTCCAGCAGGTCTTCAATGACGTGTTCTATGGCCCTAACAAGGTCTACTTCGAGGTCGGCAAGGACATGGGTTATATCAGTGATATCAAGAACAATGACGCTCGCACCGAGGGTATGTCATACGGCCTGATGATTGCTGTGCAGTTTGACAAGCAGGAGATCTTCGACCGCATCTGGCGTTGGGGAAAGAAGTATATGCAGATGACCGAAGGCGCTCACAAGGGTTACTTCCGCTGGAGTTGCCGTCCTGATGGCACTTCGAATGCCAATGGTCCTGCTTCTGACGGTGAGCTCTACTACATCACCTCATTGCTCTTTGCCAGCAACTGCTGGGGTGACAATGGCGCCATCAATTATAAGAAGGAGGCTCAGTATCTGCTCGACGTCATTCAGCCTCGCGTAGAGAAGGTTCCACAGATGCCAAAGTTGCCAGAAGGCTTCAAGTGGCCTAAGCCAGGAGAGAAGTTCCCTGAGGGCTTCGAGATGCCAAAGCCTGAGATGGTCGACAAGACCCTCTCGCTCATCGATCCTGAAACCAAGCTGATCACTTTCGTGCCAGGTGCTGACTATACCGATCCTTCATACCACCTCCCTGCTTTCTATGAGGTGTGGGCCAAGTATGCTGATGATGGTCGCAGCGACTACTGGTTGGAGTGTGCACGCGTTAGCCGTGAGTATCTCCACAAGAGTATTCATCCTCTCACTGGTTTGAATCCTGACTATAATAACTATGATGGTACTCTCCGTAACTCTCGTGGCATCATCGGCGATGAGTTCCGCTTCGACTCTTGGCGTGTGCCAATGAATATCGCTCTTGACTACACTTGGGCTTGCAAGGATCAGGTATGGCAGCGTAACTATGGCGAGACCATCCAGAACTTCCCTTACAGCCAGGGACTTGAGACCTTCATGGATCAGTATAATGTGGACGGTACCTTGCCAAAGCGTATCCTCCCTGCTGGTGGCAAGACCGCACTCCGTCATGGCCTTGGTCTT
>JAZUDJ010000071.1:0-11778 GCA_045639585.1 Bacteroidales bacterium
TCCATACTTAGCACGAAGTGCCTTGCTGATAGCGTTCTTGTTGACAACGATGTTGAGCACCTTGGCGCGGGTGAACTCAGGAGTCATGTACCAGATACCGTTGTACTTGCCGCTGAGACCCCAAGAGTTCTTAATCATGTAGTACTTGTTGCCCTGCTGATCCTTTGCAGTACCGAAGAGGTGCATGCCGTGGTCATCGGTGGTCTCGAAGTTGTCATAGCCACGCTGACGTTCAGCTGGGGTTACGACCTTCTGTGGCAATGGACGCTTAGACATCTCACGGTTCTTAGCGGTGCGGTCGAGCTTGAGCCAATGAGCCTGGTCGAGACCTGGAACATCAATAGCCTCAACGTCAGGATATACAGCGAGGCCATCGCGAGTGAAGCCCTCCTCGCTCACGTCACCACCCCAGAGGACGGTATAGCCAGCCTTGACAGCGTCGTCAATGATCTGCATCATATCATCGAGCTCAACGTTGGTGCACTCGCCCCAGCGCCAGTTGTCCTGTACCTCGATAGCGAAGCCTACGCCCTTGTACTCACCCATAGAATAAGGATGGTGGGTGAATGAACCGATGTTGACATAGTCGTCAGCGTTGAGGCCGGTCATCTTATAGAATGACATTGGAGTATACTCCTTACCTTCGAAGGTGAACTTCTCTGGGCACTTGCCGAGATAGATCTCATGCACAGCCTGTACAGACTTCTTCCAGAGTGGCTCGCCGTCTGGAGCGAACTGGAGCTTACGAGACTTGGCAGCAGCAGCGACCATAGGGTTGGTGAGAGCCGAGAGCTCTGAGTGGTTGCTGAGGGTATCGCCATACATTACGCCTGGACGCATCTCGCTCTCAGGAACGAGGCCGAAGTGGCGCATTGCATAGAAGAGGTCGCCAGCAGCACCGCCCTGGCTGAAGCTTACGTCACCGTGGGTACGGACAGCCTTCTCAGCGCGATCCATATAGGTCTTCTCTACGACATACATCTCTGAGAAGTCGTACATCTTTCCAGTCTTCTTGTAAACTTCGCTCTCCAGGAAGCTAAGTCCTGAATAGCACCAGCAGGTACCGGCATTCTTCTGATTCTTGATCGGAGAGATAGCGATAGAATCGACTGTAGTAAACTGGAAGCCTTCAACAGCTTCCTTCTTTTCTTCCTGTGCCATTGCGGTCACAGCAAGCATGGCGGTCATGCCGCACAAAAGCATCTTTTTCATGAATTGTTTATAATTATGTTAGTGTGTTACTTCTTTTTCTTCGAAGATTTCTTGCCATCTTTCTTCTTTTCGACGACAGCAGGCTTGAGAATTGCTTCATAACGAGCTGCATCGCCCAGCAGCTCTGCAGCAGAAGAGATGATCTTGTCGCCACGGACCAGACGCTCATTCTGGCCACGCTGGTAGTAGTAGCGCAGGGCGATCTCAGACTCGATGTCCTCGCAAATCTCGTCTTTAAGTGAATCCAGGTCATGCGCCATGTCGGTCACCTTGAGCAGCTTGGTCAGCACGCTGTCATTCTTGTGCTTGAGCACCTGTTCACAGAAGTCTGCATACTCGGCATCCGAGAGATGGAAGTCTGCCACGGCAGGGATGGTCTCATGCTCATGACGATAGCGGGTGGCATAGTCGGCAGTGATATACTCTCGGTCGAGGAAGTATGCCAAGTTTGACATCATCGCGGTCTTGAGCTCTACGTCTGGCTTGATGCCGCGACCGTCACGCACCTCACGACCATTAGCTGTATGGAATATGTTAGTCAAAGAGTCGGCAATCTGCACAGCCTGACCATCGGGACTGTACTTGATGGCCTGGATGCATCGGCCAGAAGGGATGTAATATTTGGCCGAGGTAAACTTCATCAAAGTATTGAACGGCAGGCCACGGGTACTCTGCACAAGTCCCTTGCCGAACGAACGCTCACCAACGATGACTGCACGATCCATATCCTGCAGCGCACCGCTCAGGATCTCAGAAGCAGAAGCAGAGTTACGATCGACGAGACAGACGAGAGGCAGATCCGGTTCGATAGGATGGGTGTTGGTGCGATAAGAGATGTTCCACTCAGGACGCTTGGCCTTGGTTTCTACCACGAGGCTTCCCTTTGGTACGAACATTCCTACCAGCTTCACCGCCTCATCAAGCAGGCCGCCGCCATTGCCACGCAGGTCAAAAACGAGCCCCTTGAGCTTGCCAGTGGCCTTGAACTCCTCAAGTGCGGTCTGCACGTCTTGTGCCGCCTTGTCTGTAAACTGAGAGAGGTTGATATACGCAATGCTATCATTGAGCCAGCCAGAATATGGTACAGCATCAAGGACAATCTTACGACGGGTAATCTTGAGGTCGATAGGCTCTTCTACGAATGGACGCTTCACACGAACCGTAAAAGTCGTACCAGCCTGTCCGCGCAATTTGTTGCTCACATCATTGACGGTCTTCTTGATCATGCTCTCGCCGTCGATGGCAAGGATCCCATCACCCACACGAGCACCGGCCTGCTGGGCAGGACGATCGACGTAAGGATTGGCGATAAACACCGTGTCACCGCGTTGCTGGATGAGTGCACCCACACCACCATACTCACCGGTGGTCATGGTTTTGAATTCGTCCTGATCCTCCTCGCTGTAGAACTCGGTATATGGATCCAGTTCATGCAGCATGGCGTCAATACCAGCTGTGAGTACACGGTTCCAGTCGATGGTATCAACGTATTGTCCCTGAAGAGTAGTGATAGCCGAACCCAGGATTTCCATGTATTGCTGGGCATCGAGATGACGGTCTGAAACTTTCTTTTTGTTGGAGGTTGACTGAGCCATGGCCTGCACACTGCAGGTCAGACTTAGAGTCAATATTACGATGAGGCTGCCAAAGCCATGCATCAAAAACTTCATGATTTTCACTATTAATTATTTGCGCAAATATCGTCTTTTTTTCTTAGATTGCCAAAAAACAATACATATTTTATTAAAAAAAGCGCCAATCTTTAGGAATAAAGCAGAAAATGTACTATCTTTGCAGCAAATTGGCGCATAGAATATCCATAGCGCTTTCCTTTTTTGATAGATAAAACACAATTATCGTATGAAAAAACTATTCTTTACTTTGCTTGTCTTCATGACATTTTTCACAGCGGTCAAGGCAGATCCATTCCGTTTTGGCGTCACTGCAGGTATGAATATAACCAAGGGTGAAATGAATTCAGATTACAACTATAAGGGTTGGTCTCCTGACTCGGAGAATGGTTGGTTTGTCGGTTTTCAGCTCAAGGCGTCTCTGCCTGTTGTAGGTCTTGGTCTCGACGTCTCTGCACTTTATTCGCAGGAGACAGTTTCTATTCCTGTTACTTTGCACGCTTATGACAACATGGGTGGAGATTATACTGGAACTGTAAAAACCGAGACAGAGAAGCTGAAATATCTGGCCATTCCTCTTCACCTTCGCTATGACCTCAGCATCCCTGGTATCAATCTGGCTGTTGTCCCATTTGTTTTCACAGGACCACAGGCAGGATTGACTCTCAGCAAACTTGACAAGTCTTATCAGGACAAGATCACGACCAAGGATCTCATCTGGCGATACGACTTGGGCTTTGGTGCTATCCTCCTCAAGCACTTGCAGGCTTCATACAGCTATTCTTTCCCTCTCTCGGATACTTACAAAGGTAAGGACTTCGGCGATAAGAAAGATCAGTTCGACGAGGACTACAAGCAGGGTGTCCATCGCATTAGCCTTACATACTTTTTCTAAAAAACTATCTGTTACTAGTTAGGAACTTACTAAAACACAATGATCAAAGACGAAGAAGAACAGAAGGATGACGAGCTGATTTCCGACGAGGAAACCGCTGCTGGTGGCAACGGTTATATGCCGCATAACGATGACGAAGCTGGCGAGGACAAGATACACCACCTGGGTGGTATGTATCAGAACTGGTTCCTCGACTATGCTTCCTACGTTATCCTTGAGCGTGCCGTGCCACACCTGGCCGACGGTCTCAAGCCTGTACAGCGCCGCATCCTGCATGCCATGAAGGTCATCGACGATGGCCGATATAATAAGGTGGCCAACATCGTGGGTCAGACCATGCAGTATCACCCTCACGGTGATGCTTCTATCGGCGATGCACTCGTCCAGATGGGTCAGAAGGACCTGCTCATCGACTGCCAGGGCAACTGGGGTAACATCCTCACTGGCGACTCAGCTGCGGCTCCACGATACATTGAGGCTCGTCTCTCGAAGTTCGCGCTCGAAGTGGTCTACAACAACAAGATCACTCCTTGGCAGCTCTCGTACGATGGCCGTAAGAAGGAGCCTATCTGCCTGCCTATCAAGTTCCCGCTGCTCCTCGCTCAGGGCGTGGAGGGTATTGCCGTAGGTCTTTCGTCTAAGATCCTGCCACATAATATTAATGAGTTGCTCGACGCTTCCATCGCTTGCCTCAAGGGTGAGGAGTTCGAGCTCTATCCAGACTTCCCGACCGGAGGTCTCATCGATGTGGCTAAGTATCACGACGGTATGCGAGGCGGCGTGGTCAAGGTACGCAGCCGCATCGATAAAATCGATCAGAACACGCTCCGCATCACCGACGTCCCTTATGGCAAGACCACTGATTCGCTGCTGGAGAGTATCAAAAAAGCCATCGAGAAAGGCAAGATTAAGATCAAGTCGTTCGACGATTTCACCGCTTCGAAGGCTGAGATCGTAGTGCACCTGATGCCAGGCGTTTCGTCCGACAAGACCATCGACGCGCTCTACGCCTTCACCGACTGTGAGATCTCTATCTCTCCAAACTGCTGTGTCATCTACGACCAGAAGCCACACTTCCTCAGCGTCAGCGAAGTATTGCGTCGCTCGGCCGAGAACACCAAGGACCTGCTGCGTCAGGAACTGGAGGTGACCCGTGGCGAACTCCTGGAGCACCTGATGACCTGTTCGCTCGAAAAGATCTTCATCGAGGAGCGTATATATAAAGATAGGGAGTACGAGCAGGCTAAGGATCTCGACACCGCGCTGGCTCACATCGACTTGCGCTTGGAACCATTTAAGAAAGACTTTGTCCGCGAGGTGACTCGCGACGATCTGTTGCGCCTCGAGGACATCAAAATGTCGCGCATCCATAAATTCAACAGCCAGAAGGCCGAGGACGATCTGGTGCAGACACGCAAGAAGATCAAAGAAGTCGAGAAGAACCTCCGCCACCTCACCGAGTATGCCATCAAGTGGTTCGAGCATCTCAAGGAGAAGTACGGTGCCGAGCATCCTCGTCTCACCGAGATTCGCAACTTCAATTCCGTCGACGCTACCAAGGTCATCGAGAGCAATCAGAAGCTCTATGTCAACTACACCGAGGGCTTCATGGGCACCGGCCTTAAGCAGTCGGAGAGCGAATTTGTCTGCAACTGTTCGGAGATCGACGAGATCCTCGTCATATATAAGAATGGTCAGTACAAGGTCGTGAAGGTCGACTCGAAGGTCTACATCGGCAAGGACATCCAGCACCTGGCCGTCTATCGCAAGAACGACTCGCGCACCATCTACAACGTCGTCTATCGCGACGGCAAGGGTGGTCCGCACATGATCAAGCGCTTCCCGATCACCTCTATCATGCGCGACAAGGTCTACGACATCACGCAGGGCAAGGAAGGCTCTAAGATCGTCTATTTCAGCGCCAATGCCAACGGCGAGGCCGAGACCATCAAGGTCTTCATCAAGTCGAAGCTCCGCGGCTCGAAGGTCATCAACTTCGACCGTGACTTTGCCGAGACACCTATCAAGGGTCGTGGCGTGAAGGGCAACCTCCTCACTAAGGCTGACGTGCAGAAGATCACCAAGACGGCCGATGGCGGTTCGACACTCGGAGGTCGACCAGTATGGTGGGATCCGGACGTTCAACGCATCAACTACAACAAGCAGGGCCGCTTCCTCGGTGAGTTCCTGAGCGAGGATCGCGTACTCATCGTCCTCGACAACTACGACTATTATATTACCACCTTCGACGAGAACAACCACTACGAACCGAACGTGATGATCGTAGAGAAGTACGACCCTCAGAAGGTCTGGACCTTCATCCTCTGGGACAACGAGAACAAGTGCTACAACCTCAAGCGCAGCCTCCTCGAAGCCAAAGCTACCAAGCAGAACTTCGTGGGCGATGCAGATCGCTTCCAGATGGCCACCGTCGTAGAGGGTAACAAGCTCTCGATCGATGCACGCCGCCAGGGTCAGCCACTCTTCACCTCCGTCGCCTTCCCTCGCTTCCGCGTCACACTCGGCAAGCCAGACGACTTCCGTCCAGCGCTCGAAATCGAAGCTGAGGAGTTCATCCAAGTTCGTAGCATGAACACCAAGGGCAAACGAATCACTCCTTATAAGGTTGCATTCATCGAAGAGCTCGAGCCTCTCCGTCAGCCAGAGCCTGAGGAAGAAACCGAAGAGTCGGAAGAATCTGAAACAGAAGAGCCAAACGATCCGGAGTCGCTGTTCTAAATAGCATCAGTTGGCAAAAAAGCCTGGAGGCCAGTACCTTATTCTCGACAGGTACTGGCCTCCAGCCATTGTTCTATGGGAGATAGTAGGGACTAAGTGAAGCGCTATGTCCATTATACGTTAAACAGGAAGTGCATAATATCGCCATCCTGCACCACATAGTCTTTGCCCTCAATGCCGAGCTTACCAGCCTCCTTGACAGCAGCCTCTGAGCCATACTGGAGGTAGTCCTCATACTTGATGACCTGAGCGCGGATGAAGCCCTTCTCGAAGTCGCCGTGGATGATACCCGCACACTGTGGCGCCTTCATTCCCTTGACGTATGTCCAAGCCTTCACCTCCATAGGACCAGCAGTGATATAGGTCTGGAGACCAAGCAGATCGTATGCAGAGTGGATCAGTCGGTTCACGCCGCTCTCAGCAAGTCCGAGCTCCTCCAGGAACATCTGGCGCTCATCGAAAGTCTCGAGTTCAGCAATCTCTGACTCGATCTTAGCCGAGATGACCAATACCTCAGCGTCTTCATCCTTCACAGCCTCACGCACCTGCTCCACGTAAGCGTTGCCGTCCTTAGCCGAAGCCTCATCGACATTGCAGACATAGAGGATTGGCTTAGAGGTCAACAGGAAGAGGTCACGATAAGCCTTCTCCTCCTCAGGCGACTCTGGCTGCACGGTACGAGCCGACTTGCCCTGTACGAGCGCCTCCTTGATACGGCTCATCAGCGAGAACTGCACCTTGGCATCCTTGTCCATACCCACCTGAGCGAGCTTAGCTACCTTTGGCAGACGGGTCTCGATGGTCTCGAGGTCCTTGAGCTGCAACTCAGTATCGATGATCTCCTTGTCGCGGACAGGATCGACGCTGCCGTCAACGTGTACCACATTGCCATCATCGAAGCAACGGAGCACGTGGATGATTGCATCGGTCTCACGGATGTTGGCCAGGAACTTATTGCCCAGGCCCTCACCCTTCGAAGCACCCTTCACAAGGCCGGCAATGTCGACGATCTCGACAGTAGCAGGGACGATGCGACCAGGATGTACGATCTCGGCCAACTTGTTAAGACGCTCATCAGGTACGGTGATGATACCCACCTGTGGGTCGATGGTACAGAATGGGAAGTTAGCTGCCTGAGCCTTTGAGCTGGAGAGACAGTTGAAGAGAGTAGACTTGCCGACGTTTGGCAATCCGACGATACCACACTTAAGTGACATATTTCTTTAATTACAAATTACGAATTACAAATTACGAAGTTCCGCGTCAATTTGCGTCTCCGCGAACCTCCTCCTACTCATTTTAGAGTGTGCAAAGATATACAAAACGCCTGACAATACCAAACAAAACCGCTGAGAAATAGGAAAAATCATTCCTTCTCTGCTATTTTTCAATAAAAAAGGTGTCTCTATGTTCCAACCTATTTAAATAATAATTAAATTTGCAGCGTGCTCTTTATGAGTGCAGCGACTATAATTCTTAAATTTTAAATCTGATAGCAGTGCAAAAAAAATATGATTTCTTAGTGATCGGTACCGGTATTGCCGGCATGAGCTATGCACTTAAGGTAGCTGATGCTGGTAAGGTGGCGCTGATCTGCAAGAGCGAGCTTCAGGAGTCGAACACCGATCTGGCTCAGGGCGGCGTCTCTTCTGTGACTGACATGACTGTCGATAACTTTGAGAAACACATCCACGACACCATGGTGGCTGGCGACTGGCTCTCTGACCCTAAGGCCGTAGAGCTGGTGGTGCGCAATGCGCCTTCGCAGATTGCCGAACTGGTGAAGTGGGGCGTTGACTTTGACCGTAAGGAGAATGGCGAGTTCGACCTGCACCGTGAGGGCGGTCACTCTGAGTTCCGCATCCTGCATCATGCCGACAACACCGGCCATGCCATCCAGTGTGCACTCATCGAGGCCGTTAAGAAGCATCCTAATATCGATGTGCTGGAGCGTCACTTCGCCATCGAGATCCTCACTCAGCACCATCTCGGCCAGGAGGTGACCCGTCGTACCCCAGACATCGAGTGCTACGGCGCTTATGTCCTCGATGAGGCTACAGGTGCCATCGACACCTATCTGGCCAAGGTCACCATGATGGCTACAGGTGGCGTCGGACAGGTCTACAGCACCACCACCAACCCACCTATCGCTACCGGCGATGGCGTGGCTATGGTCTATCGCGCCAAGGGTACGGTCAAAGACATGGAGTTCGTGCAGTTCCACCCAACCGCGCTCTATCATCAGGGCGATCATCAGAACTTCCTCATCACCGAGGCCATGCGTGGCTATGGCGGCATCCTCCGCAACCTCGACGGTTCGGAGTTCATGCACAAATACGATCCACGTCTTTCCCTCGCTCCTCGTGACATCACCGCTCGCGCCATCTTCAACGAGATGAAGCTCAACGGCACCGACCACGTCTTCCTCGACGTCACTCACAAGGATCCAGAGGAGACCAAGCATCACTTCCCTAACATCTATAAGAAGTGTCTCAGCATCGGCATCGACATCACCAAGGAGCCAATCCCTGTCGTCCCTTGCCATCACTATATGTGCGGTGGAATCCTCGTCGACTACGATGGTCAGTCGAGCATCAACCGCCTCTATGCCGCTGGCGAGTGTTCTTGCACCGGTCTCCACGGCGGCAACCGTCTGGCCAGCAACTCGCTCATCGAGGCCGTCGTCTATGCCGACCTCGCTGCCAAGCACTCGATCCCTCGCATCGCAGAACTCACTTACCGTGAGGATATTCCAGATTGGATCGATACCGGCACCGTGCCACACGAGGAGCTCTATCTCATCAGCGACTCGAAGACTGAGGTGCAGCAGATCATGCAGACTTACGTAGGTATCGTCCGCTCGAACCTCCGACTCAAGCGCGCCTGGACACGCCTCGACAACCTCTATGAGGAGACCGAGAAACTCTTCCTCCGCTCGAAGGTCAACATGGACATCTGCGAGCTTCGCAACATGATCAATACTGGCTACATCATCATGCGCCAGGCTATGGAGCGTAAGGAGAGCCGCGGCCTTCACTTCTCTATCGACTATCCTGCTGCCGATCGTGGCATCGAGGGATTCTGATCTTTTTTAGCACCCCCTTTGCATGAAAAAACTTCTCATTCTATTGATTTCCAGTTTGGCCACCATCGCCTCAGCGCAGACGGTGGCCAACTATCATACCATCCCGCTTCCTCGCAGCATCGAGCAGCAGGAAGGTGTCTTTGTCCTCAACGCGCAGAATGCCGCCACGGCCATCCGCACACATCTCGACGCTTCCGACAAGCGTTGGGCGTCCTTCCCTGTCCCAGAAGATGCTTACGAGATCAAAGTCAATAAGAAGGGTATCGACATCACGGCCAAGACCGAAGCCGGACTCTTCTACGCCGAGCAGACCTTGCGCAAGTCGCTGCAACTCAAGGAGTCATCGTTGCAGAATCTTACCGAGAGCTACGAGCTTCCTTATGTAACCATCAAGGACGGCCCTGAGTTCTCCTACCGTGGCGTCCACATCGACTGCTCGCGTCATTACTTCCCGACGGAGTGGCTCAAGAAGTACATTGATATCATTGCCCTGCACGGCTGTAACCGCCTGCACTGGCACATCACCGATGATCAGGGTTGGCGCTTCGAAGTCAAGAAATACCCACTCCTGACCGAGGTCGGTGCACGTCGTGCCAACACCGTCGTCGGCCATAACCTCCCAATTTTTGACGATACTCCATACGATGGTTACTACACGCAGGAGGAGTGTCGCGACATCGTCCGCTACGCCGCTGAGCGCCACATCACCGTGGTTCCTGAGGTCGATCTGCCGGGTCACATGGTGGCAGCTTTGGCCAGCTATCCCGAGCTCGGTTGCACCGGCGGTCCTTACCAGACGTGGAATATGTGGGGTATCTCTGACGACGTGCTCTGCGCCGGCAACCCCAAGACGCTGGAGTTTATCAAGGACGTTCTGGCCGAACTGATCGACGTCTTCCCATCGACCATGATCCACCTCGGAGGCGATGAGTGTCCGAAGGTCCGCTGGGAGCAATGTCCTAAGTGTCAGGCCAAGATCGCCGAACTTGGTATCAAGGGTCACGATGGCCTCAACGCTGAGAATCAGCTGCAATCATGGCTGATGCACGAAGCCGAACTCTTCCTCAATGCCCACGGCCGTGTGATGATCGGCTGGGATGAGATCCTCGAAGGAGGCGTGAGTGACAACGCGGCCATCATGTCTTGGCGCGGCCTGGAGGGTGGCATTGCTGCCGCTCGCACCGGCCACGAAGTCGTGATGACCCCGACGAGCTACTGTTACCTCAACTTCTATCAGAGCAAGGATCGCGACCACGAGCCATTCAGCTTCGACGCCTACGTCCCATTGAGCAAGACCTATGCCATCCCTGTCGTCCCAAAGGAGCTGACCCCAGAGGAGTCGCGCTTCATCCTCGGCTGCCAGGTCAACCTCTGGGCCGAATACATCACCTCCCCACAGAACGCCGAGTGGATGCTCCTCCCTCGCCTCGCTGCTATCAGCGAAGCGCAGTGGATGCCCGAAGCTTCGCGCAACTACGACCAGTTCCTCCAGCGTCTCCCATACCTGACCGACTACTACCAGAAGCTGGATTATCACTGTAGCGACAAGCGAGAGTGACGTTACGTACGCAACGTCAATTTCCACGATACAAGATTTCAACACTTGGTTCCAGGTGTTGAAATCTTTTTTGTGTGAGTCTAACACTACGTCCCTAGTGTTAGATCCCACGGTCGTGAAAGCTGACATTACGTACGCGATGTCAGCTTTCTCGGTTATGGCATCTCCTGCACGGTACAGTGTAGGAGATGCCGTGATCTAGGAACGGATGTCTTGCTTGCAGGACGTCCCTTCCTACATGCAGGAATGGACATTTTGCACTCAAAACATCCCTTCCTTGGTTAGAAATGAATATCCGTACACATTGGTTGTCTGCAATTTAAAATAAAAAGTAGCACCCATTTATCACAGATGGGTGCTACGAACATTATAAACTAATCCTAATAATCAATTAAATGAATGGGTTAACGCCCGATTCAATACATGGCTTATAAACCTTGCCCATGTTGGTGCAATAGTTCTTAAGCGCCTTCTTTACGAAGTTTCTTACATGCTTTGTCATAACGATAACATTTTTTAAATAAGTAATCAGTCAAAATTAGTTTATACTATTTTTTGATCTTTAAATACTAAACTCATAACGATTTCGTTATTATTATAAAACGATACAGTTATGGGCAAGATTACAAAAATAGAGTTAAGCGAAAACGAGCGTATC
>JAZUDJ010000072.1:0-8861 GCA_045639585.1 Bacteroidales bacterium
CATCCTCAAGTCGATGCTCTCTGTCGGCCTCCGCATCCCAGAGAAGAGCGTCCTGATTTCTTCGGGCAACGCCAAGCAGAAGGCTTCGCTCCTCACCCCTTGCAAGCAGCTCGTCGAGAAGGGTTACAAGCTCTACGCCACCGCCGGCACCTACCGCTACCTCATGGAGAACTTCATCCCTTGCCAGATCGTCTTCTGGCCAAGCGAAGAGGGTCAGCCACAGGCACTTGACCTCATCCGTGAGAAGAAGATCGACATGGTAGTCAACATCCCGAAGAACCTCTCTTCAGGCGAGCTCACCAACGGTTACAAGATCCGCCGTGCCGCCATCGACTTCAACGTCCCTCTCATCACCAACGACCGCCTCGCCTCTGCCTTCATCAATGCATTCACCTCAATGAGCGTCGATGACATTGCAATTAAGGCGTGGGATGAGTATGGTGCAGAATAAGATTCCGTTTTTAGATAGAAATATGAATGAGAGGCAGGCCGTTGGGTACCGATTAAGTCATTCCAATGGTCATCGCGTCAACGTATAAAAAACAAAAAGGTCCCGGACGAATTTGTCCGAGACCTTTTGTGTATCTGGAAGGGATCACACGAATCTCTGCGAATCCTTCCTACTGCCGGGAAGGGATTGCCGGAATCTCTGCGAGCACTTCCCTTATGAAGGAAGATCATCTGCGACCTCCTTTGGTCTGCGACTGCTGCTTTGCTGGCTGCTTTGTAGGGGTCTCCTGACGATGGTTGATCTGAGGAGACTGCTTGTTGCCGCTCTTGTCCTCATAGCGATGATCCTGAGTGCGGTTAGGCTGGTTAGGATTGCTATAGTTGTTGATGCTGTTCTTCACCTTGTTGTTGCGCTCGCGGCGTACGGTGCCGAAGTCATTGCGGCTGTGATCGTTGAAGCCATTGGTGCCAAAGATCTTGACAGGAGTCTTGTGGATCTCAATCTTGTGGCGCTTCTGGTAGTAGTTCACGTTGCTGTGACCGCCCTTGTAGGTCTTATAGACGCTCGGTGCATCGTAGTAGAAGAACTTGCTGTTGCTGTAGATGGTATACACGCGGAAGTTCCAGGTGCGGCCGGTGCTATAGATCGGACGATAGAAGTAGTCGAGGGTCATGAACTTGGCGAACTGACGAGCGTTGAGCACGTAGCGCATATCCTCGTTGCGGTTGTCGAGCAGGCGGTAGTATGTATTGATAGCATCACCGTAGCCGTAGACGACGTCGTTCATGATGCGCTCTGCGGTGTAGATGAAATCAAAGTTGATCTCGTAGCAGTCATCGTACTGTGCAGGGCTGAGGTCGAGCTCGTAAGCCATACGATCGCTGATGAAACGTGCATGGGTGCGAACGGTGCTCAGAGACATTGCAAATACCTGAGTGGTCAATGCCATCATCATCAATGCTAAGGTAACTAAGGTCTTCTTCATAATCGTAACGTATTAAGTTAGTATTACTTTTTCTGTTTCTGTCTTTAAGACCCACCAGAGGCACTAAGGTTTAATCGAAACCGTGATTATCTGCGTCCGCGGCCACCGCCTTCGTGGCCATTGCGGCCTCCTTCACGGCGGTTACCGCCGTTGTTGCCACCGGCACGGGTGCCAGCGTTGTTGCTACGCTCGTGGCGGTTCTGTTGGCGAGCGCCTTCGTTGCGAGAGGGACGTGACTCCTGACGAGCGCCTTGATTGTGGCGGTTGCCACCTTCGTTGCGATGGTTGATCTGAGGAGAGTTGTGGTTGCCACTGTTATCGCGGTAGCGGTGATCCTGAGTGCGATCGCGCTGGTTGCGGTTGTTATAGTTGTTGATACTATTGTGGTGGCGATCATTGCGCTCACGACGGATGGTGCCGAAGTCATGGCGGCCATGCTCCTGGAAGTGAGGGGTGCCATGGATGTGAGCTGGTGCACGATGGATCTCGTGGTGATGACGATGCACGTAGTAGTCGTGATGGAAGTGCACGTGTGAGTGTGCGCCACGGTAGCTGTGGTAGATGCTCGGTGCATCGAAATAGAAGAACGAGTGGTTGCTGTAGATCGTATGGATACGGAAGGCCCAGGTACGACCGGTGCTGTAGATCGGACGGTAGAAATACTCGAGTGCAAGGAAACGAGCGTACTGACGAGCGTTGAGCACATAGCGGAGATCCTCGTTGCGATAGTCGAGCATGCGGTAGTAGTTCTCGATGGCATCACCATAGCCGTAGACGACGTCGTCCATGATATTGTTGACACCGTAGATGAAGTCGAAGTTGATCTCGTAGCAGTCATCGTACTGCATTGGTGTGAGGTCGAGCTCGTAGGCCATACGGTCACTCAAGAATCGTGCATTGCTGCGGATGTTGCTCATTGACATGGCAAACAACTGGGTGGTCATCGCCATCAGGATCAATGCTAAGGTAACTAAGGTCTTTTTCATAATCGTTATGGATTAAGTTAGTATTACTTTTGCTTTTGTCTTTAAGACGTGGCACAGTGGTGAAGGTTTAAAACAAAAGCACCACCTCACATGGAGATGGTGCTATATGGAAGTCTTGCTAACGCGTAGCAAATAATACTTATTCTTTAATATTATTACGTTGATTTAGATCAGTGCAATCCCTGCCTCGTGGCACTTCTTGCGCATATCCTCTGGCCAGATGCTTGACTGTGTCTCGCCGATATGAGCCTTGTGGAGAAGCACCATACAGAGACGGCTCTGGCCAATGCCACCACCGATAGAGAGTGGGAGCTCGCCTTCGAGGAGACGCTTATGGAAGTAGAGCTGTACGCGGTCTTCCTTGCCAGTGAGCTTGAGCTGATGGAGAAGTGCTTCAGGATCGACACGGATACCCATAGAAGAGAGCTCCATGGCACGGTCGAGGACAGGATACCAGACGAGGAGGTCGCCATTGAGGCCGAGGAAGCCTTCCTCATTAGGAGTGGTCCAGTCATCGTAGTCAGGAGCGCGGAGATCATGCTCCTTGTCGTCGCCGAGCTTGCCACCGATACCCATGATGAAGACAGCGCCATGCTTCTTACAGATGGCGTCCTCACGCTGCTTAGGAGTCATGTCAGGATACATCTGACGCAACTGCTCAGCGTGGATGAAGAAGATATCTTCTGGAAGGAATGGCTTGATGGTAGGATAAGTCTCGCAGATGAAGAATTCGGAGCGAAGGATGGCGCTGTAAATCTTGCGTACGATCTTCTTAAGGAAGGTGATGTTACGATCACCCTTGACCATAACGCGCTCCCAGTCCCACTGGTCAACATAGAGCGAGTGCACATTGTCGAGCTCCTCGTCAGCACGGATGGCGTTCATATCGGTGACGATACCGAAACCTGGATCTATCTCGTATTCGGCCAAAGTATTACGCTTCCACTTGGCCAATGAATGTACAACTTCTGCACGTGCCTCGTCCATATCCTTGATTGGGAAGTTGACGGCACGCTCTACTCCGTTCAGGTCATCGTTCATACCCAAACCACGCAACACAAACAAAGGAGCAGTTACACGACGAAGGCGGAGCTCGGTACTCAAGCTCTGCAAAAAGAAGTCCTTGATTTTCTTGATTGCCTGCTCGGTCTGCTTCAGGTCGAGGGCGCACTGATAATCCTGCGGAATGATTAATTGACTCATTTTTCTTGTCTATTTGTTCTATTTCAATGCTGCAAAGTTACACAAAAATTGCAATATCGGCAAACATTTGCAAGGAAAATTACATTTTTAGGCGCAAAAATTATAAAATTGGAGTCAAAAACCTATCAATCCACCATCCTTTGCGTCGAAAACCGAGAGAAAAGTTCTCTTTGTAGTATGGAATGGAGAAAGTATCGCACTGAAGCTTGTCCTGCTCGAAAATCTGATTGAGTTCCTGAGTAACTCCAGGGCTGAAGATGAACGATGAAGCCTCATAGTCCCACTTGAGCGAGCGACTATTGAGGTTGGCAGAACCTACCATGCTGACGTGTCCGTCGATCATCATGATCTTACTGTGATGGAACTTGCCTTTATATAAATAGATGTGCGCTCCATGCTTGAGGAGGCGCTTGGCGAAGTGGTAGTTGCCATAAGAAAGCATTGGAGAGTCGCCAACCTTCGAAAACAAAAACTCCATGTGAACACCTCGATCCAGAGCGCGGATGATGGCTTGGCGGACGGTGTGGGTAGGCAACAAATAAGGGGAGACGAGACGGATAGTGTCTTTGGCTGCGTCCAAAGCTGCGATGATGGCGTTGCGGGTCTCGGCTTGCTTTTTCTTGCCGCCGTTGTGGATGCGCTCGAAGTAAACAACTTCTGCGAGTGTGGAGTGAGGAGTGAGGAGTGAGGAGTTATCTTGGCTACGCGAGAAGGTGTATTCTTGTTTGCCTCCTGATGCAGCGTACTGGTTGTGGAAGAGCTTGGCTAAGCCTTCTACTGCTGGTCCTAAAATACGTGCATGCGTATCACGCCATCCTCCGAAGGCTGGCTTGCCAACGATGTAGTAGTCAGCGATATTGAGGCCACCGATGTAGCCGATGGAGTCGTCAATGTTGACGATCTTACGATGGTCGCGACAGACGTGGTTGAACCAGAGGACTTTATAGCGATCGAACATCTGGAAGTCGACGCCGAGACTTGCGAGAGAGTCAGCGTATTCTGGTCGTCCCATGCCGTAGTGGCGCTCTCGGTCTTTATAGTAGTCGGTCACTACACGCACGTCACAGCCACGCTGAGCGGCTTGTACGAGATGATCCATGACCAAGATGCCGATGCTGTCGTTAGCGAAGATGAAGTACTCAATCCAGACACGACGCTTGGCGTTGTCGATGTCCTTGATCAAGGCTTCGAACTTGTCGTGGCCATTAGCATACAATGACACGCCTGTGGCAGGATAAGCGATGAGCCCCTCCCCTCTCAGATAACGCATGAGTGTACTGTCAGCGCGTTCGGCGGAGAAGGCGCTGACTGTACATAAGATGACCAGAATGAGGCAGGCTATGGTTCGCTTAATTGTTGCCAAAATACTAATATGAAAGGAATTACTCTTTATAATACACTCGCTTCACACGTACAGAGACGGTAGAGAGTACCTCATAGGTGATGGTGCCGAGCTTCTGTGCCATCTCCTGCAGCGGCAGCTGAGCGCCGAAGATCTCCACGCTGTCTCCTTCCTTGACATCTGGACAGTCAGTGATGTCGAGGAACGTGACGTCCATGCAGACATTGCCGAGCGTCGGACAGCGATGGCCATTGACCATCATGCAGAAGTTGCCATTGCCGAGACGGCGGTCGTAACCATCGGCGTAACCGATAGGGATCATGGCGATGCGCGTGTTGCGATGTAGCTTGCCATTGCGCATGTATCCGACGGTCTCGGTGGCAGGGATGTCCTTGATCTGGAGGATGGTACTCTTGAGCGATGCCACGGTCATGAGCGACATATTGACAGGAGCTGCCTCGAAGCCATAGAGGCCGATGCCGAGACGACACATCTCCATCTGATACTCAGGGAATACTTCGATACCAGCGCTGTTGCAGATATGGCGGAGGATCTTATGCGGGAAGGCCTTGCGGATCTTGTCGGCGCAATAGTCGAAGCGGCGCTTCTGCTCGTGTACGAACTCACGCTGCACAGGATCGTCGGCCGTAGCGAAGTGGCTGAAGACACTGCGGACGGTGATAGCCGTCTGGTGCGTGAGACGATTGAGGAGCTCGTCGATCTCATCTGGCTGGAAGCCGAGGCGGTGCATGCCAGAGTCGATCTTGATGTGCACAGGATAGCAGGTCACACCCATGCGACGTGTCTCCTTGATAAACGCGTCGAGGAGGCGGAACGAATAGATCTCCGGTTCGAGGCGGTTGTCGATGATGGTGCGGAAGGCGGTCATCTCAGGATTCATCACCATGATAGGGATGCGGATGCCCTGACGACGCAACTCAGCACCTTCGTCGGCCACAGCCACGGCCAGATAGTCGACGTTCTGATCCTGCAGCGTCTTGGCCAGCTCGTAGCTGCCGGTGCCATAACCGAAGGCTTTGACCATGCAGGTCAGCTTGGTGTCCGGATTGAGGTGGCTGCGATATTGGTTGAGATTGTGCACGATGGCATCGAGATCGACCTCGAGGATGGTCTCATGACGGCGGAGCTGCATCTGGTCGCTGATACGCTCGAACTGGAAGCTACGCGCGCCTTTGAGGAGGATCAATTCGTTCTGGAAACGGGTGATCTCATCGCCCTCCAGGAACTCCTCGGTGGTGGCGTAGAAGTCGGTGATCATGCGACAGCCTTCGTTATTGAGCTCCTCCAGCAGCTGGTGACTGGTATTGAGCCAACGCTGACCGATGAGGATGATCTTGTAGAGACCGTAGAGGCGACAGAGCTGTGCGATCTTGCGGCAACGGTGCTGATCGTCGAGCTGCGCCTGCTGAATGTCACTGAGGATAAGGCTGCACTTCATGGCCTTCGACGAGCGACGCTTCTGGAACTCCAAGGCGGTCTCAAGCGAGGTGATGTCGTTGCTATAGACGTCGTTGATGAGGAGACAGCTGCGCTTGCCTTCCATCACTTCGAGTCGCATGGCGAGCGAGGTGAGCTGCAGCATACGCTTCTCGATCTCGTCAGGACTGATACCGAGGTAGAGCATCAAGGCGAGACACTGCATGGCGTTCTCGAATGAGGCGTCATCGGTCATCGGGATGGTGAACTGGCCATCGAAGCCGAGGAAGAGGTAGCGGATGGTGGTGGAGGTCTCGTCACGGTCGACGTGGAGGACTTCGATCTGCGCGTCCTTATGACGACGTGTCCAGGCCATGCTACGCGCTCCTACTCCAGCGATCTCCAGTGCATCCTGGATGCCAGGGATGTCGGCGTTGTAGATGATGATGTCGCTGTCCTTGAAGAGCTTGAGCTTCTCCAGGAGTTTCTGCTGCTCGGATTCGAAGCCTGCTGCGTGAGCGGTACCAATATTGGTCAGGATGCCGATGGTAGGCTTGATGACGGTCTGCAGACGCTCCATCTCTCCCGGCTGGCTGATGCCGGCTTCGAAGATGGCGAGGTCGTACTGCTTGTCGAGCTGCCAGACAGACAGCGGGACACCTACCTGGCTGTTGTAGCTACGAGGTGAGCGTACGATGTGACGCGACGGTGAGAGCAACTGGTAGAGCCACTCCTTGACGATGGTCTTGCCGTTGGAACCGGTGATACCTACGACTGGGATGTCAGTGAACTGAGCGCGGTGGTGAGCAGAGAGCTTCTGCAAGGCGGCCATCACGTCCTTGACGACTAGGAACCAGGCCTCTGGACAGGTGTTGCGGAACTCATCGTTTGATTTAGAAACAACAAATGCTCTCACACCCTGCAGATAGAGCTGAGAGACATATTTGTGACCATCGCCTTTCTGTGTCTTGATGGCAAAGAAAAGCGTCTGGTCAGCAAAGGTAAGACTGCGGCTATCCGTCAGCAACAGAGAGACCTGTGGCTGCGTATTGGCCGTTGCCATGTGGTTGCCCTTGAGGGGGCAACTCAGGATCTTGGCAATTTGACTAAGGTTGTACATTTCTTTATTTACTCTGTACGAAGTCGATCCATATTGGCCTTTGCGACCTGCTGCTTAGCATAGTCGAGCGTGATATGGAGCTTTTTATCCTTGGATGACGGCATGTTGAACATCGCATCCATCATGATATTTTCTGCAATGCCACGAAGGCCACGGGCTCCAAGCTTGAAGTCCATAGCGATCTGCACGATATAGTCATAGACCTCCTCATCGAACGTGAGCTTGATGCCATCCATGTCGAACAGCTTCTGATACTGCTTGGTGATGGCGTTCTTTGGTTCGGTGAGGATGCGGCGGAGAGCCGGTCCATCGAGCGGATCGAGGTGTGTCAGGATCGGGAGACGACCGATGATCTCAGGGATGAGACCGAATGACTTGAGGTCGGCTGGCGTGATGTACTGCAGGAGGTTGTTACGGTCGACGTCCTTGCGCGATGCATCGGTGATGAAGCCGACGCTGCGGGTGTTGAGACGATTGCCGATCTTCTGCTCGATACCATCGAAGGCGCCACCACAGATGAAGAGGATATTGCTGGTATCCATCTCGATCATCTTCTGCTCAGGGTGCTTACGGCCACCATTTGGCGGTACGTTGACCTTCGAGCCTTCGAGGAGTTTGAGGAGGCCTTGCTGCACGCCTTCGCCACTCACGTCGCGAGTGATCGAAGGATTGTCTCCCTTACGTGCGATCTTATCGATCTCGTCGATGAATACGATGCCACGCTCAGCCTTGGCGACATCATAGTCACAGGCCATGAGGAGGCGGGTCAGGATACTCTCGATATCCTCACCTACGTAGCCAGCCTCAGTGAGGACGGTAGCGTCGACGATAGCGAATGGCACTTCGAGCATCTTCGCGATGGTCTTGGCCAGGAGAGTCTTACCCGTACCTGTACGACCTACCATGATGATGTTGCTCTTCTCGATCTCTACCTCATCCTTGCTCTTGGGCTGGAGGAGGCGCTTATAGTGGTTGTAGACAGCTACACAGAGGTTGCGCTTGGCTTCGTCCTGACCGATGACATAGCCGTCAAGGAATTCCTTGATCTGCTGTGGCTTCGGCAGGTTCTTGAGCTGGAGGTTGCTGGCAGACTCTGCGGCCTGCTTCTTGAATGCATCATCGACGATGAGCTTGGCCTGCTCTGCACACTCGTCGCAGATAAAACCATCGACACCAGAGATGAGCAAGCGGACCTCACTACGGCCACGGCCGCAGAAGCTGCATCTATCTTCGTTTCTTTTTGCCATTCTTACTTCTGCTTAAGGAAGATCTTATCGATCATGCCATACTCCAGCGCCTCCTGAGAGGTGAGATAGTGGTCACGGTCACAGTCAGCC
>JAZUDJ010000073.1:0-18533 GCA_045639585.1 Bacteroidales bacterium
ACGAAAACAAAGAGAATCCCAGTATGCCCCACGGAGAGTGCTGTGACGAGTGCAAGAAAACTTGCAAGCGTAACTTTTGGACCACTGTCCTCCAGACCATTGTCAAGGTCGGAACTGCAGTCCTCGCTGCATTCGGACTTGCAAAGAGCGGACTTCCGGAGGATTGATCTGATCGTCCTGCACTGCTCCGACACCCGTCCGAGTCAGGACTTCACCCTAGAGAAACTTGCTGCAAGCCACAGGGCCCGTGGCTTCGGCAAGTACCCGGGGTATCACTTCTACGTGCGTCGTGACGGTTCGCTCTACTACTGTCGCCCCCTTAGCATCGCTGGCTGTCACGTCAAAGGATACAATGCGAATAGCGTCGGGGTGTGCTACGAAGGCGGTCATCGTGAGGACGAACCACCGCTCGACAGGAAGTATGAGGACAACCGCACGGCGGAGCAGCAGGTCACGCTGCACGAACTGCTGTGTACGCTTCATGAGCTGTTTCCTGAGGCGAGGATCGTAGGCCATCGCGACCTGCCAGGAGTAGCCAAGGCGTGTCCCTGCTTCGATGCAGAGAAGGAGTATGCCTACATCCTTTAATTTTTCCCTTTTCCCTTTTCCTTTAATTATGAATCCTGTTATCACCCTCTACCAGCTCTATTTTGATGCTAAAGAAAAGACCATCACCATCCCCATCCTCAAGGACATTGTCCCACATCTGGCCCGTTCTCCCGGCATCACCGGCAAGGCGCTCGCTAAGGCGGTAGGGGAGAGCCGCACGGCGCTGAGCTACGCTGTGCAGCTCCTCACGGGAGAGCCGCTGAGTGAGCTACTGAAGCAGTGGAGACTCCTGCACGCCATGTATCTGCTCAGCTGCACACGGCTCCCATATCAGGAAGTGGCCAAGCAGTGCGGATACCGCACAATCGACGGATTGTCTAAGTTTATGCTGAGAAATCTGAAGTGCACCGCATACGAGTATCGCGAGCAGCGAATCCATGGCAACAGAAACGTATAAACGCAATCACGGCGTCCGATCCTGCAAATGAGATCAGACGCCGTGATTTCGGGTGTACGTATCCTGCATGCGGAATCAGACATCGTGATTCCAGGTGTGCGTATTTTACTAGTTATCAGTCCTCACGATCCTTGAGCATCAGGATTCGGAGAGCCCCGATCTCATTCTGTACTGTTGCGAGCTGATCTATCAATTCGCTGGTAGTGCTGGCATTGATGCTTGACAGGTTGCTCAGGAGCTTGGCCGACTTATTGAGAGTTGGGTTCGACTGAGCCAACAGGCCTGTAGCTTCAGTGACGACCGACAGATGGCGAACCAGGGCCTGTGTCTGCTCATCGGTCAGCTGCGAAACGATTGCCTTGTTATTCTTGGTCAGGATATACAAGGTCTCTACGACCATGGCAGTCGTTGACTCATAGAAATACTGCAGACGACCCGCATCCTTCATCGTATTATAAAGCTGTACGTAGGTCTCTGGCTTGAAGAAGTCCTCATGACCCTTGGCCTTCATCTCCTCAAAGGCATTGTCGGCAATATCTGCCTGCAGACGATCAACGTATGCTACATAATCAGAGCTGCTATCCAGACCGTAGAGCTTCACCACGCGCGAATCGACCATGGCCATAGCATGTGCACGGTATTTCTCAGACAAAGTCACAAGGCTCTCGAAATCCTTGTTTTCAAGCAGGTAATCAGGCTTCACCATCTTCTGCTCATCGGTCAGCTTCATGGCGTTGGCATCGAAGATCGAGTGGATGGATGCCAGCTGAGTAGAATCGCACAGGATACCGGCAAGGCTGTCCAGATGGGTTACGACAGATTCCTGGAGTTCGATGTTTTCTGATTCTGCAAGAGCAGGGCTGTTGTTCGTTTTGTTGCCAGTGCAAGCACAAAGACAGAACAAAACTGGAAGGAAGAGGTACTTTTTCATATATCCAATGTTTATTGTAACGGGCGCAAATATACTATCTTTTTGCGAAAATAAAAAATAATTAAGCGAAATTCCTAAAAAAATGACAGAGAATATGGTCGGATTGTTTGGTAATACGGCTATTTTTTGTTATCTTTGCCGCGCAATTTTGTGAGAAATCAATCAATTTTATAAAAATAACTATATGGAAATGCTTTCTACTCCATGGATCGTAGTACTTTTTGTACTCTGGTTCTATTTCCTGTACACCTCGTACAAGGGACAGCCTAAAGGCCTGTGGGCGCTGGCTGTAGCTAACACTGGCGAGCGCTTCGGTTATTACACCATGCTCGCCGTATTCGTGATGTTCCTGCAGGCTAACTTCGGCTTCTCGGCTGCTACTGCAGGTACCATCTATTCGAGCTTCCTGATGCTCGTCTACTTCCTGCCACTCTTCGGCGGTATGCTGGCTGATAAGTTCGGCTACAGCAAGATGGTGACCATCGGTATCTTCGTGATGTTTGCAGGCTATGTGCTCCTGGCATTGCCAATGGGTGCTAATACCGTAGCTATCGCTGCTATGGCACTGGCATTGGTCATGGTGAGCATGGGTACGGGTCTCTTCAAGGGTAACCTCCAGGTCATGGTAGGTGACCTTTACAACGATCCACAGTTCGCAGACAAGCGTGACTCAGGCTTCTCTCTCTTCTACATGGCTATCAACGTCGGTGCCCTCTTCGCACCAACCGCTGCCATCATGATCATGGATTGGGCTCAGCAGTCGCTCGGCGTATCGGAGGCTGACTCTTATCACTTCGCCTTCGCCGTAGCTTGTGCTTCATTGATCTTCAGTATTGCTGTCTACTACTTGAGCAAGAGCACCTTCAAGCATGTCATCACCGCTGCTGGCAGTGGCAAGAAGAAGGGTGGCGAGGCTGCTGTAGAGGAGATGTCGGCTGCTGAGACCAAGGAGCGTATCATCTGCCTCGTGCTCGTATTCGCTGTGGTGATCTTCTTCTGGATGGCCTTCCACCAGAATGGTTTGACCCTGACTTACTTCGCTCGTGACTACACGGCTACACAGTCGACCGGCCTTGAGAGCATGATGTTCGACGTACGTAACCTCCTCGCTGCTATCTTTATTGTATATGGTATCTTCGGTATCTTCCAGCAGAAGGGTATGACCCGCAACGTGGCTATCCTCCTTCTCCTCGGTGGCCTTGGCTTCCTCTACATGATGATTCCTTCAGAGGGCGATATCACCGCTGTCAGCGCTCCTATCTTCCAGCAGTTCAACGCTTGCTTCGTAGTAGGCTTGACCCCAGTATCGATTGCACTCTTCGGCTGGTTGGCTAAGATCGGCAAAGAGCCTAAGGCTCCATTCAAGATCGGCCTCGGTATGCTCGTCGCAGCTTCTGCTTATCTCTTGATGACCATGGGTTCACTGGGTATGCCTGCTCCTGAGGTCGACGCTGCTGGCCAGCCAATGCACATGGCTGATGCTGCTCCAAGCCTCCTGGTCAACACTTATCTCATCCTCACCTTCGCTGAGTTGCTCCTGAGCCCTATCGGTATCTCATTCGTTACCAAGGTGGCTCCTGCTAAGTATAAGGGTACCATGATGGGTGGCTGGTTCGTAGCTACTGCCATCGGTAACTTCCTCACCGCTATCCCTGCATGGCTCTGGGGTAAGGACCTCGTAGTCGTATGGGGTGTCCTGATGGTCATCTGCCTCCTCGCAGCTGCATTTATCTTCTCGATTATCAAGAAGCTCAATAAGGTGGCTTAATGGAAAAAACGATAAAGGTTTCTGACCGCTACTTCAAGCTCTATCTCACGGCCGCTCAGGTCCAGGAGAAGGTCAAGGCGGTAGCTGAGCGCATCAACAAGGATCTGGCCGATAAGGATCCGATCTTTGTAGCGGTGCTCAATGGTTCGTTTATCTTCGCGGCCGATCTCTTCCGTAACATCACGATTCCGGATTGTGAGATCACCTTCGTGCGACTGAAGTCGTATGCGGGTACTCAGACCACCGGCGAGGTAAGGACCATCGCAGGCCTTAATGAGAGCGTCGTAGGCCGTAATGTAGTCATCATCGAGGATATCGTAGATAGTGGCTATACGATGGCGCGTATAGTGCGACGTCTGAAGGAAGACCTGGGTGCCAATGAGGTGTATGTGAGCTGTCTGCTCAGCAAGCCGAATGCTATCAAGGTGAAGGACCTCAAGCTCGACTATGTGGCTTTGGAGATCCCTAACGACTTCATCGTCGGCTATGGCCTCGACTACAATGAGAAAGGCCGAAACCTGCCTGATATCTGGGTAGTGACAGAATAAATATACGACATTGTTGACTTTTTTTAGGTCCGGAATGAAAATTTCGGACCTAAAATTTTGTTTTATAATAATTATTGTGTAAATTTGCGGCGTTTTTGGGCTTTTCGAAGACAAATAGATATAGTATTTCAGGTTATAATATAATATTTAAGGTAAAAGATAACTATGTTGAACATCGTAATTTTTGGCGCTCCAGGCTCAGGCAAGGGCACCCAGAGCGACAAGATCATCGCAGAATATGGTGTAGAGCACATCTCTACAGGTGACGTCCTCCGTGGCGAAATCAAGAACAACACCGAGCTCGGTAAGATCGCTGCTCAGTATATCAATGACGGCAAGCTCGTGCCAGACAGCCTGATCATCGATATGCTCGCTGCTACCCTCGACGCTAAGGGTAAGGACATCAAGGGTGTCATCTTCGACGGCTTCCCACGCACCATCGCTCAGGCAGAGGCTCTCAACGCTATGCTCGCAGAGCGCGGTCAGTCAGTAAGCACCGTCATCGGCCTTGAGGTAGATGATGCTGAGCTCATCAAGCGTATCATCCTCCGTGGCCAGACTTCTGGTCGTGCTGATGACAACGAGGAGACCGCTAAGAAGCGTCTCAACACCTACTACAGCCAGACTCTTCCTCTCAAGGACTTCTACATCCAGGAGGGTAAGTATGCTAAGATCCAGGGTATGGGTACCATCGATGAGATCTTCGCATCGATCAAGGCTGCTATTGATGCTGTAAAGTAAGTCAATTAGCAAATATCATTTGCAGATTATGAATATGGGTATCACCATCTATGCGACAAGCGTGTGGATGGTGATATTAAAATAATAAACGAAATATGAAAGATAATTCTTGGCAGAGTTTCATGAACAAGGGCCAGGGTGCTCAGAAGGGTAAGGCTGGCAATACCAAGGGTGCTGCCAGCACCAAGGGTAACGGCGCATCGGCTAAGCAGATGAATCGTCGCACACAGTAATTATGGCAGAGCCTGGACTTTATACGACTCATATCATGGGTCCGATACACAGTCGACGACTGGGTGTGTCGCTCGGTGTCAACCTGTTGCCGAAGGACGGTAAGGTCTGTTCGTTCGACTGTGTCTACTGCGAGTGTGGCTGGAATGCCGACCATCGTGGTGGCAAGCTGCCTGAGGCTGACGATGTCATCGCTCAGTTGGAGGCTAAGCTGCAGCAGATGCACGCAGCAGGCGATCCGCTGGACGTCATTACCTTCGCGGGCAATGGCGAGCCTACGCTGCATCCTGACTTCGCACGTGTCATCGACCGTACGCTTGCCTTGCGTGACGAGTATTATCCTACTGTCAAGGTCAGCGTCCTGAGCAATGCTACACGTCTGGCTGTTCCTGCTGTCTACGAGGCGCTGATGCGTGTAGACAATAATATCCTCAAGCTCGATGGTGCATTCGACGCTACCGTCCGTCTTATCGACCAGCCTGTGGATAGCCGCTACAGCGTCCGTCAGATCGTGGATGGGATGAAGGCCTATCGTGGCCAGCTCATCGTGCAGACGATGTTTGTACGAGGTGAGCATAATGGCCAGCAGATCGATAATACCACTCCTGCTGAGGTAGAGGCGTGGCGTGAGCTGATGCGTGAGATCCGTCCGCACCAGATCATGGTCTATTCGCTCGACCGTCCGACACCGGAGAAGAACCTGACTGCTGTGAGCAAGGCCGAGATGGAGGAGCTTGTCGCTCCGCTGGTAGAGGAAGGATTTGAGATTTCGGTAAGCGGGAAGTGATGTCCCTTAGATTCCCTTAAATAATAATGAGCAAGAAAATAGCTATCATCAATGACATTTCTGGTTACGGACGATGCTCCATCAGCGTCATCCAGCCTATTGTCAGCCACTTAGGGGTGCAGGGATGTCCGTTGCCTACTGCCATTTTTTCTAATCATACCGGATTCCCTTCGTTCTTCCGTAAGGACTTCACCCGTTATATGCAGGCGTATATTGACGAGTGGAAGAAGCTCGACCTGCACTTCGACGGTATCATGACCGGCTTCTTAGGTTCGGCCAAGCAGATCGGTATCGTCGAGCAGTTTATCAAGGACTTCCGTCGTCCGGAGACGCTTGTCCTCGTCGATCCTGTCATGGGAGACAATGGCCATATCTATCCGACCTATACACGTACTATGTGCCGGGAGATGAAGAAACTCCTGGCTTACGCTGATATCATCACACCTAACATCACAGAGGCCTGCTTCCTGACGGATACACCTTATCGTGAGTCCGGCTGGAAACACAGCGAACTGGCTGCTATGGCCAAGCAGCTGCAGCAGATGGGAGCTCGCAAGCTCGTCATCACGGGTATCAAGATGGGAGAGAGCTTCATCGGCAACGCGGTGTGCGATGAGCAGGGAGAAATGGAATTCCAGCGCCAGATGATGGTCGAACAGACGCGCTCTGGCACTGGAGATGTGTTCGCTTCCGTACTGGGGGCGGATGCGGTCAATGGTAAGGAGTTTGCTCAGTCAGTCAAGCGAGCCTCTAACTTCGTCCGTCATTGTCTCATTGAGACGGCGAAGGTGCCTGGCCCTCTCAATACGGGTATCGACTTTGAGAGCCAGTTATGGCAGCTGAGCCGATGAGTGCTGGATAAAGTCTGCCAGGGTCGTGAAGAGCGCCTGCACATCGATAGGCTTGGCCAGGTGTGCATCCATGCCAGCCTCCTTGGCGGTACGCTTGTCTTCCTCGAATGCATTGGCCGTCATGGCGATGATAGGGATGGTAGCCTTGGCCGGATCGCTGAGCTTGCGTATCTCGCGTGTAGCTTCGTAGCCATTCATGACAGGCATCTGCACGTCCATCAGGATCAAGTCATAATAGCCAGAATCTGCCTTCTGGAGCATCTCTACGCTGATCTTTCCGTTCTCTGCATGTTCGACCTCAAAGCCTGCCTCTGAGAGGATCTCCATGGCGATCTCGGCATTGAGTTCGTTGTCCTCAGTCAAGAGGATGCGATGGCCTGCAAACTGCTTCTGTGCCTCTACCTCCTCTACGTTGACAGCCGGTGTCTCTGGCTCTGCAATGCGATGATCGATGGTGACGGTAAAGGTACTGCCGACACCGACTTCGCTCTCTACCTGGATGGTACCATTCATCAGCTCTACATAACGCTTGACAATCGACATACCTAAGCCTGTACCCTCGATCTTATTCTCCGTAGTATTATGCTCACGAGAGAACTGGTCGAAGATGTGCTCCAGGAACTCTGGCTTCATACCGATACCTGTATCTGATACCTTGGTTATGTATCGTGCATAGCCTTCTTTCTCACATTCTATCTCGTAGATTTTCAGTTCGGCCTTACCTCCCGGATTCGTATATTTGTACGCATTTGAGAGCAGGTTGAGCAGGATCTCTCGTATCTTGGTCTTATCGCCGTAGATGTATGGATGCTCGACCTCGATGCTGTTCTTGAACTCAATCCCTTTGGACGTCATCATCTGCTCCATGACCGGATAGAGGCTTTCACCGATCGTACCCGCCTTCATCGGCGCTTCTTCGAGCTGTATATGTCCACTCTCGATACGTGCCATCTCAAGCACATTATTAATAATAGAGAGGAGCACATTGCTCGACTTGCTGATCTTGTCAATATAGTTCAGACGGAGCTCAGGATCGTCGTTGTTACGCTTCAATAGTTCGGTAAAGCCGATGATGGCATTCATAGGAGTGCGGATATCATGGCTCATGTTGAAGAGGAACGTGGTCTTTGCCTCATTGGCCGCCTCTGCAGCCTTACGTGCGGCACGGTCGTGACGGTTGATGATAGCGTTCTGGTGACGCTGATAGAGCAGGATGGCGATGACGATACCTGCCAGCAACAGGATGACAGGGATCTGGTGCTGTCGGACAAAATCGATGAACGAGATCTGTGGAGCTGCCGGTGTCAGGTACTTGGTGGCCATGTTATACTGGTCGGCCTGCGAGACGTTGTGTATGCACTGGGTCAGGATACTGATCAGCTCATGTCCATTCTCCTCACGGGCAATCATACGCAGAGGCACGTTCTGTCCCATCTCGAATGAGATCATGAGTCGGCCGGTATGGTCTTCCTCGACGTAGCGCTGCGCCGTGTAGTTGTACATATAGGTAGCATCTGCACGTCCGTCATTAACGGCATTGACAGCAGCCTCAGGACTATCGAAGACGATGAACTCCACCTTGTTGGTCATCGATGCAATGCGGTTGAGCACCGGAGTGGTGCGGCTCAGAGCGACGGTTCGCAGCGTAGGCTGATCCTTGCGTCTGAGCAACGCGATGGTCGGCTCCATGTAGATAGGAGTCGTGACGTAGCCTTTCTGCTCGGCTTCCTGCACGTCGTCCATCGAACCGAGATAGAGGTCGATGGCAGGATTGCGCATGATGTCATCGCTGATGATAGACTGGCTGGTGACATAGAACTCATAGTCGATACCAGCCACGCGCATCATGCTGTCAAAGAAGTCGACGATAAGGCCGTGATACTCTCCATCCTCATACCATGAATAAGGTTTCCAGTCCTGATCGGTAGCTACGATAATCTTCTTCTTGCCGTCGGAGTAGTCGGCAATGAACTTTTTCTCCAGATCGGAGAAGTCGACGCGTGTGTCTGAAGCATCGAAATAATAGTTGTCCTGATTGAGACGAAGAGACCAGTCACGCTCTACACGATGCATTTCAAAGATGGCATTGTTGACCTGGTTGAGGAGCTCTTTGTTGCCATGCTTGACAATGGCATAGATATTCTCGTTGGCAAACGAGTCAAGGATACGCAGGTGACGGGTACGCAGCAGCGAGCTCTCACAGATGGCATCGACCGTATGGCTGGCGATGGCCTCGTTGAGCTGGCTGAATTCCTGGAAAAAGATAGGGTAGTAGGTGAAGTGCATCTCTGCAGCAAAGGTCTTGAGACGCTCTATCGAGATGCTCCCCTCTACCAGGCCGACTACCATGCCATTGTAGGTGTTGTAGTCTTCTGGCTTGAAGCGCGTCTCATCCTCTAGTGCATAGAGATTGATGCTGTTGGTTCCTATCGGGTAGGAGAAGTCAAAGGTCTTCTCTCGCTCTGGTGTCTTGTGTGCACCGGTCATGATATCGATCTCACCGTCTTCGAGCATCTGGAGATTCTCTTCCCAGGATTTGTCATAGCCGACGTACTCGAAGTTGAGGTTGGAGAAGCGACGCACCAACTGGAGAAAGTCGTAGCCGTAGCCACTCTTTCTGTTGCCTTTCTTGTTCTGATAACCGTCGAGAGGGAAGAAGCCGACCTTGACTTTCTTGCTATTGGCAGTGACCGACTGTGACTGCACAGCCTCTGCTGCATCAGTGTCCTGAGCCTGGGATAACTGGCATCCCATAGACAGGATCAACAGACACAGCAGATGCAGTGCGGTATGATGTTTGAATCGGATTAGATTTTCGTAAGTCTTATTGCTTTTCATGCTTGCAGTGTTTGGTAATCGCTGCAAAGATAATGAATTCCTTCCGATTGACCAAACTTTCTATCGAAAAACTGCATTATTTCTTTATCTGACCTGTGATAATGCCTCTGCCGTGTGTGCCGACATAGACGCGACCATATTCCTGCATGTCGCCGATGATGTGCAGGACAAGGCCATACTGGTGCTCGTCATCGTTGATACGAACCCAGGTCTTTGCTGCATCATCGGAGCGATAGAAGCCATACTGACCGTTGATGACACCGATGAGATAGAGGGCAGGATAGTCAGGTGTCAGACCCTTGCCAAAGCCGAAACCATAGATGGTGCGGATCTGAGAGAAGGCTTCACAGTAGTGAGGAGTGAGGAGTGTGGAGTTAGGAGTCGTTGATTCTGCTTTCAGATTAAGGTGATAGAGACCGTCGTAGGCAGGAATCCAGAGATCACCTTCATGACCTGGGGTAGCATAGACGCGGTCCTGACCTCCACGGTTATCTCCACGGGCCTGAGGCATGCGACGCTGACCTGGCCAGAGAGGTCGCTCACCACGTAGCAGGAGGCTGTCCTGACGGAAGCTGACGCCTGCATCTTCGCTCACGTAGAGATGACGGTTGACGACATCGACGGCATAGAAGCGCTGAGGATTCTCTTTGTCGGCAATGGTGCGGATGTTGGTAGGGAGTCCTTGAACTTTCTGCCAGGTCTGACCTTGATCGGTTGTGCGATAGGCTGGTTTTCTGCTTGGTGTCCAGATCCATGCAGCGCCATCGGTTGAGACGGCGATGTGCCCGTGAGCCGAACGCTTTTCGGGGAGGGTTGGACACATCTGCCAGGTGTGTCCACCATCTGCAGACCAGCTGATAGGCAACTGACCAGGCTTACCGTGGAAGACTTCTCCCACGCGTACTGCAATGTCAGGATTGTGCCAAGCACCGGTGATGCCATCGGTATTAGCAAAGTGAGGGTAGGTGTTGCTGTCTTTGCAGACTTGTGTGATATCGTCATGGGTGAATCCTCCGTAATCGCCTATGCCAGAGAGCAGACGTGCACCGGTAGGAGGACAATAGAGTTCGAGAGGAACGGTCTCTTCGATGCCCTTGGAGAGCAGGCTCCAGCGTACCTTGCCTTTCTGCTCGCTGGCAGCTGAGAGGTTGAACGTCTCCCATCCTCCGAAGCCGGTGGTGATAAAGGCGTGGTCGGAATTGAGAGGGTCGATCTCGATATCGAACATCCAGTGCAGTGGAGCCATCTCGGTGTAAGGAGCCAGCGTGCAATCATATTCATGACCGTGCTTGAAGATAGGTGTCCAGTGCTGGCCGCCATCGGTAGTGCGGAAGAGTTCGTCATCGCCGAAGCCATACTTACCCCAGAGGGAGTGTGTGCTGACGATGAGATGCTGCGGGTTCTGTGCATCGACCGCAATGGCAGCATAGCCGAAGCCGATAGGTTCGCTGTCGACTCCCTTGAAAGGTGTGATCTCGCGCCACGCACCCGTCTTGAGATCGTAGCTGCAGACGTAACCGTCGTGCATCTGCGAAGGACCTGGAGCATCTGCGTAAGAGAGGTAGAGCTTCTGGTCGCTCGACAGAACCATGTGAGTCGGCATGAGTCGCTGAGGCTGACCTTGTACAGCCTGCCAGGTCTGTCCGTCATCGTGGCTGCAATAGAGCGATGGGGAGTTGGTGACTGAGGAAGCCACGTAGATATCCTTGTCGGCAAAGATCACGGTGATGGCATTCGGTGCTGGGAAGGAGCTGACACGCTTCCAGGTCTGACCATTGTCATCCGTGCGCCAGAGACCATCGAGGCGAGACCCGAAAAATGCCACCTCAGAGCGCGTAGGATCGATCATCAGTCGCTCACCGTTACCTCGTCCATCTTCGTTGCCTCCCATGCCAAATGGCACGTCTGTGCGATGGAAGGTTTTGCACCCGTCATTGCTCACCAAGATAGACGCGTTGCTACCTGTGTAAGTGCCACAAGCCAGCATGACGTGCTGCGGATCACGAGGGTCGATGGCAATACTCTCTACGCCTTGGAGATTTGCGTCTGAGAGTGGAACCCAGTCGAGCAATTGTTGCCATTCGCCTTTCTGTTCGTCCCAACGATACGCTCCTCCCATGTCGGTACGACAGTAGCGTACTCCCGGAGCCGTAGGGTGCATGATGATACCAGGGACGAAACCTCCACCTCTGATAGGTACGCTCTGCCATTCGTAGGCCTGCTGAGGTGTGGCTGGAGCGAGAGTCTGCGCTTGTGAAGAGAAGGTAGTAATACACAACATGCCCGCTGTCAGCAGAGTGACGGCAGGGCATGTAAAGATAGTTTTATAAATGTGTGGCATATTGGATATGTATAGTTTTTCTGCTGCAAAGAAGAGCAAAAAAATCCATATTTCCAAATATTTGCCTGAAAACTTTACGTTTCGACTAGAAAATAAAGTTCAACAACCTTGATAACGGTTAGAACATAAAGTTCAGACCGATACCAAGTACACGATTGGTACGGCTGTAAGTGTCGATCTTGTCGATACCTGCGCTAACAGGAGTCTTGACAGTGCGATCCTTGTAGAGGGTCTGCATGAAGCCGAGGTCAATGTTCCACTTCTCTGTGAGATTGACGCGAGCACCTACACCCCAGCTGTTAGAGTTGGTGGTGAACGAGAGGTCGTTCAGGTATGCATCCGAAAGACCGTAGTTGGTGGTCTGCCAGCCGCCAGAGAGAGTTACCCACTTGCAGAGGTCATACTCTACGCCTGCGGTGATCTCCCAGGTGTTGTTATCGATCTTATCCTGCTTGTCGCCATACTGTGTAGCTGACTTATCGCCATACCAGTGATAGCCAGCCTGCAGACGGAGTGCAGAGATAGGAGAGTACTGTACACCAGCGGAGAAGAAAGCAGGAATGTCAGCAGCGATCTTGGTGCCATCCTGGAACTGGCCGAGTACAGGGTTGCCTGCAGCCTGCTGCTTGGCGAAGTCGTTCATCTCGGTCTTGTTCTCAAGACGAAGACGTGTCTTGAACTCATACTTGGCAGCGAGGTTCCAGTGCTCATTGATCTTCCAGTCGATGCCGAACATAGGAGTGAAGCCCCAGCCGGTCTGGTCTGCATTCATAGTGAGAGCGTTGCTCGAGAGATCCTGCTCTCCGCTTACTGGGGTTTTAGCGATCCCTGCAGCTGCAATCTCGTAAGAACCAGCGTACTGAGCCTTGATGTCCTCTACGTAGCCATTGTAGTTGTTGGTCGAATACACAGCACGCAAACCACCGAAGACGGCCAGGTTGTCCATCACCTTATAAGTAGCACCCAGGCTCAAGCCGAAATAATACTGGCGCCCCTTCATATAGGCATTGAGCGAATAACCCGAGAGAGCTGCTTCATAAACACCAGAGGCGGCCATCTGCTGTGCCATAGCTTCTGGAACGCGACCACCTGACTGAGCCACGATGGCCTGTGTCACCATGACAGGCATCTGAGCCTTGACGGCAACAGGGACGAGTTGTGCGAGCTGACCGGCATAGAGTGCTTCGAACGAGCCGAGACCCTGGTCGAACTCACACTTACCGCCACCTCCACCGAGAGCGAAGTTGGCATTGACGCTCCACTTCTCCCAGTTATAGGAGAACTGGATAGAAGGAATTACAGGAGCGTAAGCATCACCCTTGAATTCGTGAGTGGTGCTACGGTTGTTGGTATTGAGCGCAAAGAGAGGGAACGTTGTTGCAATATCGCGGCTCTGCTTTGCATTCTGAATATTAAATGAAACGTGTGCACCAGGAGCAAGGAAAGCGGTGCCGGCAGGGTTCATGTAGAGACCAGTAATGTCAATGATAGCTTCCTGGCTGAGCTGACGCAGAAAGGCAGCATTCTGGTTGGTGTTGGTTACAAGGCCACCTGCCATCATTGGCAGAGATGTAGCTGTGGCGAGCGCCAAAAGTAGTTGTCTTTTCATTATTATAATATTAGTGGATTTTATGATGGTGCAAAGATAAGAGAAATAAATGTAAAAATATAGAAGAATGGATTAAATATTGCACATTTGCGCAATCTGTGTGCTTCTTGTGTGCAAGATAATGCACAAATAATATGAGTAGTGTGCAGCGTTTCTCTCGTTTGGATAGAGTTTTTTACAAAATACTTGATTAATTATTGTTTTTTTACTACCTTTGTGGCGTCGAAAAACATAAAAAATGAGAATAAAATTACTTTTTGTCCTTTCGCTCCTGCTTCTATCCGTGCAGGCGCAGACTCCAGAACGTCGTGCAGAGGTCACTTTGCAGACCACCAAAGGAAAGATTGTCCTGGCTCTCTATAATGAGACTCCATTGCACCGTGATAACTTCCTCCGTCGCGTCAATGAGGGATATTATGATGGTATTCTCTTCCATCGCATCATCGAGAAGTTTATGATTCAGAGTGGTGACTCTGCAAGTCGCTCCGTCTCTGCTGCCGATTATTTCCCATCTGAGAAGGAAGATACTACGCGTATCCCTGCCGAGTTCCGTTTCCCTCAGTTCTTCCATCGTCGTGGTGTCCTGGCTGCAGCTCGTGAGGGCGATACGGTCAACCCGACACGTGCAAGCTCTAACAGTCAGTTCTATATCGTCTGGGGTAAATACTTCGGACCTAAGGAGATGCGCGAGATGCAGGAGAAGGTCAATGAGCGTGAGGACTCTACCTCCCGTGTCACCTTCCCGAAGGAAATCATCGATGCATACGAGATTGATGGCGGAACTCCTCATCTTGATGGTAACTATACCGTCTTTGGTGAGGTTATCAAGGGTCTCGATGTAGTGGGTAACATCCAGGAGGTCAAGACAGACAGCTTGGATCGTCCGATTAAGGATGTACGCATCAAAAAAGCATTTGTATCAAAGTCGCTTTGACACAAATGCATATTCTAGTGTAAAAAATCCCGAATAATTAGCGAGTTATTTCAACTCCACTTCTTTCATACTCGTCGAGAACGTCAATACCTTCTCGCCAAATTCCTGATGGAAACTTGCGTCGGCTGCACGGCCTACTTCAAGTTTCCATTTTTTCATGGCCTGCAGGTCAGTAAATTCTCCCATAACCGAATATCCGATGAGATTGTCGCCGATATCAGTAAGCAGGTGTACGAAGCGGATATGCTGCATGTGTCCACCTTGCTTGATAGCAGGCAGATACGTGTCACGCATATAAGTCAGGAAGCGACTGAGGTCTTTCTCTGTGTCGACGTGGAAGGACGTGTTGTATATCAGCATAATAGTATCTGAAGATTACTCGAACTCTACCGTTCTGCTCTGGTCGTCATTGACCGTAATCTTGACATTGACCACATCGCCAGGAAGGAGCTCCTCCACGTTCTCTGGCCACTCGATGAAGCAGAGGGCCGATGACTCCATGTAGTCCTCAAAACCGAAGTCAAGAGCCTCTTCGATCTTCTGGATGCGATAGCAGTCGAAGTGATAGATGAGCTCGGCGGTAGTCTCGCTGCGATACTCATTGACGATGGCGAAGGTAGGAGAGTTGACCTCGTCCTCTACGCCAAGCGCTTCGCAGATGGCCTTGATGAAAGTAGTCTTGCCTGCTCCCATCTCGCCACGGAAAGCGAAGACGGTACGATCGTCCATAGCTGCAAGAAACTCGTGAGCTGCCTGTGGAAGCGCCTCTGTATTTGGAATGGAAATTTTCATACTTATATATTAATAGATTTAGGAGAGGATTCAATATTGTCGCTCTCCGAAGATAGCAGTACCTACACGAACCATATTCGCACCTTCCTCGATGGCAATCTGGTAGTCGTGACTCATACCGAAGCTGAGCGTAGCAAACTGCTCTGCTGTAATACCTTGTGCTGCCAGAGAACCAGCTAAGAGTGCACGATAGCAAGCGGTAATCTGACGGAACTCCTGTCGCCACTGCTCCTCATCATCGACAAATGAGGCCATTCCCATCAAGCCACAGAACTTGACATGTGGCCAACGCTCTGCGATTTTGACATTCGAGAGGAGCGCAATCAGTTCGTCTGGAGAGAATCCGGATTTTGTCTCTTCCTGAGCCACATGCAGCTGTAGCAACACAGGGATGCGGCCATCGCAGAGCTCTGGTCGATCCGCAAAGCGCTGTTTGCGTTCTTCTGCAAAACGTACGGCTTGCTTCTCCACTTCGTCGAGCAGACGCTCAGTATCGATAGAGTGGATCAGAGAGACACATGGAGCCAAGTACTTCACCTTATTGGTCTGTAGATGACCGATGAAGTGCCACTCGATATCCTTGGGCAGCGCCTCGACCTTCAGCTTGAGTTCGTTTTCACGACTCTCGCCAAAGATATGCTGTCCAGCGTCATACGCCTCCTGTAGCGCCTCCACAGGATGATATTTTGAGACGGCTACCAACTGTACTCCAGCGGGTATAGTCGCCTGCACACGCTTGAGATTCTCAGCTACCATTGGATTGTAGGATTATAGAACTCTTATTCTTTAACTTCCTTTACCTGAAGGCCATAGACGTCCATCAGCGCGGTCTCAGAGATAGTGTTGATCTCCCAGTCGCTCATGGTGCCCTTCATACCTTCTTCGAGGTTCTTGACGGCCATCTGGAAGTCCTTAGCCTGTACGAGCATGGTGCTGGCCGACTTCTTCTCGACACCACTCTTCTCATCGAGCGTGATGAACATCACCTTGCAGCGGTACCACTTGTCGCCATCCGGATCCATGAAGAGCTCTGAGATACGCTCCTTCTTGACGTGTGTTACCTCAAACTCGCCAGAGATGAATGGAGTCATCTCCTCGATGATACGGTTCTCTGCCTCGGTGAATGACATTGCGTCAACGAGGTATGCTTCAGTTACTTTCTTCTGAGTGCCGGTTTCGAGAGTCTTCTCGAACTTTACCTTGCACTCATACCAGTTATTCATTGCCATAATTTCTGTTTCTTTTTGATTAGCGGCCGCAAAGATAGTGAATAATTTCGATATTCCCAAACATTTGCTGACCAAATTTGCTGCTACCTATATAATATATAATAGGTGTTACCTCTGGTGTGCGATAGGATGATTCTGATGGAAGAGCGAGATTCGCTCAGCGAACAGAGGTTCCTGTGCTGGCTGGAAGAACGAAGTGCAGACGCGGACGCCTTGCTCGTGGCTACCCATAGTGTCGAGCGGATAGACAGCCACACCATAGTACATCAGTTCGCGAGTGAGTTCAAGGTCGGACATACCTGGATACTGCACCGTGAAATAGAAGCCATCGGCCAACGGCTCTCCCTGATCATTGTCATAGACGAGATAGAAGCCATTGTCAAGGAAGACCTTTTTGAGGACACCGGCACGTCGGCCATACTCACGGACCTCAGTGACAAAGTCATAGCGGCCATCACAAGCCGCCTCCATCATGGCAGCCATCGCATGCTGCACGCTGTGGCAGCAGCCGCTGGAGAGGGTATAGATGATACGTGCATCGATGAAGCGACCAAACTCACCGACACCGAATTTCTCCTTCAGCGGAGCATACACGCGGTTGTAGAGAGCGTCACTGACGCAGCAGACACCGATACGCTGACCTGCGTATGAGAAGGCTTTCGAACCAGAGATGGTCATCACGTAGTTGTCAGTATAATGTGCAACGGAAGCCTGATAAGGAGCCTCGAATGGGTGGGAGAGATCCTTGCGGAAATCCATGGCGAAGTAGGCCAGATCCTCGAGAATGATAGCGTCATACTTGGTTGCCAGCTGGCCAATACCCTTGAGCTCTTCGTCGGTAAAGCATACCCACGATGGATTGTTAGGATTCGAGTAGACAATACCACAGATCTTACCCGTCTGGAGGATCTCTTCAAGCTTCTCAATGAGCTTAGGACCACGGTAGTCGTGGATGTCGAGACCGATGTGGTTAAGTCCGATGACGTCGCACTGAGTCGTCTGCACTGGGAAGCCTGGATGAATAAAAAGCACCGTATCCTTCTCAGGACAAGCCAGATGCCAAGTAGTAAACACCGCAAACGTACCCTGCATAGAACCTACGGTAGCGATGCATCCCTGAGGCTTAAGGTCGACACCGATGTAAGCCTTGATAAACTGCGATGCAGCGTTCTTCAGTCGGTCAATACCAGCGTTAGGAGGATAGACAGCTGCACAGCCTTCATCGAGCGCCTTCTTCTCAGCGTCGATACCGATCTGCGAAGGCTTAAGGCCTGGTACACCCATCTCAAGGTGAATGAATGGCTTGCCGGTCTTCTGCTCAAGGACCTTGCTGAGCATGGCAATATCTCGGATGGTAGCACCACTGAAGTCACCAAGGCGCATGGCCTCGATCTCGGCAGTGACTACATCGTAATCAATAGGAGTATTCATGTGATTTTTGATAGGAATTGTTCTATTCGAAGTCTAATAGCTCGCAAAAAACCGCGAAAACGCCACAAAGATAAACAATATTATAATATAGAGAACTATTTTGCCAGAAATTTTTCTACTTTTAGGTATTTTTTATATCTTTGCATCGACAAAACGTAGTTCTTTCTTCTTTCAATTACGACCAAATTCTTTATTCGATATGAAAAAGTACCTCTTCCTGCTGCTGTCCCTTTTCCTGATAGCTCCCCTTCAGGCGCAGGTGATCATATATGGCCTGGTGACTGACGACGTGTCTGGCAGCGTGATTGCCGACGCGCAGATCCGCATCCCTGGCACCAACCTCTCCACGCTCTCCAATGCCGATGGACGTTTCACGTTGCGTCTGGATTCCGTTCCTGCTCGCCTCGATGCTTCGGCCGTAGGTTATCGCAATGCTGTGGTGCGCAAGCCTCGTATTGAGGAGTCGCTGCGCTATGAGGTTGGTAGTCGCAACCGT
>JAZUDJ010000074.1:0-11011 GCA_045639585.1 Bacteroidales bacterium
AAAGGCAAATGGATCCGTCCAATGGATTATGTCTCCAATGAAACTTTGTTCTATAGTGCAAATCGAGCATTAGCTGCGGTCGGACTAAGCCTCTTCGTCAACTATTCAAAATGTGCATAGTTAATTTTGAACAACTACTTACCTAAAATAAACACTAATTGCAAATATCTTGTCTTTCGACGCCGCAAAGGTATAGCGCTTTTTCCGACTTTGAACAAAAGTGTGGAAAAATCTGCTTTTTTAGGACTTTTGAGCAACGGTTTGACAAATATAGAGAGCAAAACAGGGTCAATTTTGGACAGAAATAGTCTCGTCTGGACAAAGAAAAAGGATCAGAGATTCACATCTCCGATCCATTCTATTAACTCACATTACCTAATTAGAATTAACTCCTAAAAAACACTATCTATCTAAAAACTAATTCAGTACCAAATGTCAAAAGCATATCGTCTTTAATTTTGACACCGCAAAGATAGCGTGTTTTAAATAGGTAATATAGCACGAATCGTTCAAAACAGATGAGACGCAACAAATTTTGAAGCTGTTGATCAATTTATTGCATCAGAATCTGAATTAGAGGCTGTCGCCGAAGTCCTTGCGGAACTTCTCTGCGAGCTCTTCCTGCCAGTGGCCGATCTGCTTCATGCGGCCGAAGAAGAAGCGAAGTACTTCTGGCTCCTCGGTCCACTCAAGGCCACCGATGAGGTTGCGGTTATCCCAGAGCCACTTAACACGGTCTGCACAGTACTTGATTTGCGAGAGGGTGAAGACGCGGCGTGGAACAGCAAGACGCTGAAGCTCGAGCTCTGCATGGCGCTCGGTGCCATCTGGCTCACGCTGCTCTGAAACGGTACCACGCTCCATACCACGGATACCACCAGCGATATACATAGCTGCACCGACTGCAGCAGCTGGATACTGGTTGTGTGGGAGGTTTGGAACGAAAGCACCAGCATTGAGGTGACAGCCAAGACCACCGGCTGGGAGGATTACAGGTACACCGTAGTCGGTGAGCTCCTTAGCGAGGTAGTTGATGAACTCAGGACCCTGTGAGATGTACTCCATATCGAGTGACTCGTAGAGACCTACAGCCATTGACTCCATAGTACGAACGTCAATACCACCATAGGTAAGGAAGCCTTCGTACAATGGGATGAAGCTCATGAGATCCTTGTAGATCTTCTCGTTCTTGGTGGTGATGATACCACCCTTAGAGAAGCTGAGCTTACGTGCAGAGAAGTAGATGAGGTCGAAGTGATCAGCAAGGAGCTTGTAGATTTCGCCTACCTCCATGAACTTGCAGCGAGCCTCGCGGGTCTTCATGAAATAGATATTATCCTGAAGGAGCGATGCATCGAGTACAGAGAGACAACCCTTTTCGTGACAGATTTCAGTCACTGCAAGCATGTTCTCAAGCGATACAGGCTGACCACCGATGAGGTTAGTACCAGCCTCTACACGAACGTAAGCAACGTTCTCGCTACCAATCTCGTCAATGCGCTGACGGAGGTTAGCAAGATCGTAGTTACCCTTAAATGGCTCGTTGCTCTGTGGAACGAGTGCAACCTCTGGATTTACGAGCTCCTCAACGGTAGCGCCGCAACGGGTAGCATGAGCCTTGGTGGTGGTGAAGTGGAAGTTCATAAGAGCCACCTTACCTGGTGCACAATAAGCCTCAGCGAGGATGTTCTCAGCTGCACGACCCTGGTGAACAGGAAGTACATACTCGGTACCGAAGACGTCCTTCATAGCCTTCTTGACGCGAAGGAAGGTTGCAGAACCTGCGTATGAGTCGTCGGCCTGGAAAGAAGCTGCGAACTGGTTGTCAGACATACAGTTGACACCAGAGTCGGTAAGCATATCAAGGAAGACATCCTTATTCTGGAGGAGGAAGGTGTTGTTACCTGCTTCCTGAATGTTCTTCAGACGCTGTTCAACTGGTGGAAGGGTAAGCTTCTGGATCATGCGTACCTTATGCATCTCCAAAGGTACCTGGTTTTCTGGTTGGTAGAATTTAACTGCCATGGTAATTGTATATTTTTAGATTGATTAATTGTGTTTGCCTAGTAATTAGCGGCGCAAATATACGGTAAAATATGCAAATTATATGAACTATTTTACGCTTTTTTCTACCATTTTTACCTTTTGATATTTTGCCTACCTATTTTATCGACCAAAATTACATAATCTACCGAAATATTTCTTACATTTGTACCGAAATTACTTGTATTGTCTACCAATAATTAAGATACATAGTTGTAGAAATGCACAATAAACCGATTGTATACATTGAAAGTATCGACCAATATAACCGATATTTTCATCAGCCGACTTATCACCCATTAGTTAGTGTGGCGGATTTGTCGTTAGCAGACCTTTCGCTCTTCGATCCGATTGACTTCGGAATGTACTGCGTGGTGCTGATGGAGGTGGATTTCGGTGAACTGGTATTGCGCGGTACGAGGATGCGATATCGCGGAGGAACTATCTTCACCATGAAGCCAGGCGATGTGGTGATGATGAACCTCGACCCAACGGTGCGCCCTCGAGGCAAGATGCTTGTCTTCCGTCCGGAATTGCTCCAAGGTACGGGTTTGGGTCGTGACTTCTATATGTTCAACTTCTTTGAATATGAGGTGGCTGAGGCTCTGGAACTCTACGAGAGTGAGCGACACGTGGCTATCAACAGCTTCAACAATATCAATGCGGAGCTGCAGGCCCCTGACGATGAGTTCACGAGTCACATGCTGCGACTGGGTATCGCGCAGCTGCTGACTTCGTGCAGAAGATTCTACGAGCGCCAGTTCGACATGAAGAAGATGCATACGTCGGAGGTGATGCTTCGTCTGGATAATTTGCTGGACAACTATTTGTCTGGCGAGAGCGATCTGCCACGCCTGTTGGGCCAGCCGAATGTGGCGTGGTGCGCCAGCCAGTTCCACTTGTCGCCAAACTACTTTGGTGATCTGGTGCGCCGCGAGATCAATATGACGGCTCAGGCCTACATCCAGCAGAAGGTCATCGAGAAAGCCAGGATGTTGCTGGCTGATCCGTCGCTTTCGATCAATGATATTGCAACTCGCCTCGGATTCAGCTATGCCAACCACTTCACGCGATTCTTCCGAAACAAAGAGGGTGTCTCTCCGACGGAGCTTAGAAATAGAATGCAATTTAAATAATGTGTGAGATGGATTTCAAGGATAAGATCGTTATTGTGACTGGCGGAGCGCAAGGTATCGGCAAGTGCATTGCTGAGGAGTTCCGTAAAGAAGGTGCTACCGTCTGTGTGATTGACAAGCAGGAGGGTGACCATTATGTGGGAGACATCTCAAAGCAGGAGGTGCTCGAGGCTTTTGCGCAGGAGGTGCTGCAGAAATATGGCCATGTTGATATCATTGTCAATAACGCGTTGCCGTTCATGCGAGGTATCGACGAGTGCTCGTATGAGGAGTTTGCCTATGCGCTGAGTGTGGGTGTGACGGCGCCATTCTATCTGGTCAAGCTGCTGAAGGATCATCTGGGTGAGGGTGCTTCGATCATCAATCTCTCCTCATCGCGCGACAGGATGAGTATGCCGCAGACAGAGAGCTACACGGCGGCCAAGGGAGGTATCGCGGCGCTGACTCACGCGTTGGCGGCAAGCCTGGCGGGCAAGGCGCGTGTGAACTCTATCTCGCCGGGATGGATCGACACAGCTTATACTGTCTATGAGGGCCCGGACGCAACACAACAGTCGGTCGGCAGAGTGGGTAATCCGCTGGATATTGCCAACATGGTGCTCTTCCTCTGTTCGGACAAAGCTGGGTTCATAACTGGTGAAAACATCTGCATCGATGGTGGTATGACCAAGCTGATGATCTATCACGGCGAGCATGGTTGGACGCTAAATGACTGAATGTAAGCGAGGATTGAGCGATGTTAATAACTCAGGAAAGTTATAAACAATAGTTGAAAGACTTATAAACGGATTGTTGATAAATGATAAAGAAGATATTCATGCTTGTGACGGCCTTGCTTTCCTTTGCGAATGTTATGGCACAGGAAGAGGAAGAAGTCGCACGTCCGGTAACGAATGCATTGGAACTACAATTAGGTAGCGCCGGTGCCCGAGATACCTATCTCACGCCGCAGCTGTATAGTGGCTTGAACTTAGGCCTTCGCTATGACCGATGGCACGCCTGGAAGCAACCGCGATGGGTAAGCCAGCAGTCGCTGACCGCACATTTTGGCATGCTCGAAGACGCTGGTAAGCATAGTGAGGAGTGGGTAGGACGCTTCGGCTATCGTTATGCAGCTCATTATCGTTGGAACCATCTGTGGTGCAAACCACTCACGGTCATGATAGGTGCATTTTCGGGCATAGAGGCAGGTTTCGACTATAATCTGAAACTGGCAGGAGGCAATAATCCAGCTACGGCTAAGTTGGCAGTGAACACGGGCTTATCGGCCGTAGGAATATGGCATTACAGCTTGTTGGGCAAGGGATGCTCGGCCATGCTGCAGGTGCAGTTGCCGCTGATGGGATATGCGGTGCAGCCAGAATATGGTGCCAGCTACTACGAGACATTCTATCTGGATACAGAGGATAATGAATTGTGCTTCACCTCGCTGCATAACCGTCAGGATCTGGACGTGCGCCTCACTACCGACCTGACGCTGGCCGCTATCCCTTGGATGAGGAATAATGGCAACAGCCTCCGTGTGGGTGTCGGCTATCAGATACAGACGATGGATGTCAATAAGGTGGTGACACGCTACTCATCGTTCGACTTTGTCATCGGACTTGTCTTTGAGCACTTGAAATATAATCGTCAGAAGTCTAACCTCTTAAAACGTCAGGCAAATGAAGCATATTAATCTTTTCTGGAGTGTCCTTGCCTTGCTGATAGGACCTTGGCTGCTCAGTTCTTGCCTCGATCAGGAGGAGGCGGTGAAGGGTGATTCGTATGACGATGTCTTCGAGGCCTGCTGGCAGACGATGGACGAGCGTTATTGCTTCTTTGAGGAAAAGGGTGTGGATTGGAATCAGATCTATCGCTTGTACAAGCCTTATGCACGTGATTCGGTCAAGAATATCCAGCAGCTACTTGGCCTGCTTGACCAGATGCTCGACACGCTCAAGGATGGCCATGTCAATGTCTATACACCTTTTAATGTGGCACGCTACTGGAAGTGGTATGAGGATTATCCGATCAACTTTGACGCTAATCTCGTCCAGAAGTACTATCTGAAGGACAACTATTGGTCGGCCGGCAGTTTCCAGTTCTCCTTGCTCAGAGAGGACTCGGTAGCTTACGTGCGATACTCCTCGTTTGCCAATGACGTGGGTAGCACCAACCTCGACTATATGCTGATGGCCTTGCGTCGAGCCAAAGGTATGATTCTGGACATCCGTAACAATGGCGGTGGAGACTTGACCAATGCCAATCTGATAGCCGAGCGTTTCTGTACGGAGAAGACGCTCTATGGCTATATACAACACAAGACAGGCAAGGGACATAATGATTTCTCAAAACCGGAGCCTCTCTACCTCGATCCTTCGCCTAAGGGACGATGGTCATGGGATGCATCGACCCAGCCATTGGTGGTATTGACCAATCGTCATACATTCAGCGCAGCGAATAACTTCATTCAGATCATCAAGGAACTCGACGGAACGATGACGACCGACAGTGTGGGTGCACAGCATCCGAAGATGATCAAAGTGTGTGGCGACCGGACAGGAGGTGGTAGCGGAATGCCATTTGAGAGCGTGTTGCCGAATGGTTGGACGCTGAGGTTCAGCGCGTGTCCGATAACTGATGCCCGTGGACACTCAACGGAGAGCGGCATTGACCCATCGGAAGGGATGAAGGTCGACATGGATAGCCTTTCTGCTTTCAATGATCATCGCGATGATATCATTGAGGCGGCACGTGCTTATATCGTCAAGCATACGCGTATGTCGGAGGATAAGAATGAAAATGCAGAAAAAAGACACTAAAAATTTGGTGTTTTCGAATTTTTGCACTATCTTTGCGCCCGAATATCGGAAGATATGCCGGTTTCGGAGGTTGCGGGTGTGCTGAAATTGGTAGACAGGCCAGACTTAGGATCTGGTGTCGAGAGGCGTGTGGGTTCGAGTCCCACCACCCGTACAGCGAGGGATTTTCCCCGAAATATCAAATAACAGATATCAAATATCACCACCCTTATTCAATCAAGTAGCGGGTAGGTGATATTTGCTTTTTATGCTGGCTTTATCTTATACGGACAAATTTAATTCCCCTAATATATGAGCAATAAGTTGAAAACAATCCTGACATCGGCCGTCGTTGCGACGACGCTGATGGGAGGACTTGCCGTTGAGGCTCAGGCGCAGAAACGTGCCATGACCATCGACGATGTGATGAACTACAAGCGCATCACACATCAGGCCATCTCGGATAATGGCCAGTGGAGTATTGCCGTAAGTGAGGCTTGGCGTGGCGATGGCGACCGTAATGGCCGTATCAGCGACTATGCCGGCGATGCTACGGCGCAGGTGTTTAACAATCGTGGCGAGCAGATCAAGGAGTTCGCTCCGATCAATGGTTACAAGTTCAGCCCTTCGTCTGACTACCTCGTGGTTTCGACTCACGAGAGCGAGGCCAAGCGTGACGCTCGCCTCCTCAAGGCGCAGAACGGAGCCAAGAAGGGTAAGGGCGATGACGCTCGACTCGACACCTTATATATATATAATATGAGTCAGTCGGCCATCGATCGTATCGACTCCATCCGCAGCTACAAACTCTCTGACAATTCTGACTGGGTAGCTTATCAGCGCAAGGCAAAGGACAGCACGCTCTACGTCCGCACTTTGGCTTCGGCAGAAGCTTTCAAGGCTGAGAAGGTCACCAGCTACGGCTTTGCCAAGAAGGGTGATATGCTCTATTATAGCACTCAGGTCGTTGGCAATGACAGCGTACCTGATACCTGCCGTCTGTATATCCTGCCACTGCAGTCTCTTTCTCCTGTGTTGGTGAAAGAAGGTATTGGCCAGAAGCCAGAGGGAATGACCTTCAATGAGACAGGTAGCAAGCTGGCTTTCTACTGGGGTACTATCGACAAGAAGGCGCCTAAGGGAACCGGTAAGGAGCTCTGGGTGATCGATGACATTGCTGTTAAGTTCCAAAAGAATGGCAAGAGCTCTCATTATGCAGTTCCATTCCATCCTCGCAAGCTTTCGGACAGCATCAATTCTGCATTCCCTAAGGATTTCATCGTAAGTCCAAACGCTCGTCTCAACTTCTCGAAGGACAACACACGTCTCTACTTCGGCACTTCTATCGCTCCTCGTGTGCAGGATACACTGCAGCTCAAGGCTTATCGCCCGGGCGTGCAGATCTGGAGTGGCAACGAGCCTGTGCAGTATACCGTACAGGATTTCAATAAGGATCGTGACGGCCGCAAGACCTACGAGGCTGTTTGCTGGCTCAGCGATGGCCGCACCCTGCAGTTGGCCGACAGCACCTACAATGCTACGACCTCTTCTAATGGCAATGGTCGCTACGCGCTGCTCTCAAACAGCAAGCCATATAGCAACAGCTCGATGTGGGAGGGCCGTACCCGTTCGGATTATTCCGTTATGGACATGACTACCGGCGAGGTGAAGCAGCTCCTGAAGGGTGATTATACCCGCTATCAGGTTTCTCCAACCGGCAAGTACGCTTATGCTTATGCAGAGACCGACAGCTGCTGGCGTAGCATCGACCTGGCAACTGGTACTATCTATACATTGACTACCCCTCAGACTTTCCCTGCTTGGGATGAGGATAATGACGTCCCTGACTATCCACGTGCTCACGGCTTTGCTGGTGCATTGCCAAATGATGAGGGTATGATCATCTATGACCGTTATGACCTCTGGCTCGTTCCTGCTACTGGTGGCAAGATGACTCGTCTCACCCTCGATGGCCGTGAGAACAAGCGTCAGTATCGTCTCCAGGTGCTCGATCGTGAGAAGATGATGGAAGAGGGTGTAGATATGAAGGGTATGCAGCTGCTTACCGCCTTCGACGAGAAGACCAAGTCTACCGCTTTCTATACCACTTCATTCAAGAAGCCTGCTAAGCCAACACTCCTTGAGGGCCAGCCAGAGTATAAGCTCGGCGGTGCTATCAAGGCTAAGAATGCCAATGTGATGCTCTGGACGCGTGAGAACTTCCAGACTTTCCCTGATATTCGTTACTCGGTGATCGATAAGAATTGGAGCAAGTTCACCTCTACCGTGCAGCTGACTCATTTCGTCGATCAGCAGAAGGACTTTTTCTGGGGCTCTGCAGAGCTCGTCAACTGGACCAGCTACAAGGGTGTCCAGCTCGAGGGTCTGCTCCTCAAGCCAGAGGGCTTCGATGCTTCGAAGAAATATCCTGTGCTTGTATATTATTACGAGCGTAACAGCGAGACATTGAACGACTATCGCATCCCACAGCCAGCTCGTTCTTATCCTGACTTCCACAGCTTCGTTTCGCAGGGTTATGTCTTCTTCATTCCAGATATCCGTTATGTCGACGGTCATCCGGGTGAGAGCTGCTACGATTGCGTCATGTCTGGTTTGGATATGGTCGAGGGTCTTGGCTTTGTCGACAAGGATCACATCGGTACCTGCGGTCACAGCTGGGGTGGCTATCAGAGCGCTTACCTCTCTACTCGCACCAACCGCTTCGCTGCTATCGAGAGTGGTGCGCCTGTAGTCAACATGTTTAGTGCTTACGGTGGTATCCGCTGGGGATCAGGTATGGCTCGTAGTTTCCAGTATGAGCATACTCAGAGCCGTATCGGTGCTTCTCCATGGGAGGCTCCTGAGCTCTATAAGGAGAACAGTTCACTCTTCAACTTCGATAAGGTGACCACTCCAATCCTTATTATGCACAATGATACCGACGGTCATGTACCTTGGTACCAGGGTATCGAGATGTTCGTAGCTCTCAAGCGCCTCGGCAAGCCAACCTGGATGCTCAACTATACAGGCGAGCCACACTGGCCTGTCAAGATGGCTAACCGTAAGGACTTCCAGCTCCGCCTGAAGCACTTCTTCGATCACTACCTCAAGGGAGCTCCTGCTCCTAAGTGGATGTCCGAGGGTGTTCCTGCAGTCGATCAGCCATACGAGCTCGGCTACTAATCATCTTTACGCGTTGATATTGAAAGATCTCGTACGCGCGTTATATAAATAATGTGTAAAACATGGCAGATAATTTCCTCGAAAGGCAGTACGCCGCTTATGAAGAGCGCAAAGCTGCCATGAATAAGTCAGGCAAGAAGGCTAAGCCTTCGGACAAGAAGAGATTCTATACTCGTCCCGGCAAGCCAGAGAGCCAAGGCTAAATATTAAATAACAAATATCACCAACCACGCTACTTTTGTAACAGGTTGGTGATATTTGTTTTTAGCTCTTTGTGAGGAATCAATACATCAATATCCCCTCAATCCTCTCAATCTGCTCATCGCTGAACGTCTGCGAATCGAACACATTCAGGTTCTTTGCCAACTGCTCAACTGAGCTGGTGCCGATGATGACCGAAGTGACTTCCTCTCGGCGGAGCACCCAAGCAAGAGCCATCTCTGCCAAAGACTCGCCACGCTCAGCGGCCAGTGCATTCAGTTCCTTGAGTTGCTGCAAAAGCTGAGGCGTCAGTGCTTCCGGAGTCAACGCCTCTCGGCGAGCCATGCGGCTACCTTCAGGAATCCCTTTTAAATAACGGTCGGTGAGCAAACCCTGCTGCAGAGGACTGAAGGCCACGAACCCTACGCCTGCATCAGCGGCAGCACCGAGGATACCTTCTTTGTCCGGATTCTGGTGGAGGATGTTATACTTACCCTGGTAGCAGAGGCAAGGAACATCGCGCTTGCTCAGATACTCGTAAGCGAAGTCGGCAGCTTCCTTTGGCCAGTTCGAGATACCTACATACAGCGCCTTACCCTGACGGACGATATCGACCAAAGCCTGAAGCGTCTCCTCCATTGGAGTCTCAGGATCGAAGCGATGGCTATAGAAGAGGTCTACATAGTCGAGATGCATGCGCTTGAGGGATTGGTCGAGCGAAGACATCAGATATTTGCGCGAACCCCACTCGCCATAAGGACCAGGCCACATATCATAGCCAGCCTTGGTCGTGATGAACATCTCGTCGCGGAATGGACGGAAAGAAAGATCCATCATACGACCGAAAGTCTCTTCGGCTGTACCGTATGTCGGACCATAATTGTTGGCCAGATCGTAGCAGGTGATTCCGTTGTCGAAAGCATAGTGCATCATGGCCTTGGCATTGGCAAAATTGCTAATGCTGCCGAAATTGTGCCAGAAACCAAGCGAGAGAGCCGACATCTTGATGCCAGAACGGCCTGAGCGGCGGTATTGCATCACGCCATCATAGCGCTTTGCATTTGGAGAGTAGATAGGATCAATCATTGTATTTTGTGTTTTATTTATGGAATCTGGGTGCAAAGATACATATTATTATATATTCAAGCAAGTTTTTTTCGATAGAAATTGTGCTTTTTTCTTTTTGATTACGGAGATTTCATCCTTTTTTACCCATTTCTTCTGTTTTCGAGGTGGGAGATCGTGGCTCGATTTTAGGATAATTTTACGTTTGAATCATGTCGGAATGCCATTTGGGTGTGGCAATAAATGCTGTATTTGGCTAGTTTTAGGTGGTTCTCGCAAAATATCTATCGGATAATTTGGATTGTTTCCGAAAACCTGCTATCTTTGCACCCGCTAAAACGGAAGAACGCAAGTTTGACGAATTAGCGACGATCTTTGAAGTGTTGAAATTGACAATAAAATTTAGCAAGTACATACTTGGGTAGAGCAAGTGTAAGCTTTACCGTCAATAACTGAATTGATTGCCAGAATCGGACGCATCTTGAATAAATTGTCTATTCACCCTCAAGGGTAAATAAATGATAAAAGAAATACAACGAAGAGTTTGATCCTGGCTCAGGATGAACGCTAGCGACAGGCCTAACACATGCAAGTCGAGGG
>JAZUDJ010000075.1:0-31534 GCA_045639585.1 Bacteroidales bacterium
CTTTCGCTTACTCTAAGCCAGTCGTTAAGGCAGGTAAGGATGGCTTCACCGCTCAGATCACCGTCACCAACACCGGTAAGGTTGCTGGCAAGGAGGCTGTTCAGCTCTATGTCTCTGCTCCTGCAGGTGGCCTTGAGAAGCCAGCTAACGAGCTCAAGGCTTTCGCTAAGACCCGTGAGCTCCAGCCGGGTGAGAGCCAGACATTGACCATGACTGTCACTGCTTACGACCTTGCTTCTTACAACGAGGCTACCCAGGCTTGGGAGACCGCAGCTGGCAAGTATACAATCAAGTTCGGTGCAAGCGTAGAGGATATCCGTGGCACAGGTGTCTATACTCAGGCAAAGGCTCAGAGCGTGGCTGGACATGATGTCTGCAAGCCAAATATGGAACTCTAAACTAAATAATGACCATACTACTAATCTTCTTGTTCAGCCTTGGCGCCGCCTTCGTGCAGCGAGTCTCAGGCTTTGGGTTCGGCATCTTCATCATGACGGTCCTGCCCTACCTGTTGCCCTCGTATGCTGAAGCAACGACCCTCTCAGGTTCGTTGGCACTCGTCACTTCTATCATCATTGTCTCAAGGATGTGGAAGTTTATCGAGTGGAGGAAGCTCCTCCCCATCCTGCTGACATTCTTAGTAGTATCCTATATCTCCATCCAGTTTGTGTCTTTGGCGAGCGATGGCCTGCTGAAGCGCATCCTGGGTGGTGTGCTTATTTTAGTATCTCTGTGGTTCCTGTTTATCAGCAAGCATGTGAAGGTGCAACCTACTCTGCCGATGCAGATTAGTATGGGAACGATCAGCGGCGTAATGGGAGGTTTCTTCGGAATGCAGGGTCCTCCAGCCGTCCTTTACTTCTTGGCGTGCACCGAGAAGAAAGACAACTACATGGCGCTGGCACAGAGCTACTTCCTGATTGGCAACACGATGATGACCATCTTCCGTGCACGCAATGGTCACTTCACCTCTGCGGTGGCTGAAGGCTGGCTCTATGGCATTGTAGCCGTACTTATCGGCACGTGGATTGGAGCCAAGGTCTTCCGAATGATTCCTATTGCTATGTTGCGAAAGATCATTTATATCTATATGGCAATCAGCGGGGTTATTGCCTTGATTGGGTAACCAAGGCAATAAAAATATCAAATGGCAAAATACAATAGCACCACCCTCATCGCATAATATTGCGGTAAAGAGTGGTGCTATTTGTTATTTGCCATTTGATTTTAGAAAATCAGACTTCCTTGTTCTTCACTACCGACTCATAATAAGCCAGATAGTCATCACGCTGGTCGCTGGCCATCCAAGCCATTGCTGAGCGTGGGTGATCATTCTGCGAACCGGTGATCATGTAAGGGATGAAGTAACCCCAAGAGATCTCCTTCTGCAAAGGATGGATGTAATCCTGGATGCACTTGATGACTGGCTCGAGCTTGTACTTAGGATTCTTGAGGAACGAGAGGAGCAGCTCCATTGGGCAGTTACCTGCGCCACGTCCAATGCCGAGCATGGTAGCGTCGAGCATGTTAGCGCCAGAACGGATACATTCGATGGTGTTAGCAAATGCCAACTGAGTATTGTTGTGACCATGGAAACCGATGGTCTTGCCTGGCAAAGCAGTGATATACTTCTCCATCAAGCTATGGATGTCCTCAGAGTAAAGGCTACCGAAGCTATCTACGAGATAGAAAGTGCCGACACGTGACTCAGCCACATCTGCAAGCACCTGATCCAAAGCCCGATCATTGACCTTAGAGACAGCCATGAGGTTGATAGTAGCCTCATAACCCTTATCCATGACGTGGTGAGCGAGCTCAATAGCCTTGTCAATCTGATAGTCATAGCAAGCTACGCGGAAAAGATCCACAACGCTCTCATCCTTAGGACGGATATCATCAAACTTGATACGGCCAATATCTGCCATTACCGAAAGCTTCATGCCGGTATTATTGTCACCCACAATCTCACGGAGCTCGTCCTCTGCACAGAACTTCCAAGGACCGAACTCTGGGCGTGGGAACTGATCAGCGCTACTGATATAGCCAATCTCCATGAAATCTACGCCAGCAGCAACGTTGGCATCATAGACAGCCTTAACAAACTCCTTGCTGAACTGCCATTTGTTCATCAGGCCGCCATCGCGGATGGTGCAGTCAAGCACCTTAATTTCTTTTCTAAACATATATATAATTACAGATTACTTATTACAAATTACTAGATTACAATGCGGTACTGAGCTGATAACTATTAGCAATTATCTGCTAACTAATTTCTTCTCTTCATAAATGAAATACTCTACCAGGCGATTGTAAATATCACCAATTGCATCAGGATCAAGACCAGCCTCCTGAGCCCATTGACGACGCGTATTGATTACTTCATCACGACGACCTTTAGCCTCAATGCTGCTGGCAGTATGATCCTTATACTTTACCACCTCACGGACATAGCTGAAACGAGTAGAAAGCAGACGGATGATTTCCTGATCAATTAAATCAATCTCGTGTCTGACCTCCGAGATGTTTGTACATTCTTCCGGTCTTTTGGTATTCAAATTTTGCGCCACAGTAGTTCTTTTTATTGGTTATTTCTCAAAAAAGTTCGACAAAAATAGTGTTTTTTCTCTAAATATCATACATTTTAATAGAAAATTTCGCAATTTTGATGTAAAATGTATATTTACGAGCTGATTATGCCATCACTAAAGTGCTTTTTATGTGTTTTATCCAAGATTATTCAATGATTTCTCTGTACAAAACAACGCTCAAGAATAGAGTTCAAATTATGCATCAAAACTTATGACAAATACTACTATAAAAAGTCGAAAAGCATAGTTTTTGTCCTAAATCTTAAAATTCTATCGTCTTATCATTATTTTTCCGGAGCTTGTATACCAACTTGTACTACAAGCTCCTCCTATCTTTGCACCGTAAATAAAAATAATAATCGGCAATGCGCCATAAAAAACTTACAATTATGACAACGAATTCTATTCTCTGGATCTTGGTTTTGGGTCTGTGCTTCTGCAACAATTGGTTGGCAGTAATCTTCTTCGGTGGTGTAATTCTTGCACTGATTATCGGTGTAATCTCTATCGAGCTTCAGAATTGGAGAAACGAGAAGGCTACCCATGACTGCCTTAAGGCTCAGGTTAAGAATGCTAAGAGATTCAATCTGAACAACGAATAACAAGTTAAGCCAGTTTGTCAATAACTGATTGTAATATCGAAAAAAACGACACCAGACTCGCGGCAAGGCAAGTTGGTGACGTTTCGTTTATTGTATGTGGCTTAATTATCTGCAAGCCGAGTTGCTCAAGCCACGCTTACGAAGGAGTGCATCAATCTGAGGATCATGGCCACGGAAGTTCTTATACATTACCAGGCCCTCGTCAATGCCGCCAGGAGCCAGACAGAACTTACGGAACTTATCAGCAGTCTCCTGATCATAGATGCTGCCAGCCTCCTTGAATGCCTCGAATGCGTCGCAGTCAAGCACCTCTGACCACATATAGCAGTAGTAGCCAGCAGTATAGCCGCCACCCATACAGTGACTGAAGTTGGTTACACGGTAGCGTGGGAAGATCTGACGTGGAATGCCGCGCTTCTTCAAAGCCTCCTGCTCAAACTCCATGACGTTGAGGTCAGCAGGAACCTCAGTAAGCGTGTGAAGGTCCATATCTACGAGCGAAGCAGCCAGATACTCGACGGTAGCGAAGCCCTGACCATACTTACCACTCTCCTCGAGTTTCTGTACAAGCTCCTGTGGGATGATCTCGCCGGTCTGATAGTGCTTAGCATAGACAGCAAGTACCTCTGGTTCAGTAGCCCAGTGCTCATTGATCTGTGAAGGAAGCTCCACGAAGTCTGTTTCAACCTCAGAGGTAGCATTATAGTGTACGTCATGTAACATATAGTGCAAAGCGTGACCAAACTCATGGAACATGGTCTCTACATTGTCCATATTCTGGAGAGCAGGACGGTTGCTACCAGCCTTGGTCATGTTGAGTACGTTCTGTACGATTGGGATGACACGAACCTCCTTACCGTTCTCATCGGTAGTATAACCCTGAGCACGGAGGTTAGACATCCACGCACCTGCGCCCTTACCGTCACGAGGATAATAGTCACCGTAGAAGATAGCGAGCAACTGGCCGTCCTTGTCCTTAACCTCCCAGGTCTTGGTGGTTGGCTCATAGGTAGGCACCTTGTCAGTAATCTCGGTGAAAGTCAGGCCATAGAGCTTGTTAGCCACGTAGAAGATACCGTTGATGACATTGTTGATCTCGAAGTACTCCGAAACCTTCTCCTCGTCAATAGAATACTTAGCAGCTTTGGCCTTGCTGCTGTAGTACATATAATCCCAGCCCTCTGGCTCGCAGTCGAGTCCGTCCTTCTTCATCTCAACCTTGATGTCAGCAATCTCCTCGTTAGCCTTAGCTACTGCAGGACCCCATACAGCGTCCAAGAGGTCATAGACATTCTCCTGGGTCTTTGCCATACGGTCAGCGAGGATCTCCTCAGCGCAGTTCTTATAGCCCATGAGCTTTGCATGGTCGAGACGGAGCTTTACGAGCTGACGGGCAATCTCGTTGTTATCGTACTCATTACCCTGATTGCCACGGTTATAATAAGCATCATAGATCTTATGACGAAGCTCACGGTTTGTACAGTACTGAAGTACAGGGTTGCATGATGGGCGCTGCATATTGAACATATACTTACCCTCCTGACCCTGCTCCTTAGCCATCTGAGCAGCAGCCTCGATGTTAGCCTCTGGCAGGCCAGCGAGCTCCTCCTTGGTGTCAACGGTTACGAAAGTGTTGTTGGTCTCGTGGAGCAGGTTCTGGCTGAACTGGAGCTGGAGCTTGCTAAGCTCGAGGTTCAACTCACGCAGCTGCGCCTTCTTCTCCTCGTCAAGCTCTGCGCCCGAACGTGCGAAGCTCTTGTAGATATTCTTCAAGCAGCTCATCTGCTCGTGAGTAAGCTTCTGGTCCACCTCAGCCACCTCTACGCCACCGAGTGTATAGTACTTGTCATATACAGTCTTGATACGAGCAAAGAGTGCAGGGTTGAGCGAAATGTCATCAGAGTGAGCCGACAACTGAGGATTGATCTCTGTCTCGAACTGACGGATCTCCTCGGTTGAGTTACTTCCCGAGATGTCGCCAAAGATTGTCATAGCCTTGCTAAGCAGCACAGCGCTCTTGTCAAAAGCCTCGATGGTGTTGGCGAATGTTGGCTCCTCAGGATTGTCAATGATAGCCTGTACAGCCTCACTGTGCTGCTTCATGCCAAGCTGGATAGCCTCACGGAAATTGTCAACAGTGATCTTGCTATAATCCTCAATGCCATAAGGGGCAGTTGCTGGGTCAAGCAACGGATTGCCTGTCGAAGTGGCACCATCCTGCTTGCATGACACAGCGAGAAGGCTCATCAGTGCCATAGATGCGATTAATGTTTTTTTCATTATTTATATATTATTTAGTGACTTGCACGAACCTTAATATTATCATGTATCATGTCCGAATAGTACAGCAGATCCCAGTGGTGCAGGCAATCCTTATGGACATTAGCCATGGTAAATGCCGGATTACTGTTCCACTCATGATAGAATGTAGGATCAGGCACGTTGACCAGCAGCTGGTGCGAAGCCTCGTCCATCGCTACTGTGAGCGTGTCGTCCAGGAAGACAAACTGGGCAGGGGTATTGTCCGTTTTCCAGTTCACCGGATTGATAGCATCCACAGCGCCTTCTGAGACGAGTGGCCAAGTAGCGTCGAGGCTCATCACCGAGTTGTACGAAACCGTCACGCCACGCGTCTCCTCATCATGAGCCGCAATGATATGCGGATGTTCAAGGTCCTCAGCCGCCAGGCGGTAACCCATCATATAGGCTCCTACCATCCGGCCATACTGCTCATCGCTCATGTGCTTCAAGAGATCAATGATCAGCATGCTGCCCTGGCTGAAACCCACCAAGGCAAACGGACGACCCTGATTGAGGTGACTCATGTAGTAGTCAAATGCCTCGCAAACCTCAGCGGCCACATCTGTATAGACCTTGGCAAACTCGTCCTTTGGCAGCACGATAGCCTCAAAGTTAAACTGGTGATAGTAAGGCGCAAAGAAATTATAGTCGCCCTGGCTATAATGCTCCCTCACATAAGCGAACTCACCCCCGATGGCAGCACGCTCCTCCTCGTTCAGTACAGCGCGATAAACTACGTTGCCCAACGAATCATGCGAAGTCATCACGTCCGTTGAGACCAGATAGAACAGGTCAATCTTATCCGCACAGACCGTATCACCTGCCTGAAACCACATCGCAGTATCTGCCCATACAGAAGGCTCCTCTGTAGATGTGACCTTTGCCTTGCATCCCACAAGAGACACAAGGCAAAGAGCTATTATGATATTTAAGAAATTCTTCATTTTACCAGATCTTCACGCGAAGGCTATCAGGGCGCCACATAGCGTCACCCTCCTTCACGTCAAATGCCTCATAGAACTCCACGAGATCCTGCAGAGGACCAATGACACGCCACTTGGCTGGAGAGTGTACGTCACTCTTCACACGAGTAGCCAGAGCCTCTTCGCGGTAGATGGTGCGCCAACCCTCAGCGTATGCCAGGAAGTAGCGCTGAGCTGGAGTGAAGCCACCGATCATTTCGTTGTCCTGATACTGCTTGGTCTTCTTGAATGCCTCGAAGCCCATGATGATACCACCGAGGTCAGCGATGTTCTCGCCAGCGGTGTTAGCGCCATTGATATGGAGGCCTGGGAGTGGCTCATAGCCATCAAACTGAGCAATGATGAGCTTGGTCTTCTCGTCGAACTTAGCCTTATCCTCCTCGGTCCACCAAGACTTGAGGTTACCCTCAGCGTCATAGTTGCAACCCTCGTCGTCGAAGCCGTGGGTGATCTCATGGCCGAAGGTCGAGCCACCGATGATGCTATAAAGCACAGCGTCGTCAGGCATACCCTTGAAGCCAGGCACGATGATGTTACAGCCAGGAATGCAGATAGCGTTGTTCGATGGGCTGTACGATGCGTTGTAGGTCTGAGGCTTCATGCCCCACTCCTCACGATCTACTGGCTTGCCGTACTTAGCCACGGTCTGCTGGTGGTTCCAGATACGCACGTTGATCATATTCTGCACGTAAGAGTCGCGGCTGATCTCGAGGCTGCTCATGTCCTTCCACTTGTCAGGATAAGCCAGCTTCATCTTCACAGCGTTGAGCTTAGCGAGAGCCTTCTCCTTGGTCACGTCGCTCATCCAGTCGAGGTTCTGGATGTGATTAGCAAACTCTGCCTTGATGGCGTTGCCAATCTCAATGAACTTCTCCTTAGTGCCAGCTGGCAGATACTCAGCCACATAGACCTGGCCGATGAGCTCACCGAGAGCGCGGTTGGTAACGTCTACGCAACGCTTCCAGCGGGGACGCTGTTCCTGTGCGCCGGTCATGACCTTGCTGCGGAAATCGAAGTTGATGCCGTAGGTCTTGTCATCAAGATACTCAGCGAGAGCATCGACGAACTGGAACTTCATATAGTCCTTCACCGTGTTGATGTCAGCCTTCTTCATGATGCCATTGAGCTGAGCGAAGTACTCAGGCTGGCCAACGACTACGCTGTCAAGCTGAGGATAGCCTTGTGCGGTGAAGTAAGTGGTCCAGTCGAAGTCAGGAGTAGACTTCTGGAGCTCTGCCAAGGTCATCTTATTATAGTTAGCGAATGGGTCACGGAGCGCCTCGGCCTTGCGAGAGATCTTGGCCAATGAGTTCTCGAGCTCCAGCACGTTCTGAGCCGAAGCTGCAGCCTTGTCAGCGTCATAGCCGAGGTTGGCAAACATATCGGTCATATAGGTCACGAACTTAGCGCGGACATTGACAGCGCGCTCGTCCATGTCGTCATAGAAGCGACGGCCAGAGAGGCTCAGGCCACCCTGACGCATGCCCATCACATACTGAGTGCTGTTCTTGTCATCCTGTGAGAGATGAGCCGAGAAGAATGGAGTACGGCCAATCATGCCTATCTCAGCAGCTACCTGTGGCAGATCCTTGATACTCTCCATACCATCGATCTTGTCGAGATAAGGCTTGATGTCTGCCAGGCCCTTCTGGTTGATGGTAGCAGTGTCCATGCCCGAGAAGTAGAGGTCACCGATCTTCTGCTTGTTGCTTCCTGTCTCATTCTGGCTCTCAGCAGCCTGCTGGCAGATAGCGGCGATCTGTGCATTGATCGTGTCACCAATCTGCTTCCAGAGACCCATGCTGTTCTCCGAAGCCTCAATCTCATGCTCTGCGAACCAAGCGCCAGTAGCATAGTCAAAGAAATCGTCCTGGGGACGAACGGTAGTGTCGATGTGCGAAACGAGAGGATCAACCTCCGCCTGCGCTACCTTACCGGCACATGAAGAGAGTGCCATTGCAGCAACTCCTCCCCAAAACGCAATACCTTTCAAGTTCATTGTAAAAATTATAAAATATGTGGAAAATATATTAAAATCGCGTGCAAATTTACAAATAAAATAAATAAGGTGTGCAAAAAAAGTAAAATATCAAGGAAAATTGCCCCCAAATACCCATGCATTGAAAAATAATCCTTATATTTGCCAAAATCATTTAACAAAATACACCGATGAAATTCATTTCCTGGAACGTCAACGGCCTCCGTGCCTGTGTTGGCAAAAACTTCGAAGAGGACTTCCGAAAGCTCGATGCAGACTTTTTCTGCCTGCAGGAAACCAAGATGCAGGAGGGCCAGCTCGACCTCAATTTCGAAGGCTATCAGGCCTACTATAACTACGCCGAGAAGAAAGGCTATTCCGGCACAGCCATCTATACCAAGCACCAACCGCTCAGCGTGACCTATGGCATAGGCATCGATGAGCATGACCACGAGGGCCGTGTCATCACGCTCGAAATGCCCGATTTCTACCTCGTCACCGTCTATACCCCCAACTCGCAGGATGGGCTCAAGCGCCTCGACTACCGCATGCAGGGGGAGGGGGGCTTCCAGTTCTAGCTGCGCCGTCTCGCCGAGAAAAAGCCCGTCATCGTGTGTGGCGCTATGAACGTGGCGCATGAGGAGATTGACCTCAAGAACCCGCAATCGAACACCATGAATGCCGGATTCACCGCCGAAGAGCGCCAGAAGTTCTCGCAGCTCCTCTCCCATGGCTTTACCGATTCGTGGCGCTACCTCCACCCCGATGAAGTCAAGTACTCGTGGTGGTCCTATCGCTTCCAGGCTCGTCAGAAGAACGCGGGGTGGCGCATTGACTACTTCGTCATCTCTGACCGCCTGCGTGAGCGCCTCGTAAGTGCCGAGATCCACAATGAGGTCTTTGGCAGTGACCATTGCCCAGTGGAACTGGTGCTTAACGACTAAAATTTCGACTGTAGCACTGTAGCGTGTAGCGCAATTCAAGCAATACGACCTAATAAAACATCAACATGAAAAAGCTCCTTACCTTGTTTGCGGCCCTTGCCCTGGGACTCACCCTCCAGGCCAAGCCAGCCGCCGATTCCCTGGCCTTCCGCAATCTCAAGAAGACCTATGACCAGCGTATTGACCTCTTACTCAAGCAGCTGACGCTCGATGAGAAGATCAACCTCCTCTCAACTAATCTCGGCGTGCCCCGTCTCGGCATTCCTAACAGCAGCCATTTCGAAGGCCTCCACGGCCTGACCCTCGGCGGCGCTGGCGGTTGGAACAAGGTCCGCAAAGAAGATGGCTCCACCATCCTCGACCCGAAGCCAACCACCGTCTTCCCGCAGGCATACGGCCTCGGCGAGACCTGGGACGTAGATATCCTCCGTCGCGTGGGCGAAATCACCGCCGAAGAGGCCCGCTGGTACTTCCAGAGCCCCCTCAGCCCTCTGCGCTCGCTCGTGATGCGTGCTCCTAACGCTGACCTCGCTCGTGACCCTCGTTGGGGACGCACCGAGGAGAGCTTTGGCGAAGACGCCTTCCTCACCGGCACCCTCTCCACCTCGATCATAAAAGGTCTCCAGGGCGATGATCCACGCTACTGGAAGACCGCGTCGCTCATGAAGCACTTCCTCGCCAACAGCAACGAGGACGGGCGTGACAGCACCTCGTCGGACTTCGATATGCGCCTCTTCCGCGAGTACTATAGCCGCCCGTTCTACATGGGCATCACCCGTGGCGGCGCACAGAGCTTCATGGACGCATACAACAAGTGGAATGGCACCGTGATGATGGTTCATCCGGCCAACGACACCATCGCACGCCAGCAGTGGGGCGTCAAAGGCATTATCTGTACCGATGGCAGCGCGCTCGGATTGCTCGTCAATGCCCACCACGCCTATCCTTCGCAGGTCGAAGGCTCAGCAGCCACTGTCAAGGCCACCGTGGGTCAGTTCCTGAGCCCTTATCGTGAGTCGATTGTCGAAGCCCTCCAGCGCGGAATCCTCACCGAGGCAGAGATTGACAAGGCCATCCGTGGCAACCTCTATACCGCCCTCAAGCTCGGTTTGCTCGATGGCCCGGACACCAAGAACCCTTACCTCCAGATCGGCCAGGACGTCAGCGCTCCGAAGCCTTGGGAAGACCCAGCCATCCGTCAGTATGTTCGTGAGGTGACTGCCAAGTCGGTGGTATTGCTCAAGAACGATGGTATCCTCCCGCTCAAGACCGACAAGATCAAGAAAATCGCCGTCATTGGCCAGTGGGCTGACAGCATCGAGACTGACTGGTATGGTGGTGAGCCTGCTTATCGCATCACCATCCGAAAAGGGTTGGAACAGGCACTCTCCTCGGATAAGCGAAATACTAATCTGTGGGGCAAGAACATCGAAATCCTCTACGCATCGAGCAACGCCATGAGCCAGGCCGAGCGACTCGCCAAGGAGGCTGACGTGGTGCTCGTGTGTGTGGGCAACCATCCATACGGCACGACGCGCAACTGGAAGGTCTCTCCTGTGCCCAGCGACGGACGCGAAGCCGTGGACAGAAAATCTCTCCAGCTGCCCGACGAAGACCTCGTGCGCCTCATGTATAAGGCCAATAAGAACACAGTGCTCGTCCTGGTCAGCAGCTTCCCATACACCATCAACTGGAGTCAGGAGCACCTCCCAGCCATCGTGCACCTCACTCACTGCAGCCAGGAGCAGGGAACGGGTCTGGCCGACATATTGCTCGGCAAGGTCAATCCAGCAGGTCGACTCACCCAGACTTGGGTTCGCGACATTACTGACCTGCCCGATATGCTCGATTATGATATCCGTCATGGCCGCACCTATCAGTACTTCCAGCAGTCTGTCCTCTATCCTTTCGGCTACGGATTGAGCTACACCACCTTCCAATACGGCGACGTGCAGGACGTCAAGCAGGATAAGCAGAGCGTCACCCTCACCGTGCCTGTCAAGAACACGGGCTGCCTCGATGGCGATGAGGTCATCCAGATCTACGCCACCTATCCTGAGAGCCGTGTGAGCCGCCCTAACAAGCAGCTCTGCGCCTTCGCTCGTATCAACATCAAGGCTGGCGAGACGTCTCACGTCACCCTCACGATCAACAAGGAAGACCTCTCCTACTGGGATGAGTCACGCCACGCCTTCGTGTGTGAATCGCTGCCGGTTAAGTTCCTCATCGGTGCGTCGTCTGAGGATATTCGCCAGACGGCGGTGGTAAATATCAAGTAAGCTTTTTTGATGCAAGAAAGCTTGTCGGCACTTCCCGGCAAGCTTTTTTTGATGCAAGATTGCTTGCCAGAACTTCCGGACAACCAATTCTTGATGCAGGATTGCTTGCCAGAACTTCCGGGAACCGATTTTTACTACAAGATGTCAAAGACCGAATATATGGTGAGCCCGAGGGCGAGGATTTTTTGTTTTGCGGTGCAAAGATACGAAATATTTTTCGCACCAGAATGAGCTGTGTGAAATAGGATGAAATACGATGAGCTATGTGAAATAAAGTTTCAAAAGTGCTACACGCTACAGTGCTACAGTCGATTTTTTAGCGGTAAAAACTCAAAGTGAAATTTTATATATATAAATATATATAAAGAATAAATTCTCTAGTTTTTTGGGAAAAATATGACTGTAGCGCTGTAGCAGTGTAGCAAACTACAAAATCAACGACTAAGAAACGCACAATTCCATTCGTTTTATTTATATCTAATTATCAGCGATTTATTACTATAAATACAAGCACATCATCTTTCCATTATCACCGATTTCGGTTGAGTACGAGAGCGCCTTAACACCGATTTTTATTGAATAAAATGGGCCGAAAAGCCGGAAAAAGTTGATTTTTCGCCCGATTTTGGAGTATTCCCGAGGGCTTAGCAGCGGAGATTCGGTTTCCAGCCGAATCGTGAAATGGATTACTGATTTGTGCAAAAATTTCCAAAAATATTATATAAATGTTGCAAATAGCAAAAATGAACGAAATTTGATAGTCTATTAATAATATTGTTATTATCTTTGCGCCATCAATAATTCCAAAACCCTCAAATTATGGATATAGTAGCTAAAAACCTCATCGAAGAGACCTACAACTATTATGGTCATAAGGCCAGTTTGTCTCTTGCTATGGCTTACCTTGAGCAGTTCGGATGCGCTACTCCTGGCAGCTTCCTTGACTGGATTAAGAATAGAAATTGATTTGCATTTTGCAAGGCCATAAACAATAAAAAACGGACGTTTTGCAAGAAACGCCCGTTTATTTTATGCTCCATGCGGAGCTGAACACACGCAGAGATTGTTTAATAATACTTCTCCACACGCGCATCCTTAATGACACCGCTCCAGTTCATACCGAAGGCGAAGTCATACTTGTGCGAGTCAGCGTCGGTGTAAGGAGTCATATCGCGTGGCACATCCTCGCACTGCTCCTCTACGGTCTTCATGTCGGCTGGGAACTGGCATGGAAGAAGACCTGAAGGCTCAGCCTTGCCGCTGATCATGTCGAGGAATGGCTGATTGCTCGTACCGAAGCTGACGAGGATAGCGCTGGCATTGTCCTCCACCCCGGTGAGGATGGTTGGCTTGCTTGCCTGGAGGCACACGATGACAGGCTTATCGCCCATCTGCTGGCGTGTCTGCTGCACGATGGTCAATTCGTCGCGGTTGTAGGTCTGGATGGTCTTGCCGCGATAGGTGCGATTCATATAGTCATACGAGCCATCGGTGGTGGTCATGCTGTTGCCCGAAATGCTCTTCTCGCGCGCATCCACAGCCACATAATCAGCGTACTGGAGGCTGATAGGCATGAAGCCATTACCGCCCTTCTGAGCGTCAGCAGCATCGTAGCCGGCACCAGAAGCTGGGCTCTCGATGAAACAGATGGCAAAGTCAGCATCCGTAGGATTTTCAACCACCTCGTAGTATTTTCCTACCAGCGCGAGGTCTACCGGATAATCCCAGTGATCCTCACCCATCAAGCCAAAGAAGGTCAAGGTAGGAACGTAGTGACGCTTAGGAATATAGACCATCTGCTTCTCCTGGATTGGCAGAGCCTTCTCATGATTCTTGACCATAACGATGCTCTTGAGCTGTGCATTGTAGCCAGCCTCCATAAACTCAGGTTTGCCGAGGATTGCAGAGGTCTGAGCAGGGTCGAGATAAGGATTCTCGAAGAGTCCTACACGGAAAGAATTGAGCAACAGGCGACGTGCTGACTGCTGGAAACGAGCTGTCCAAGCCTCCTGGCCGAACTCATCGCAACCCATCTTATAGGCCTCAAGGATAGGGCCTTTGACATTATTTCCACCGAACTGATCCACACCAGCCTTCAGGACTGCGTAGTGGCGCTCAGCGATGGTGAGCTTCTCCGTACCCCAAGGCTTGCCATCGAACGAACCCATCGTAGCATTATCGCCCGTGATGGCCCAGTCGGTGCAGACAACGCCATCGAAGCCAGCCTCGCCACGGAGCTGATCGGTGATCATCCAATGGCTATAACCCGCACCCACGTTGTTGCCGGCAGGGTCCTGATTGAGCAGGATATTATAAGCTGGCATGACCGCCGAAGCCATCTTGGTGCCACCTGTCAGCGCGAAAGCACCCTCAACGAATGACTTGCGGTGCAGGTCAGCCTTGCCGCCTGGGAAGATGGCGTACTTACCATAGTTATAATGCGAGTCACGACCCGACTCAGGCGCGCCGCAGCCATACCAGTGCTTGACCATGGCGTTGACCGAACCTGTGCCCCATCCATCGGCAATGACCTGATCGGCTGGAGAGGTCTGGAAGCCATCGCAATAGGCACGAGCCATATCGGTAGAGAGCTGTGGATCCTCGCCAAATGTGCCCGAGAAGCGGCTCCAGCGTGGTTCTGTGGCAATATCTACCTGAGGTGAGAGCGCTGTGGCAATACCAAGTGCGCGATACTCCTGAGCGGCAATCTGGGCGAACTGGAGCATGATCTCAGGATCGAACGTAGCAGCCAGGCCGAGGGTCGTTGGCCACTGAGAAATGGTGCCGCCCGAGCCGTAGTTATACTCTGCGGTGGCTGCGGTTTCGTGACGAGGGTCGGAGCTGTTATTGGCCGGAATGCCGTGATTGATGCCCTCTACGAAGGCCTGTACGTTATTGTTCCATCGAGCCGCAATCTCTGGGCTCTCGACCTTGGTGACGAGCACAGCGCGGAGGTTATCATCGGACAAGAACTGACGCTGCTGAGCAGTGATCGTATCGGCTGGAACTGCCTGATGCGCGCTATAGAGCATGAGGCCGGCAATCTCGTCAATGCTGAGCTGCTCGGCCAGATCGGTGGCACGCTCCTCGAAGCCGAGACGCCAATCCTCGTACTTATCGAGCACGCCATTGCGGTTGAGGTCCTTGAAACGATAACCATCCTTCTCGATGAGCTTGACGCCCGAAGTGGGTGAATAACCGAGGGTCGCGCCACCCGACTGGGTGACGAGGATGTACTGACCCATGTCCGTCTCAGAGATCTGAGGGGAGCAAGCTGAGACAAGAGCCGCAGCGGGGAGTAAGAAAAGAATTTTTTTCATTATGGTAAGTGTTTTGTGATGTAGTTCATGAATGTCTCGCGATAAGCTTCGGTGACTCGGATGATCTGATCGCCGATATAGACGCAGTCATTGCGGTCAATACTCCGGATGTGCTGGAGGGATATGATATAGGAGCGGTTGATGCGCATAAATAGAGAATTTGGTAACATCTCCTCAGCCGCGGAGAGCGTGAGGTGCGTAACCAGCGGGGTCTTCTCGCCTTCAATGGAGAACTTGAGGTAGTCTTTCATGCCTTCTACATAGATGATTTTGTCCAACGAAATACGACGGAGTTCACCATCAACCTTCAAAAAAATGCTATTCGTAGAACCTGGCTGTGCTGCAACGACAGTTTCTTTTGACTCAATAGAAGGCTGAGGAACGGGAGCAAAGAGTTCTCTCGCCTTCTCGATTGCTGCCTGGAATTTGATAAAACGAATGGGCTTAAGCAAGAAATCCAGCGCATTGACCTCATAGCTCTCGAAAGCATAATCCTTGAAAGCGGTGGTGAAGATGACTCGGGTGCGATGCGTATCAATAGCATGAGCAAGCTCCATTCCATTCAGATCAGGCATCTGGATGTCCAGAAACAGGAGATCTGACGGATTGGAGCGCAGTGCATCAAGGGCAGCGATGCTGTCTGTATAGGAGCCTAAAAGCTCGAGGTCAGGGGTGCGAGCCACGAATGACTCCAGGAGCTTGACGGCGAGGGGCTCATCATCTACGATTATGCAAGTCATGGTTATTCAGTGAGGAATTAGGAGTGAGGAGTTAGGAGTTAATGGCTACGCGAATGATAAACTGGTCATTCTCAACTTTCTGCTCCCACTCGTATTTATTCGGATAAAGGAGCTCCAATCGGCGACGGGTATTTTCGAGGCCTATGCCTGAGCCGCTGTGGTCAGAGTCGCCCTTAGGGAGGTTGGTGTTGCGGCACTCAAAGACCAGTCCGTTGTCCTTCGCTGCCAATGAGACATTGATTTCCGAGGCGCTGTTATTGCTCACACCGTGCTTGAACGCATTCTCAATGAAGGAGATAAAGAGCAGCGGAGCGATGGTGAGGGATGAAGGACAGGTGGTCGGGAAATCCACATTGACGGTGGTGAGAGATGAGCAGCGGAGCTTCATCATGCTGATATAGTTTTGCATGAACTCCACCTCTCCCATCAGCGGCACGCTCGGCTTATTGCTCTCATAGAGCGCGTAGCGGAGGAGGTCAGAAAGCTGTGCTATTGCATCCTGCGCCTGGTCAGGATCAATCTGGGTGAGCGAGGAAATGTTATTGAGCGAATTGAACAGAAAGTGCGGATTGAGCTGGTTCTTGAGCCAGGTGAGCTCAGCTTCGGTGCTCTTGCGCTGCTCCTCTTCGAGCTTGTGCTGGATGCTCAATGTGCGGAGATAATTGCGCAAAGCGAAGGCTGTAAAGGCCACGATGAGGTGGATAAAAAAGGTGGTGCCCATGAGGGAATAGAAGCCATCCTGCCAAGGCTTAGGGAGCATCGAGACATCGCCAAAGAAGAAGCGATAGTTGACCAGGACAAGCAGCAAAAGGGATGCTAGGAAGTAGCTCGCCTTATACCCCTTGAAATAGAGATAAGGGACCAGGAGGTAGAAACTGACCATGTAAATCACGAACATCGGGCTCAGGATGGTCATGGCCTGGCCAAAGAAAATCCAATGTCGATGGGACGATGGATCAATCATATATGAGATACAAGTCGGAGCAAGCATCATGATGATCCAGACAACCAGCTGGACAATCAGTAGGACGATATTTTGTTTTAAGGTCTGAGACATCGTATTAAATGAGGAATTAGGAGTGAGGAGTTATGGATTACCTAAATCTGGTGCAAAAATAAATATCTTCCCGCAGATTTCCAAATTATTTGATGAATATATGATAAAGGTAATGTGAATTTGGAGGAAATCTGCGGGAAAATACACTTCAACTATCTATTATAAAACTTAAACTATAACTATATTATTAATAAGGAGACAGGCGACATTACATGCCCTGGAACACTCCATTGATCTGCTCATTACTGCTCTTGACCTCGAGTACATCACTCTCAATCTCAGTGCGGCGTGTCTGCTGCTTGAGCTTCAGGTCACCGAAACGATAGGTGGCATTGGCCATGACGGTGCACATAGAGACCTTGGTTTCGCTCTCGCTGGTGTAGCCGGCACCCTCAGAAGTGATCTTCATTGTCATGGTGCTGTGGAAAGGATTGACGGTGTTGACACCTACACTGAGGCGGTCATTGAGGAAGCTCTTGGTCAAGCCGAGCATGTGCATGTTCATGCCTGCTGACTCACCCTGGAGGGTTACCGAAGGAGTATTGACCATAAACATAGCCGATAGCTTGAGATCCCAAGGAAGGGTCTGCTGGAGGTTGATCATAGCCATCTCCTGGAAGCCACTGTTCTTATAACCCATCTGCGAAGCACGGAGGTCAATGTATGAGGTGGTGCTGTTGAGCGTGAGTCGGGTCTTTGGGGTGAGGCTCAACGAAGCGAAGAGGCTCAATGCGGTGTTCTGGCGCTGCCCGATGTTGCCATAGGTGCTGTAGAGCACGTTATCGTCGAGGAAGGAGTACGACTCAATGCCATTGTCGAGGTAAGTGTAACGCAAGCTGGCGTTAAACATTGCCTTGGCTGAGAAGTAGTTATAGGTAAACTGCAGGTTGTGCGACTTCTCGACCTCGAGGTTCGGATTACCGAAGCTGATGTTGTGCAGATCCTGGGTGTTGAGATAAGGATTGAGCACCGAGATACCCGGGCGACTGATACGCATGTTGTAGCTCAATGTCAGGTTGTTACCGAAGGTTGGCGCATACGAGAGGGTGAGGTTTGGAACCCAGTTGTTGTAGGTCAGGCTGAAATCCTCGCCATTGCCTTTCTTGTAAGTCACATCCTGCGAGGTGAACTCGTAGCGGAGACCTGCCTTAAGGGTTACTTTGCCCAAGGTCTGCGAGAAGGTGCCGTAGAGAGCGCCGATAGAGTTCTGGTGCTCGTAGTCGAGGAGATCAGAGGTACTGGTGCTCTGGCGATAAACATACTTACCACCGGCCTCGAAAGTGCTGAGCTGTGAGAGTGGCTGGGTATAGTCGAGCTGCAGGGTGTGCTCGAGCATATTATTCTTGTCAACGCGGTCATAGTCAGGGATATTGATACCCTCATACTGGGTGAGCATGTCGTTCTTGCGCGGAGAAGCGCTGAAGCGATAAGCGGTGGTGAGGGTGTGACGTGGATTATCGCTGTAAGTGTGCGTATAATCGACGCTGGCGTTGACCGAGGTATTCTTCATCTTGTTGTTATTTGTCTGCGAATACTCGCTGCCAGGCACGGTGCTGGTGAGCATGTCCATGTCATTCTTCGAATTCAGGTTCATGAGACTGACCGTAGCTGCGATATTATTGTGCTCATCAATCTGATAGTTAGCATCAACCGTGGCGAACACCATGTTGTTACCTCCGGAAGTGGTGGTGTTAGAAGTGACGGTAGAGCCTTCTGCAAGGTTCTTGCGGACACTGGTAACGTCAACTGCAGGGGTATTGATATACATCTCGCTGGCATTGACCGAGAGAGTCAGCTTGTCCTGCTGGGTCATGACGTAGACATTACCGCCATTCACACGATTACCACTCTGCAGAGCCACGCTGCCGGTGTAGCCTTCCATGCCCTGCTTCTGATCGGTGATGAAGTTGAGAATGCCACCCACGCCCTCTGCGTCGTACTTGGCGCCAGGGTTGGTAATGACCTCTATGTGCTTGATACTCTGCGCAGGAATGGCTTTGAGCACGTCCTTGGGGCTACCGCTCAGCATCGGGCTTGGCTTGCCGTTCATGAAGATCTGGAAGTTGGAGCTGCCATTGACCTGGATGTTATCCTCGCCATCGACGGTGACCATGGGCACCTTGCGGAGCATCTCGAGCAGCGTATTGGTCTTAGCGTCAGGATCATCCTTCACGCTGTAGGCAATCTTGTCGCCCTCCACCTTGATAAGTGGCTTCTGCACGGCAATGACGAACTCGTCGAGGTTATGCACTACGCCAATCTCGTTAGTGGTAGAGTCAGCAATCTCGTACGAGACCTTTGGCTGCGCCTTCACGTTCTTGTTCTTCTTCTGAGCGATGGCTGTGTTTGCGTTCATTGCCGAAGCGATGATCATACCTGCGGTGAGGAGGGTGGTGTAAGATGTCTTTTTCATATTGCGTAAAGTTTATTAATTACTAATGATTGTTTTGTTTGTCATTTTTGTTTTTTGACACCGCAAAGTAACAACTTTTTCGCACGATAAAAAAATTGTTTTCGACGAAATCCCCCCTGTATTTCGACGAAATCCTTCACTATTTCTACTTCTTTCGACAAAATTACCTTATTTCTTCGACCAAAAACTTGAAAACTCCAAAAATTATCAGTATATTTGCACGCGTTATTTTTGTATTTTTCACTCCTTATTAATATATAAAGAAAACTACTATGCAAATTGGTTTCGATAACGACAAATATCTCAAAATCCAATCTGAGCATATTAAGGAACGTATTGCCAAGTTCGGCAACAAGCTCTACCTCGAGTTAGGTGGTAAACTCTTCGACGATCATCATGCTTCACGCGTACTGCCAGGCTTCCAGCCAGACAGCAAACTGCGCATGTTCAAGCAGCTGGCTGACCAGATCGAGATTGTCATTGTCATTTCTGCACTCGACATCGAGAAGAACAAGGTTCGTCAGGACCTCGGTATTACCTACGACATGGACGTACTCCGTCTGCGCACCGAGTTCATGAACCGTGGCTTCATGGTGGGTTCGGTAGTCATCACCCACTACAACGGCCAGAGCAGCGCTGACACCTATCGCCAGAAGCTCGAGCGTATGGGCATCAAGGCTTATTACCACTACACTATCGAGGGTTATCCTCAAGACGTAGCACTCATCGACTCAGACGAGGGCTTCGGCAAGAACGACTATGTAGAGACCACTCGCCCACTCGTCATTGTGACGGCTCCTGGTCCTGGTAGCGGCAAGATGGCTGTCTGCCTGAGCCAGCTCTACAATGAGCACAAGCGCGGCATTACTGCAGGTTACGCTAAGTTCGAGACCTTCCCAGTATGGAACCTCCCTCTCAAGCACCCAGTCAACATCGCGTATGAGGCTGCTACTGCTGACCTCAACGACGTCAATATGATTGACCCATTCCACATGGACGCCTACAACAAGATTGCCATCAACTACAACCGCGACATTGAGATCTTCCCAGTGCTCAACGCGTTGTTTGAGGGTATCTATGGCGAGAACCCATACAAGTCGCCAACCGACATGGGTGTCAACATGGTAGGTTACTGCATCTGTGACGACGAGGTCTGCTGCACAGCTTCGAAGAACGAGATCATCCGTCGCTACTATACTGCACTCAACCACATGGCCAATGCGGATGGCAACGAGCACGAGGTCAGCAAGATTGCACTCCTCTTCAAGCAAGCAGGTATCAACAGCGCTTACCGCAAGACCACCGTGGCAGCACGTGAGCAGAAGGAGCAGACAGGCCACACCTCAGCAGCAATTGAGCTGGAGGACGGCACCATTATCACTGCACACAGCAGCGACTTGCTCGGTTGCAGCGCTGCATTGCTCATCAACACAATGAAGCATCTGGCAGAGATTGACCATGAGTTGAAGCTCATCCCACAGGACATGATTGAGCCAATCCAGAAGACCAAGGTAGAGTACCTCGGTGGCCACAACCCACGTCTCCACACCGATGAGGTGCTCGTAGCACTCAGCGTACTCTCACAGCACGATGAGAACTGCCGCAAGGCTCTGGCTCAGTTGCCTAAGCTCCGCGGTTGCCAGGTACACTGCACCGTCATGCTCTCAGATGTAGATCAGAAGATCTTCAAGAAGCTCGGCGTAGGTTTGACCTGTGACCCAGTTAAGAAGAATACTACCAGCAATATGTAATCATATATCTGGAAATAATAACACACAAAATCACCACCCTCATCGTAATAAATACTTGAGGGTGGTGATTATTTATTTCAGTTACTTGATAGATAATACCAATTACTATCAAATCAGATTTCCGCACTTCTCACACTACCATTATGTGAGATCTTAGCTTCATAGAGCTTCTTGTCAGCAAGTTCGTAAATCTCAGTCAGTTCATGCTCAGAACCAGCAGAGACAATAACCATGCCGCAACTAAGGTTAGGCGTGTTACGAAGCTGTGGGATATCAATCTTCTTCAACCTTTCCTTGAGCGGAGCAAGCACCGAAGAAGCTCCCTCCTGCTGCGCCTGTGCCACGGTTTCCGGATTGACGATGAAGACAACGAACTCATCGCCACCCAGTCGCATGACAATGTCGCGTGGGAAGACGTCGCTCAATGAACGTGCCACTTCAATCAGCACCTGGTCACCAATCGGATGACCCAGCTTATCATTGATCATCTTGAAGTAATCACAGTCGAAGATTGCATAGATAGAAGGCTCACGGCGACGAAGCATGTCATTGATGGCACGCTCACCGGAATAGCGGTTCATGATGCCCGTAAGTGTATCACGCATAGCAGCTACACGCAAGACGCTGAGCTCCTTATGATGGTCAGCCGCCGTTTCAGTGGTGAAGATAGCGGTCATATAATGGCCTTTAGAATCCATCTCACCCGGCATGATACGGGCATGGCACCAACCGATATTCTTGGTCAGGTACTCATACGAGATAAAGCGGTTTGTCTGGAAACGGTCATTGAGCGTAATCTCACTGATGAAATTACGGAAGCCTTCCTGATACTCCGCATCCACATAATACTGGCAGAAGAGCTCACCCAGCTCAAGTACGGTATTTACCTTCTGACTGGCTGCACGTACAGCAGCCGTGCCTTGCAGCAGCTTGAACGAATAATCGCGCAAGTCAATATAAATCATCGTCTCAAACGAATGACGCATGATGTCAGTCATAGAGATCTGCTCGTTGAGCATCTTGATGGTTTCAAGCATCCTGTCACGAGTCAGATAGACATCCATATACTGGCCGACAATAGTAGTCACCTTGCCAGCTTCGTCATAGAGACAAGTATACTCCGTGCAGACATCCGTCCCTTCTTTGTTGGTAAACTCCTGTGTACCTGTCCTCGGGAAATCCGGTTCGGTGGCTACATGACGGAGTATTTCAACGATTTTCTGATGCTCAGTTTCATCGAAATAATACTTCGGCGCGACCTTACTGAAATTCTCGAAGGCAAGATGCTGCTGCTTACCCTCTGCATCATTGCAGAGAATAACCATGACATCCTCGTCTACTTCATAACGAAAGAGTTTGAAGTCATTACGGCTGATAAGCAGCTTATTACGCTCCAGCTCAGAGCGCAGCAGGTAACGCACCTGCTGCTCGCTGAGTTGGTCAATATAGTTGATGTCAAATGCTTTCATAGATATAAAGAAGACTTTAAGAATGCATAATCCTGATTGGAGGATTACTCCTCACCCATGAACATAGGGTCCCAAGCTGGGAGCATGATAGGCTTCTGCTTGAGCATGTCGAGGTACTTCTGGCCGACGTAGCACTTCTTGATGACGAGGCGGAACATATACTCGTTGAACCACTCATCGGTCATGATCATGTGGCCCTTGTATCCGCTGGCAGCACCCCAAGAGTTCTCTACCATCCACTTGTTGACCTTCAGGTCCTTAGAAGTCTGGTCAATGTCTACAGCAACCATTGTCATAGCGTGGCTTGAACCAGAAGCATGAGTCATGACGCGCTCACGCTTGTCCATATTGAAGGTAGTGCCGAGGAGTGACTCATAGTCGAAGTTCTGGAGTGAGAGAAGGCCGCTCTTGCGGTTAGAGAACTTACCTACGTCGCATGAGAAGTACATAGCGGTAGTGTCCTTCAGAGACTCGATGGCCAATGGCTTGATCTCGTCGACAGGGAGGTTGAGGTAAACCCAGTCGTGGCCATCATAGGTGTGACGGTCATACTCAATCTGATAGGTCTTGTAGTACTCACGGAGAGGGTCATTCATCACCATGATATAGTTATCATAGAGATCCTCGACCTGCCAGAACTTGGTATAGAAAGTCTTTGGAGTATACTTTTCGGTGCTGACTACCTCGTCCTTAGCGTTGCGCTGTGTCCAGGTGAACTCTGTTGGAGGCACGCCGTAAGCAAGGGTAAGGATGCGGTAGATAGTGCCGAGCATCTCTACCTTGGTCTTCTCAAGATCCTTATTGATAGCAATGTCGCTCTGACGGGTCTTCACATTGTTGCCCTTATCACGGAGCTCGAGGCCCATCTCGCGAAGCTTGAGCTTGAGGAGGTTGGTGATCTGGCCGGTGTTAGCAGCCTGATAGTTGTCTGGCATTACCTCCGATGGAACTACGCCATACTTCTGTACAAGGTCAGCTACGCCGCAGAAAGTACCACCATCAGAGAGTGGGTTCTGGAAAAGCCAGTCTACCATACGGTCATCCATAGGCTTCTTACGAGTGTCAATGACACCCTGCAGGAAGAGGTTAGCCTTCTCCAACTGGTCATAGAAGAACAGGTAGCACTGCGAAAGCTCAAGGCCCTTGAGGTTATACTTGTTGATAGCCTTGCTGCGAAGGACGTTCATACCAGTGAACAGCCAGCAGCGTCCACTGCTTGCCTGATTGGTAATGCCCTTGTTAGGCACACGATAGGTAAAGTGATCATCGACAGGAATGAGTGTAGAAGCATCGGTAGCCAATACACTGATGCTATTGCTGGCCATAGCATTACGGATAGCCTTGTCAGCAACGGTTTCTTTCTGCTGCAACTGCTGCAGCACTTCAGGGGTGATAGCCTCCTGCGCGAAAGCTGTGGTAGCAGCGAGGGCAAGGGCGGTAAGAATTGTTTTTTTCATATTGTGTAAAAATTAGGGATTTTGTTGATTTGGAGGATATTACGAATACAAGAATCTCTTTATCGACTTCTTCGGCGTCTTCTCAAACTCCTCCTGCACCAGCTCAATCGCATTGATATGAGCGTACGAAGGGAAGTTCTTGTTGACGTCATTCTGGCGGCTGTGGAGGAACTTGAGGAGCACTTCATCATTGCTCAATCCAGCAGCGGCAGCGGCCTGACGGTCAGGGAAGACCAGCGCAATGAGACGGTGCTCACGCTGCACTACGACGCTCTCTACGACGTATGGCAAACCGTTGACCACAGCCTCCATCTCCTCCGGATAGACGTTCTGGCCGGATGGAGAGAGCAGCATGTTCTTGATTCGGCCACGGATGAAGATATTGTTGTCAGCATCCATCACACCCATGTCGCCCGTGTGGAGCCAGCCGTCAGCATCAATAGCACGCTGGGTAGCTTCCTCATTCTTATAATAGCCGAGCATGACATTCATGCCACGGGTGATGATCTCGCCAGGAGTGTTGGCAGGATCAGCACTGTCGATGCGTACTTCCATGCGTGGAGCCGGACGGCCACAAGAGGTTGGCACGAATGACTGCCAATCACGGTAACCGATAATCGGTGCACACTCGGTCATTCCGTAACCCACCGTGTATGGGAACTTGATGTCCTTCAGGATGGCTTCTACCTCGCCATTGAGGCCTGCACCACCGATGATGATCTCGTAGAAGTTGCCACCCAATGCGGTGTAGAGGCCATCGCGGAACTTCTTCTTGACGAAGCTTCCAATGAGCGGGATGTTACGCAGCACCTTCATCAGCGGAGCGTTATACTTAGGCATCAGGCCCTTACGCACCACCTTCTCGATGATCATTGGCACTACAACGATAAGATCCGGCTTGACGGTGGTCAATGCTTTGAGGATGATATTCGGGCTCAGAGCTCGGTTGAGGAAGGTGATATTGATACCTACGATGAACTCATAAAGCAATTCAAACGCCATACCGTAGAGATGAGCCGTCGGCAACATAGAAACAACCTTCTGGCCCTTGCCCAGGAATGGCAGCACCTCCTTGGCAAACGCCATGTTGCTCCACACGGCACGCTGGGGGATCATCACGCCCTTCGGCTCAGACGTCGTACCGCTGGTGTAGTTGATCATCAGCAATTCATCAGCGCTCTGCTGGTAATAGTTCACGTCCGATGGCTTGAAGCCCTCAGGATAACGCTGCTTGAAGAGCTCCTCCACCATGTCCTGCTTCTCGAAGGTACAGATCTTCAGCTCCGGCAGTTCTTTCTTTATGTCAATGGCCTCAAGGGTCTTAAGGATCTGCTGGCTGACGAGCAGCACCTGCGCCTCGCTGTGATTGACCAGGCGAATCACCATATCTGGCGTGAACTCATTGAGCAATGGCACAGCTACCGCGCCATAAGAGAAGGCAGCCAGCAGGCCGATGCACCACTCTGCGCTATTACGTCCACAGAGTGCCACGCGGAAACCCGGTTGCAAGCCTGCTTCCTGCCAAGCCAGATGGTAGCGTGCAATACGCTCTCCTACCTCAGCATAGGTATAGCTCTCAGCTTCGAAATTAAGCAGAGCAGGCAGTTCCCAGTAGTCACGAATAGCATCGGCTAATAACTCATTATACGTATCTTTCATTATATTGGAAAATTTAATTATAGTTAGGAGTGAGGAGTTAGAACGGATATCCCACCGCGAAATGCACCGTGTTGTGATTTGACCTGAACGGGTGACGAATCGCCCATCGTTCATCCGCATCGATTGACGGATCATGCGCCTTGAAACCCCAGTCAAGTCGGAGTATCACAAAGTCCGTCACTACGCGTAAGCCTACTCCCCACGACGCAGCAATCTGCTTATAGAAGTCAGAAGTGATCTCACCTCCTACCTGATTATCATACGGTTTGATGGTCCATACATTGCCAGCATCGACGAAGATTGCCGACTCAAACTTCCAGAAAAGATCAGTACGAAGCTCCACCGAAGTATCCAGTCGCACATCGCCACACTGATTGAAGAAGTTGAATTTCTTCGCATCCGCACTCTTGTAACGCCCCGGACCCAGTTCTCGCACTGACCAGCCGCGCACCGAGTTAGCACCACCGCTGTAGTAACGTTTCTCAAACGGCATCACGTCACTATTGCCATACGGTACAGCCACGCCACCGGCAGCACGCAGTGCCAGACGGCTACGCTCAGAGAGGAAGAGGCTGCTGCTCCAATCCACATCCAGTCGCGCATATTGCTCAAACGGCTGTGCCACAATTTTATATCGTCCGTCCTCTTCACGTGCATTGAACATATTGCTGAATCCTGAGAGCACATTGCCCGCAATCTCCGGATTGATGCGCAGTGACCACAGCGTCTTAGTAGTACGCTGCTGACGGCCGGTGGTAAGCGTATTGTTACCCAGGTAGAGCGTGTAGTTCATACCTAAGATAAAGTGGCTGCTGTAGCTGCTGTAACTGATCGGACCCAGGTTCTCGATCAACTGCTTGAACGTCTCGCTCTGCTCCGGCAGATGCACGTAGCTGAGGTTGAGAATGTCCCAGGTATGATGAGCCAACGGCGAGTTCCACTTATAGCCAAAGGCTCCCTGGGTGATGATACGCGTATACTCCGGACGGCTCTGGTGTGAGAAACTGGCCTTGAACAGTGACGAGGCGCGACTCTTACGCTTCACCTCCTCGCTCAGGAAAGGGAACAGGAATCGTGGTATGTCAAGTCCGAACTCGGCAGCATACTCCGAGTAATTCTTGTTCACCAGATTCTCCACATTGCCAGTCAATGACTCATAGCCGCCCTTCAGTCGCGTAGTGAAGGCTTCACTGCCTCGGAAAAGGTTTCTATGCTGATAGGACAATGCCAAGGCAAAGCCCAGGTCACCCGCCGTATTCGTACCATCCACCTCAAACTGGATGGCGTGATTGCTCTGCGGAGAGAGATAGACAAAGCAGTCAAGCGCAGGCTCCTCACCTTCTTCCGACACCGACTCCACACGAAGGTTGACATAGCGCAGGATGTGCAGACGGCTCAGCGCAGCATACGTGTTGCGGATAGCACTCTCGCTGTAGAGCTGCCCGGGGATTACCTCGCAGCTACGTAGCAAGACAGGTTCACGCAGATAACACTGCTCACCCGAATAAGTCAGGTCATAACCCGGCTGGCCAAGCTGACGGAAGTGCTGAGTCAGAGAGTCGGTTCCCGTCTGTGACAGGATATTGAAATTGGCCAGGAAATGCACCTTGCGGAAGCGCCACTGCTGGTGTTCTCCATCAATGCGAATGGTCAGATCCACCTCCTCCTTCCCTTTCAGCGTATCGGCAATATAGGAGATATTCTCTTTGTTGAAGCTCCAATAGCCTCGCTCACGCATCATTGTCGTGATACGCTGTCGTTCATTCTCCAGCGCGCTGTGGTCAAGCAGGTCGCCTACATGCAGCTGACCCTGTTCTGAACCCACTAGTATGGACGAATTCAAGGTAGTATCCTGCACCATATAGCGTATAGCAGCCAGTCGGCGGGGACGATTGCTCGAGATGTTATAGATCACACGAGCCTTCTGATTCTCCACGATGGTGCGATGTGAGACCTCTGCATCAAGGAATCCCTTGCGCTGCATAACCACCTGCAGGGCACGCTCGGTACGTCGGGCAGACTCCTCATTATAAATAGAAGGTTCAGTACCCAGACGCCCACGCATTCTGTGCCAGAAAGTCGTCGTGTCAGGGTGCCACATCCATACACCCATCGGCAGGAAACCGAATGTGCGATGATAAGGCTTCTGCACCGTCGCCATACGCAGGTCCGAAGCACTGGAGGCCTGACCGTCTATACGTACCTCTACCCTGCTCACTACCGCCTCTCCTTGGGGTATATGACGTGCAACGCGACAGCTACTTGCTGCAACGGCAAGAATACCTAAGGTGATGATAGTACAGACAAAGTGCTTCATACGTTGACCAACTCACTCCTAATTCCTCACTCCTCACTTTATTTAACCTTCCACATCTTCAGCGAGATATATCCATCGCCGAACCCAGGGACACAGACAAAGATGGCATCATTCAGCCAGCCATACTTACTATCACGAGGAGCCTCAAACTTAGGTGCAGTACGGAAGTAGAAGCCATCAGGACCATTGTTGAGGATGCCCACATTACGGACATGGATGTTCACGCCATCATCAGTACGGATGGTATAGATAGCCTCCAGCTGTGTGCGGCCCGTAGCCTTATCGACCAACTGATGGTCAGCACCACCTGGGATGATAGTGCCACGACCAGCGGGACCAGCAAACGTACCACCGGTAATAGGGATGATATTGCGTGTTCCGAAGTAAGCTTCACCACATTGATATGCCTCGCCTATCTCGGCGCGAATTTCGAAGACGAACTCAAAGCCAGGAGCCTCCCCCATGTCGTAATCAGAGGCTTTATCCTGCGCTTTTACTGCAATGACCGACAAAGCAGTCATTAGAATAAGAAATAAGAATTTGCGCATGATATTATAATTTTACCACGCGCAAATATAAGTATTATTTTTAAAATGTCCAAATTTTACCCATGAAATGTAACTTCCGAAGTCAGTTTCGCACCAAATAGTGAGAATTATTATGAATTCGCAGAAATTCGTTCGATCCTTTCCGACGTGCAAGAAGGGTTCGCAGTGATTCGTGTGATCCCTTCCGACGTGCAGGAAAGGTTCGCTGTGATTCGTACGATTCTTTCCGCCAGGCAGGAAGGGCTCGCAGAGATTCGTGCAATCCCTTCCGACGAATAGGAAGGTACTGGACAGATTCGTCCGATACCTTCTTACTTTTTATAAGGCACCGCGGTAACCATTAGAGTTCCCTAATCGGTATACGAAGGCTGAGTACAGATTCGACGATGGTACCTGAAAAGAGCTAGATGGCATAACTCAGGTAGCTCTTTACAAGCTGAACTTCACGCCGAAGTTGACCTTCGCACCATAGTACTCCACCTGTGTGGTGCAGTCCTTGTTGCCGCCGATGTAGTAGCGGAGAGGCTGGTTGAGGAGGTTGGTGGCTTCGGCATAGATGGTGGTTTTGCTGCTGCGGCCGAAGGTGTAGCTGAGGTTGATGTCCATGTACTTGGTGGCATCGTAGTAGCGGCGGAGGCGGGTATCGCTCTGGTACTCCTCATCATCCTGGAAGGAAGAGGTGAAGTTGTATGAGACGCGAGCCTTGAAACCGCGCTTATCGAAGTAGAGCGATGCATTGAGCATGTGTTCAGGCGAACCTGGCATGATCTGATCTTCCTTATTTCCTACGTAACACTTTGAGACACTGGTGGTCGTGTAAGTATAGTTTCCATCAAAACCGAGGCACTTGAGGGCTGGGTGGATGAAGCTGAAATCGCGCTGCAGGCCTATCTCAATACCGAAGAGGTTGCCGTCGAAGCCGTTGACAGGGCGGGTGATCTCGCAATCATTGTAATTCTTATAGCTGCCGTAGCTGACCTCATTGACCACAAAATTGTTGATGCGCTTGAAGAAGAGACCGGCTGAGACGAGGCCGAGATCCTTGAAGTAATACTCGGTGGCGAGGTCGAAATTGTAAGAGGTGGCTGGCTGGAGATCGGGGTTGCCGAGGGTAATCTCGGTGCGCGAACCGTTCTTGGTGTCGATGGCGGCGCTTGGGATGAGATAGCTGTACTTAGGGCGCGAGAGCGTCTCGGTGAACGATGCGCGGAGCTTCCACTGATCGGTCATATCCCACTTCCAGAGGAGGCTTGGGAGGAGGTTGACGTAGTTGTTCTTGACCTTCTCGGTTGGGGTGAGGGTCTCCTCCTCGGTATCTTCATCAACATTCCAGATCAAACCGCTGTACTTGAGGTTGGTTGCTTCCATACGAAGGCCGGCGGTGAGGCTCATATTACGGCCAAGTTTCTGGTCGAAACGGACGAAGGCGGCGGTGATTCCCTCAGTGGCGTCATAGTTGCTCGATGCATCTTCGAGGACTTTTACGCCATTCTTAGGGTCAAAATCAAGAGAACCCAAGTACTCCTTGCTCACGAAATTAGCGCTCTGATACTGATTGCCAGGCATGAAGCCGTCGCGCACCTGGAAGGTGTAGTTTTCGGTGTACTGCTTGCCGTAAGTGCTTTCGTACCAGTCGGTGTAGTCGTAAGCATTGGTTTCGCGACTCTTCTTCAAGTAGATGTATTTAGCACCGAACTTGAGTGAGTTGGCATAGAGGCCTTTGGCGAGAGGCAGTTCGAAATTGACCTTGAACTTATAGACGTCCTCAGCGATGTGACGGTCGGAGTTTGTGATTTCCTTGATGCCCCACTTGCCGCCGTCAGTAGGATCAACCTTTGTGGTGGTATATGGCTGACGGTCAAAGGCGTCGATGAAATTAAAGGTCTGCTTCTTGAGCTGGAGGTCAAAGTAACGCTCGTTCGGGCGATCCTCAGTAGCACGGGCGTATGAAGCGTCCCAGTCGGCTTTGAGCTTGCCTAACTGATGTTCACCGCCGAGGGAGAAATCCTTGGTTTGCTGGAGTTCGAGACGAGCGTTCTTGTTGTCAGGCGAACCGCCTTTTGTCTGAATGCGAGCCGACATCGAGCCATCGCCCTTTGAGATGTCCTTGAAAGTGATGCGATAACGATTCTCCCAGTCGTTGCGACGGTTATAGATGCTCTTGAAGAAGAGGCGGTTGTTGGCATTGATATCATAGTCGAAAGACAGCGAGTAGCTCTGACGCTCACGGGTGACGTAATACTGACGGATCTGGGCGTTGTCGAGCACCACCTCATCTTTCTTGTTGACGATGTATTCGAACTCGGTGTTGTCTGAACCTGCAGGAGCGTTCTGATAAGATAATGAGGCGAGTACGCCAAATTTATTGTTGAAGAAACGATCGCCCCAGGTAAGGCCGCCATTGAACTGCAGCTTATCGCTGATCCAGTTGTAACCCGAGCCGAGGGTGGCGTTGAAGACGCGCTTGTATGGGGAGTTTTTGGTGACGAGATTGACTGAACCACCGATGGCATCACCATCCATATCGGAGGTTACAACCTTGTTGACCTCGATGGTTTGGATCATATCCGAAGGGATGAGGTCGAGCTGCACCTGTCGCACATCGCCTTCGGCTGAAGGCATACGGTTGCCATTGACGGTGACGCTCGAAAGATCTGGAGAAGTGCCACGTACCTGACCGAAACGGGCCTCGCCCTGGTCGTACTGTACGTTGATGCCGTTGATGCGCTTGAGGGCGTCACCGATGTTGCTGTCAGGGAATTTGCCCACCTGATCGGCGCTCACAACGTTGGTCACACCGATGTTATTCTTCTGAACGTTAAGGGCTTTGCGTTGAGCACCGAGGGCACCGACTACCTTGACCTCGTCGAGGACAGCGCCTTCGTTGAGCACCACATTGACGACCTCGGTTTTTCCTGCTGAGAGGTTGAGAGTGAGCGACTTTTCTTCGTAACCTACGTATGAGATGCTAAGCGTCTGTTTGCCTGGAGTGACACCTGAAAGGGTGTAGTAGCCGTTAATGTCGCTGACGGTTACTTGCTCATTATTGTTCAGGCGGATATAAGCGCCAGGGAGTATCTCGTTATTTGCATCGACGATGCGACCTTTGACCACAGCAGTAGTGGCGG
>JAZUDJ010000076.1:0-3301 GCA_045639585.1 Bacteroidales bacterium
GAGCTGCAATCATTTGACGGATGTAGGAGATGACGAGTGCATTGGACTTCTGTGGCAGCTTTTGCGCTACTTGGTCGAGGGTGTCGATGGTCACGTTGGTCAACGCCTTGCGTACCTGTGCTGACGTCTTGCGGAGCATCAGATACTGACCGAAGAAACTGCCAATGAGAAGCAACGAACGCAAGAAAAGGAGAATCAGTGCCACGATGACAGGGACAAGGAGGCCTGTACTGATCCAATAAAGAATATCTGAGATGAGTTCCATATATAGAGTAAAGTTGAAAGTGTAAAGTTGAAAGTGTAAAGTGAAGAGATGAGTTTAGAGCTTAGTGTTTAGAGTTTTGCGTGACCTCATCCACCCTATCAAAGCGCAGACGAACGCAAGGAGAAGGAAGGCACCAAGTGCAGTCCATTCTATGGCATCAGATCCTTTGAAATTGGTCGTTCCGTTGACCGTCGCCACAATACCCAATAGCAACAGAAGTGCGTTGCACAGAAAGAGAATCTCGAGGCGAAGGTCCCGCTCGGGCAACAGCCATCTAATCAGCCAACAAAGGGCCGGGAGTAGAATCAGTACGGCCAGCGACATGCCCCAAGCCGTGACAGCAAAATCGACACCTGGCAGCTGGTAGATCAACGCTACCTCGACCGCAAACAACACGGCCAGGATGAGCAGGCCGGGGAAGAAACGCAGGATGCGATAACATGCGATGACGCGTCTTCGCACCGGCCCCTCATAGAGTAGCTTGCCTGCTAGCAGACAGAAGGCCATCTGCCACAAGGCTTCGAGCGTCAAGAGCACCGAGGTATCAAGCATCAGCGGCTGATCGGCCAGCCAGGCTTCGATCTGCTGCCGCGACTGCTCGATGGCGTATGGCCAGATCATGCCGACAAACAAGGCGCAGAGGAAAGAGGAGATGCACATCTGCCAGAGTTTGAGGAAGGTCTGCTTCAAACAGAAGTTGAAGCAGATCAATATCATAATGACTAATACGACGGTTTTCATTCCTGATTCTGTTTGCGACGTTTACGGACGACGACAGCCAGGACAACCAACGCGGCGATGACGATAGCCACTACGACGAGCGTCGAGACGAGTGTCGTAACCGTATCGGCTGGCTGTGTGAGGGTCTCTTTCTGAAGCACCATACCCTGCTGATCCCTGGGTTGAGTAGGATTCTGTACTGACAGGTCGCGTTGAGCCTGCTGAGCTTGTTGCTGCAGTTGCTCGATGGCATTACGCTGACGGTCTGTAGCCTGCCAGAAGCCTCGGTCGGCAGCCTTAAGCATAGACGAGGTCATCGTCTCAAGTGCGGCTGGATTCTGGTCCTTCATGAACTCATCGATGCCCAATGCATATTTGTCATCGACATAGACCGCAAAGAACTCGTCCCACATCTCCTGACTGATGGTTCCCTGACGGGTTACACTCCAACCATAACTGTTCTCGACTACCTCGGTGAAAGCTGTGACGGCAGAAGCGCCACCTTTCATCTTCTCGCGGATGTAGGCAGGATTGAAGACCGTGGTACGGCTCTCAACGCCGATGGCCTCACCCAGTTCCTGCATACGGTTGTTATTTCTGTTGCGATAGTCAGCCAGATAAGCCTCTGGCTGATGACCTGTGACATGCTCTACGGCCAGATTCATGCCACCCATGAACTCATATACATGATCGAGCGAGAGCGCGCCCCAGGTGTTGGACTGACGAGGTTGCACCACGGCATCAGTACGTGTGATAGCGGCAGCGAATGCGGCTTTCGAGAATCGTTCCCAGCCGTCCTCTGTGCCATAGAATGCACCCATATTGTTGAGATAGACCTCAGCGATGTCGGCGCTGGTCTGCCAGCCGTCCTGGCTCTGCACCATGCCTTGAATGCCTGTGCCATAGTTGCCATCTACACCACCGAAGACTCGATAGGCAGACATCTCACGAGCTTCTTTTGGAGAGAGTCCTTGCTCGGTCAGATAACGTTCTGACTCAAGGACACCAGCTGCCACCTGATTCTCGAAAGCGTCATCTTTGGCTTCGGCAGCCATGGTGACAGCTCGGTTGATGAGATAAAGACGTGAAGCTGCAAGATCGCGTAACTGACCTGAGGTCTGTACGACAACGTCGATGCGAGGACGTCCTAATTCAGCACTCGGAATGAGGCGAAGATCGGTGACACGTCCAAAGGCATCGCGTACTGGCTCAACACCCAACAGATAGAGGATCTGTGCAATGGATGCACCTTCTGTCTCGATGAACTCTGAGCTCCATAAGGTGAAGCTGACCTTGCGTGGGATGCTGTCGTTATGATTGCGACGATACAGGGCGATGGTCTGGTCGGCCAGTTGTTTGCCTTTCTCCCAGGCGGTTTCAGAAGGTGTGGCTTCTGCATTGACGCCATAGAGATTACGACCAGTTGGCAGGGTGCGAGGATTGCTGACCACATCGCCACCGGTAGATGGACGAGTGTACCCGCCATTGAGGGCATTGAGCAGCGACTGCATCTCATCTTCTGGAGCCTGAAGAAGACCGAGGCGATAGCCCGCGACATTCTCGATGGTGCGGACCACTTCCATGATTGCCGATGCGAGTTCTATCTCTTCACGAGTATATTGCTTGCGTGAGGCGGCCATGGCTTGCATCATCGATGAGATGCCATCCGAGGCCTGCCGGATATCGGAAGCAGATTGAGTCAATCCCATAGCCTGAGCCATCTTGCGTAAGGCAGCAGGTGGTGCTCCCATGGATTTGGCCAACTTCAACGCCTCGCGTGGATCCATGTTCTTACCCATCTCCTTCATGCGGGCCATGGACGCGCTGTCTGGCTTCTGGACATCTGCGTGGGACGTGTCCTGAGCCGCGGTATCGGCAGCGGGTGCTGTGCGCATTGCCATCATCGCCATCATGCTCATCATGTCAGTCGGGCGGCTACGCTCTTCGTCGATCTCACGAGCCTGTGCCAACTGTTCAGCCGTGATATGTGCTACTTTGCAAATCAACGCATCATTGGCCATAGCTGGATTTTTGAGCAACTGCGAAACCAACGTACGTGCCGGTTCGAGATACTGATGAGTGAAAAGCGACTTATGCTTGCTGACATCCATGTGCGAACGGCCAAGCTGCTTATCTAGCGACAACAGGCTGTAGGCAATTGGATCGGTAGTCATAGCCAGGACCGTGCTCTCGATGCGCTCGGGTACGTAGGGTTCGCCCAAGGTATAGAGCTGGCCGGTCATCTTGGCATTGACCAACTCTTCGGCAAACTCCTCGACTCGCTGCAGCTCGTCTTCGCGCCATGGCAGAGTAAGA
>JAZUDJ010000077.1:0-6148 GCA_045639585.1 Bacteroidales bacterium
GTTTGTCGGATTGATCTGGCCATACGCCATTGAGCAGTCCCGACAACAGATTGAAGCATGGTTGGCCGACCAGCCGCTGATGCTTGATACCTCGGTGCTCTTGACGCTCGAAGCCTTGTGGCAGATGGCCTTCTGTCTGCTGGCCGGTAAACTGCTCTATGAGGGGAAAGTGAAACCCAGCGTTATCGTCTATTATCGCATCCTACGCTTCTTCCCTGGCATCCTCATTCTTGCCGTCTTGTTTGCTGCAGAGGTCGCATTGATCTATCAGCTGCCCGGAGTCGGTTTTGCCACCACAGCTTGGAGTATGGCCCTTGCCGTACTTGTGCTACTTCCGGCCATCTCGTGGCTGGTCGGTTGGCTCCTGCCAGAGAAAGACCTTCGCCTCGAGATTCTTTTCCTGTGCAATGCACTTCTGTTGCTATTGGGTATTGTGGCGACGGTCAACGGTACCACCAGCTTCAAAGGCTCAGATGCCATCGAGTGGACTGCACTCGCAGCTTTCCTTCTTTTGACCCTCGTCTGCTCTTTGATTGGGTGGATGAGGTATCGTAAAACTATAAACTCTATACGCTAAACTCAAATGGAACTCATATCAGATATTCTTTATTGGATAAGTACGGGTCTTCTTGTCCCAGTCATTATAGCATTGATCTTTCTTTTCCTGCGTTCATTACTTCTCATTGGAAGTTTTTTTGGTCAGTATCTTATGCTCCGCAAGACGTCTGCTCAGGTACGCTCCGCGTTGACCAATGTGACATTCGACACCCTTGACCAGGTTGAGCAAAAGCTGCCACAGAAGTCCAATGCACCCGTCATCTGCTTCATCCGTCAGATGATTGCCGCACGTGACAGTCAGGCCGAGGTGCAGCGTCTCCTCGCCGAGTATGAGATTACGGCCGACCGTGATCTCTCCACCTCCAAGCTTCTTTCGAAGCTCGGTCCTATGCTCGGACTTATGGGTACGCTCATACCTATGGGTCCTGCACTGGCCGGTCTTGCCACGGGTGACATCGAATCTATGGCTCGTAATATGCAGGTGGCTTTCTCGACCACAGTGACTGGCCTTGTAGCCGCAGCCATCGGTTTCGTCACACAGCAGGTGAAGCAGCGTTGGTATCAGCAGGATATGACGCAGTTGGAATACCTTGCTGAGATTCTTAACCCATTAAACAGATCATGACTATGCGAAAACGTAAATTCCTACATTCTGGAGAAGACGACCCGATGTCGGTCGTTTCGAACCTTTTCGACGTAGCTATGGTATTCGCCGTAGCCTTGATGGTCGCCTTGGTGTCTCGCTTCAACATGACCGAGATGTTCAGTCAGGAAGATTTCACCATGGTCAAGAACCCAGGAAAGGACAACATGGAGATCATCACCAAGGAAGGTCAGACCATCAATCGCTACACCCCGAGCGAAGAACAAAACTCAAGCGATGGCAAAAAAGGCAAACGTGTAGGAACTGCCTACGAACTTGAGAATGGTGAGATCATCTACGTGCCAGAATAAGATCTTATTAGTTTTCTGATTTAGGTTCGATAGATGGCACTTGCAGCTATCAACATTGTTCGATAAGACCGCTGGATGTTCATTTTTCGTAGGCCATGAATTTTGAAAAGTGAAATAAAATCACGATATTTGCACCGCACTTCAGCAAGTTGTGGTGCAGTGTGCTCTTTAGGAGTGCTTATTTATTATTCGGTTGCAAACAGATGTGCACGTCCAGGTTTGGTGTTGCTGAAATCGTAAAGACAAGACCGTAGATACGAGATTATCAACAAACCAAACTTATTATATAATGAGACAAAGAACAGTACGTGCTTTGGCAATCGCTCTCGCTATGCTTATGGTTTCATGTATGTTGGGTGTTCCCTTTGGTCACGCCCAGGCGGTTCATGCCCAGATGAGGGTCATGAGCCTTGACGACGTGTACCGATTGGCCGACGAGAACAGCCAGAGCCAGAAAGTCTATCAGACGGCGCTTGAAAGCGCTGAGGAGGGAGTCAAGGCGGCCCGATCTGCCGTACTCCCCGACGTGAATCTGAGTTTGTGCGGCAGTTACATCGGCAATGCCACCCTCATGAACCGCAGTTTCTCGACCCATGGTTCGGCCGAGATCATCTATGCCATTCCTCCCTACGTGGGTCAGGCGCCTCTGGGCAAGCAGGACACGCCACACTGGGGACGTAATTTCGCCTTCGAAGCCACACAGGTGCTCTATGCCGGAGGTGCTATTTCGGCTGGCATACGCATGGCCGAACTGGGTCAGCAGCTCTCTGCGCTGGATGTTCAGAAGAACCAACAGGAGGTACGGTTCCTCCTCACGGGTTATTATCTTGACCTTTATAAGTTGCTCAACCTGCAGCAGGTGCTCGAGCAGAACATCAGCCTCACGCGCCGTGTGATTGGCCAGATGGAGGCGCGTCAGCAGCAGGGAATGATACTCAAGAGCGACCTTACCCGCTTCGAACTTCTGCTGCAGAACCTCGAACTTCAACGCTCTCAACTCGAGGATGCCGCCAGCATTATGAATCACCAGCTCGTCACTACGCTGCATCTGCCGGAAGAGACACAGATTCAGCCAGATACTACGTTATTGGAGCGTGGCGAATTTTTAGGCAACAGCATGGATTATGCCGGTTGGCAGCAGCAGGCTTCGACCAGCAACCTCGGCCTGAAACAAGCTCAATTAGGTGCAGAGATGGCCCGGCAGCAGCTCAAAGCCACCCGTGCTGCCAGCCTTCCACACTTGGCACTGGTGGCCGAGGATCATCTGGGTGGACCATACGTCAATGACCTGATTCCGGCCGACGTCAATACCAACGCTTGGTTCATTGGTCTGGGTGTGCAATATCAGCTCTCATCGCTCTACAAGAATAACCGCAACATCCGCAAGGCGCAGCTCGATGCGCGAAAGGCCAACGAGGAAGTGGTGCTTGCTGAGGAAGGCGTCAACAACGGCGTGCAGGCTTGCTATGTAAATTATCAGACAGCATTCACCGAGGTGCGAACCCAGGAGAAGACCGTCGAGCTGGCCACGCAGAACTATGACGTCATCAGCCATCGTTACGATAACGAACTGGCCTTGCTCACCGACATGCTCGATGCCTCAAATGTGCGTCTGGCCGCTGAGATGGCGCTGGTCAATGCGCGCATCAACCTCCTTTATTCTTATTACAAACTCAAATACATCACTCATACGTTATGAAACTCGTCAATTTCAAGTCACGCCTCTTATATGATCTCTTCGTTGTTGCCTTGCTCCTTGTGGGCCTTGGCTACGTGTTCAGTCGCTTCGTGCATACGGGTGGCGAGTGGACAGACAATGCCACCGTCCGTCAGCACATTACCCCCGTCAACAGTCGCGTACCGGGTTTCATCCGAGAGATTCGTTTCGATGAGTATCAGCGTGTGCATAAGGGTGATACGCTCGTAATTATCGAAGACGCAGAATTCCGCTTGGCAGTGGCTCAGGCAGAGGCAGGTTTGGCCAATGCAATGGCCGGACAGAAGGCTACGAGTGCCGGTATTGCCACCACCAGCAATGCTGTGAAGATCAACGAAGCCACCATCACCGAGGTGTGCGTCAATATGGAGAATGCGGCTCGTGACCTGGCTCGCTTTGAGCGACTCCTGCAGGAAGATGCCGTCACTCGTCAGCAGTACGACAACATGAAGACCGCCTACGAGAGTACCAAGGCACGTTACGATCAGGTGACCAGCGCCAAAGCCGGTACGCAGCTTACTGTGAGCGAGTTGGGTCACCGCCTCAATCAGAGTGAGGCAGGCATCCGTCTGGCCGAGGCGCAGCTCGAGATGGCCAAGCTCAGCCTTTCGTACACCGTCATCCTCGCTACTGCCGATGGCATTGTGGGAGCCAAGGACATTCACGTCGGTCAGCTCGTCAACCCCGGTCAGACGATGGTGGAGATTGTGGACGACAGCGAAAAGTGGGTCATCGCCAACTATCGTGAGACACAGTTGCCAAATATCGCTCTGGGTGCTGAGGTCGAGATCACGGCCGATGCTGTACCTGGTGTGACTTATCACGGTCACGTAGAGCGTATGGCCGATGCTACGGGTTCGGCTTTCTCGATGATACCTACAGACAATGCTACGGGTAACTTCGTGAAGGTTGAGCAGCGTGTGCCGGTGCGCATCTCGCTGGAGGGAAATGATGCTGAGCTGCTGGCAAAACTCCGCGCAGGGTATAACCTTGAGGTGAAAGTCCTTCGTTAATTTTTTCTTCAATCTTCTTTGCCCTCAAAACATTCGTCCCTTTTACTCCCCTTTATCTCCCTTTTTACTCCTTTTTTACTCCCTTTATAGACAAATATGTCCGCTCCCTTACCTCCTCCCGGCCCTTTCCGTGTCCCTTCGGTTAACGCCTTCGTCCCCCGCGTCATTCAGCCGTGGATCTATCTGCTGATGGCGCTTTGCTTTCAGCTCAGTGGTGGGCGTTATCTCGGTGCGCTCAACTATATGATTGGCGAAGAGCAGCTGATGCGCGAGGACCTACTGATGGCCCTCTGGTGCAATCTGGCAGGTATGGCCACGCTCTTCCCCCTGATGTTCCGACTCAAATTCCGTTTCACCAACAAGACACTGCTTCGTGCTGCCGCCTTGGGTGTGCTGGTGTGCAACCTCCTCATTCCATACGTCAACTGCCTGCCGTTGCTCTGGATATTGTGTTTCATCGAAGGCATCTGCAAACTCGAAGGTACGTTTGAATGTATGTCCACCGTGCAGCTCTGGATCACTCCGAAGCGTAACTTTCGCGACTTCTTCCCTGTGCTCCACATCTTCATCCTCGGAGCCATGAATATCAGCAGCTGGTTGGTGGCTTACTTCGCCTTCGGTTGGGATGACTGGCGCCTCATGCATTGGTTCATTGCCGGCTTGATGCTCGTGATCCTGCTGTTCAATCATGTCTGCATGCACCATTTCCGCTTCATGCCCAAGGTGCCGCTCTATGGCATCGACTGGGTAGGTTACCTCGGATGGGTGGCCTTGCTTGTGCAGATTGCCTACCTCTTCACTTATGGCGACTGGATGAACTGGGACGATTCGCCCCTCTGTTTCACCCTCATCGGCACTATCTGCATCACTTTTGCCCTTTTGCTCTATGGCATGAAGGTCAAGCTCCATCCGTTCATCAGCCGCAAGGTCTTCAAGTTCAAGCATACGTTGCCCATCCTGCTCATCATCTCTTTGTTCGAAGTGCTACTTTCGGCCGAACACGTGCTCGAAGAAGTATTTCTCGAAGAGGGAATGCATCTGACCGACTGGAGTGGTGCTTCGCGCTACTGGTTTGCTGTCCTTGGCTGCTACACCGGCTGTTTCTTCAGCTGGTGGTGGATGAAGATCCGTGGCTGGGGGTATGCTCGCCTCGGCCTTGTCGCTGCTGTTGCCGTCATGCTTTATTTGTTACAGATGTATTTCCTCATCTACCCAGGCATCTGGCTCCAGCAGCTCTATCTGCCCATCTTCCTGCGTGGCTTCGCATCGGCCGTAATGGCTATCATGCTCATGACGTTGCTACAGTATTCCACTGACTTCCATACCTTCTTCCAGTGCCTCTCATTATTTAATATGATACACATGATCCTGGGTGGCTGCCTGGGTGCCGCGCTCTATGGCGAATGGATGGGCCGTGGCATTGCCGATGCTTTCGTGATGCACAATCCCGGTATCAACGCCGTGGTGATGACCCGACCGGAACACTTTAGCGTGCTAATGTCGCCCGACGGCTTCGGCCACCTCATGGGGCATCACGCGGTCGAGATGATTCTCACCAGCATCCGCACCTGTTACGGTTGGGGTATCTATGGCGCTTGCGCCTTGATCCTCATCATCCTGACCTACGACATGCCTCTGCGCCGCCTCAAGCCTTACCGCATGATTCCTTGGAAACAGGTCGGCCGCCGTTTTGCTGCGCCTTTTGCGCGACGATAATTGCGTCGAAAAATTGCATCCAGAGTTTCCAAATTGGCAATATGATCGGAAAAAATCGTAAGAAAAATGGAATATGAATTTGCACAAGAACCAGAAAATGTGTATTTTTGCTTTGCCTGAAATCATAAGATTCAGGTATGCAATGGACACGCTAAAAGTTGTTCTCACTACAAAATCTAACCATCAAAAT
>JAZUDJ010000078.1:0-5811 GCA_045639585.1 Bacteroidales bacterium
GATGGGCACTTCGCACCACGAACCAATGATGCGTGCTCATAAGGAATACGTCTATCGCAAGGACAGCATCGGTGCATGGGATTATTCGACCAACAAGGCAAACCTAGACCGTTTCTTTGAGGAAGGTCTGGAGCGCAATAAGAACTACGACAACCTGATCACCATCGGTATGCGTGGTGATGGAGATGTGGCTATGGGCAAGGGTGATGACGAAGACAATATGAAAACGCTCCGTGATGTTGTTGATGGACAGCGCGAGATCATCGAACGTGTCTATCAACGACCAGCAAGTGAGGTTCCACAGCTCTGGGCAATCTTCACCGAAGTGCAGCGCTATTACGATGCCGGTTTCACCGTGCCTGACGATGTAACTCTGCTCTTCTGCGACAACAACTGGGGTTACATACGCCGCACAGGTCCTGAGAATGAACGTAACCGCAAGGGGGGTCTCGGCCTCTACTATCACATTGACATGAACGGTGGTCCCTGGAATGACCGCTGGGTCAACACAACTACCGTAGCCAAGATGCGTGAACAGCTAAATCTGGCTTATCAGACAGGCATTGACCGCATCTGGATCATCAATGTTGGTGACCTCAAACCCAAGGAGATGCCTATCGACTTCATCATGCACTATGCATGGGATCCTGATGCCATCGGGCCTGATGACTGCGAGGCTTATATGAACCGATGGGCAGCCAGCATCTTCGGTCAGGAACATGCCGAGGAGATAGCCAGCATCGTGACCGAGTACTCAAAACTTAACCTGGAGCGTAAACCAGAGGTGCAACGTGTGGGAATCTACAGCGTAGAGACAGGCGAAGCCGAGCGGATGTATGACCGCTGGGACGCATTGGAACAACGTACACTTGCCCTGAGCCAGAAGATACCAGCCGAGTCACGTGATGCTTTCTACCAGCTGGTGGAATATCCTGCCGTAGCGAGTGCAGGTGTTGCCAAGATCTATCTGGCTGCCACCATGGGCGACAGCTTGACCATGCAGACACTCTTCGAACGTGATCAACTGATGACAGATAAATATAATAAAGAGATAGCCGGTGGCAAGTGGGATGGCTATATGCTCGACAAGCATATCGGATACCGACAGTGGTTCATGCCAGATGAGAATGTACTGCCAAAGGTAGCTGAAAACGTAGCGACTGAACGTGTTGAGCCCAATGAGGTAAGCATCATGGCGCATGACTTCAGCCGTAAGACAAAGGGAAGCAAGAGCGAGTGGCGTTTCCTCCCAGGTCTTGGCCGTGGCAAGGGAAATATGGGTATCTGGCCGGTGACGGCTCCAAGCTGTCCTGAGGGTGATGGTGCGGTTTTGGAATATGACATCGACTTTGCTCGTGCCGATTCCAATAAGCTCGCTCTTGGTATCCTTCCGACCAATGACATCAATCCTGCCCGTGGTCTGCGCATTGGCATCCGTATTGACAATGGCGAGATACAGACAATCGACGCACGACAGGGTTATGTAGATACCTTCAGCGAATACACGAGTGAGAACATCGCTCGCTCTAAGGTGCTGAAACCTCTGCCACAACCAGCCAGGGACATCTATCTCTCAGGCTTCCGTCAACGTATGCGCAGTGAGGTATTTGATAATCTCCGCTGGCTGAGCATCGACATCAGTATTCCTTCAGTCGGTAAACATACTCTCAAAGTCGTGATGATCGACCCAGAGATTGTGGTGGAGAAACTTGTCATCAATCCTGATAACGAACATTCATCGTATTATGGAAAATAAAATATTCCTTCTTGCCTCGTTTCTGACATCTGCGTTCATGATGCAGCAAGTCGGCACCTCCCAAGCACAGCAGCGTGACTGGGAGAATCCCCATGTCTTTGGCATCAATAAATTGCCTTATCATGCCACACTACAGCTGCCGTCACGCGAGGCGGAATGTCAGGAGATCGTGTCGCTCGACGGACAGTGGGCTTTCCATTGGTCGAAGGATCCTGAATCGCGTGTCATAGATTTCTGGCAGAAGGATTATGATGTGACTGGATGGGATAAGATTGCAGTGCCGGGCAACTGGCAGATGCAGGGCTTTGGCCGTCCTATCTACACGAACATCCCCTATCCTTTTGAGCGTAACGAGCCCTCGGTGACCAGCGAGCCACCGAAGGATTGGTATGCTTACGACCATCGCAATCCTGTGGGGCAATATGTCACAGACTTCGAAGTGATCCAGGAGATGCTGAAGGACAAGAATCTCATTCTGCACTTCGGTGGCGTAAAGTCGGCCATGTATGTGTGGATCAACGGTGAGAAGGTCGGCTACAGCCAGAACTCTATGTCTCCGGCGGAGTTCGATGTCACCTCTTTCCTTCACGAAGGCAAGAACCGCATGGCCGTAGAGGTGTATCGTTGGAGCGATGGCTCATATCTGGAGGATCAGGACATGTGGCGACTGTCGGGCATCTTCCGTCCGGTACAGCTATGGGTAAGGCCATTGGTTCATATTGCTGATTATAAACTGATCTCCAAACCGATGCTCTCTCGTCAGAGAGGTGAAGTGTGGCGTGGCAGTTTCGAGGCACTGGTCAAGGTATGTAATACAGGCATGAAACCAGCGAAAAACGTTCCTGTGACTGTGCAGATAGGAGGGCTCGATGTCAAGCTCGAAGAGACCATCCCGCAAATTGCTGCTGGCGATACCGTGGAGGTTGCACTTCGCACCATCATAGACCGCATACATCCCTGGTCGGCTCATGATCCTTATCTCTATCAGGTCGGCATCGACGCTGCAGGAGAGCATTTCGACTATCATACGGGCTTCAAGGAGATACACACCGAGGGCGACGTACTCAAGATCAATGGCAAGAATGTGAAGCTGCGCGGTGTGAACCGTCATGACCACCATCCGCGTACCGGCCGCTTTGTCGATCGTGCCACCTACGAGAAGGACATCACGCTCATGAAGCAATGCAACATCAACTTCCTGCGCACCAGCCATTATCCTGACGATCCTTATCTCTACGAGCTCTGCGACCGTTATGGTCTCTTCGTAATGGACGAGGCCAATCAGGAGAGTCATGGTTACGACTATGCCAACGAGTACATGGGACATCAACCCGACTGGAAGGATGCGCATGTTGATCGTGCTGTGGCGCTGGTGGAGCGCGATAAGAACCATCCAAGCGTTATCCTATGGTCTTTGGGTAATGAAGGAGGTGTAGGTCCTAATATCCAGGCGATGAAGGACACCATCGAACGCCTTGACCCTACCCGCCTGCCATTCTACGATTGTGACCCTCAGTATTCTGCGCTTCATGATGTGGGTTATCCTTCGCCTCAGGCATTGGCCGATATGGGGCGTGGCGAGACACGTATGCCTATGATTGCCCGTGAGTATGCACATGCCATGGGTAACTCAATGGGACACTTCAAGCAGTACTGGGATGTGATCTATGCTGATTCGAGCATCTGTGGAGCGGCCATCTGGGATTGGGTGGATCAGGGCATAGCTATGCCAATTGATAATGGACAATTGATAATTGATAATGATGGCTCCCGAAACGTATTACTTGGCCGTCCTTACACCTCAGAGCTTACGAAGCATGACGATGAGTTCTGGGCGTATGGCGGTGACTTCGGTGACCGACCTAATGACGATAACTTCTTGATCAACGGTATCGTAGGTCCTGATCGTGTGCCGAATCCGCATTTCTATGAGGTGCAATATGTCTATCAGCCCATTCATTTCAGCTATGAGAATGGAGAGGTGAAGAAAGTGAGCATGGATCCGTTCGTAAGCGTTGACGACTTTGATTACAGGACGAGCAGCTACCGCTATCCTGCCACAGACAGCCTCATGATAGTACAGGCGCTTTTGCGAGAGGACAAGCCATGGGGCAAGAAGGGAACGGTAGTAGCTCATGAGCAATTCGTCATCGAAGCAGCGCCTTACCCAACAGGGATTAAGGCATCAGGCCAATGTCCGAAAGTAAAGCAGTCAGCACAAGAGATTATAGTCACGACAAACAACGGTTCGGTTATATTCGATGCTCTCAATGGTGCATTGAAACAGATTCTGGCCGATGACGAAGCCATGCTGGCACACCCATTGGAGCCCTACTTCTGGAAGCCAGAGAACGACAACCAATGGAAGGCCGGATTCAAGGAGCGAACAGGTGTATGGCAACATTGCGGAGAGCAACGTGTGCTGAAGGACACCAGAATCTCGAAGGGCAAAGGCAAGTTGACGTTGACTTTTGTCTTTGAACTGCCCGTAGGTGCCAACTACACCCTTACCTATAATATAAATAATGAGGGAGACATTCAGGTCAATGCCAACTATGTGCCATCGAGCGATGACATCCCACTGATTCCAAAGTTCGGCATGCGCATGGCAGTTACTAGCGCTGACAACCAGATTAGCTGGTATGGACGTGGCCCTGAGGAGAACTACAGCGACCGCAAGCTTTCGCAGCATCTGGGTTATTACATCAAGGACATCAAGCAGTTCGAAACCGAATACATCCGTCCCCAGGATAACGGCTATCGTTGCGACACACGCCTCGTAGAGCTCACGACCAAGGCGCATCAGCTATGCATTACTGGGTTGCAGCCTCTGTGCTTTAATGCACACGATTATGCTGATGAGGAGTTGGACAAAGGGCATCGTCATCCGCAGGACATCGATCGTGACGGATCGATCCACCTCAATCTCGACCTCAATGTGCACGGCGTGGGTGGCATCAATACATGGGGTGGTCGCACATTGCCAGAATACACCAACCCGGGAACCTACCCTTACGAATACGGATTCATAATAGAGGTAGAAGGGAAAAAGGAATGGTCCTACGACCACGCTGAAGTGAAAAATACAATCATAAATAAATAATATAACCTTATGAGACGCAAACCATTATATGCCATACTTGCAGCTACCCTACTTTCTGCCTGCACAGACAAGCCGCAGGTAGAACCTTTCGGCCCTCTGCCATCCGACGATCAACTGGCCTTGCAGGATATGGAGATGTATGCCTTCCTGCACTATTCGCTCAACACCTATACTGATCAGGAATGGGGATTCGGTGACGAGGATCCTGCGCTTTTCAATCCATCGAACCTTGACACCCGTCAATGGGTCAAGACCTGCAAGGCAGCGGGTATGAAGGGAATTATCTTCACGGCCAAGCATCATTGCGGCTTCTGCATGTGGCCATCCGCATATACTGACTATAGTGTCAAAACAGCTCCATGGAAGGACGGCAAAGGCGATGTGGTGGCCGAGCTTGCCGAAGCTTGCCGCGAAGAAGGCCTGAAGTTTGCCGTCTATCTCTCCCCTTGGGATCGTAACCACCCCGAATATGGCAATCCAGAATACGTCACCTACTTCCGCAATCAACTGCGTGAGCTCTTGACCAACTACGGTGACATCTATGAGGTGTGGTTCGATGGCGCCAACGGTGGCAACGGCTGGTATGGCGGAGCTAATGAGACACGCCAGATCGACCGTCTGACTTACTACGATTGGGGACCGACCTACGACATGATACGTGAACTGCAACCTCACTGTATCATCTGGAACGATGGCGCTGACCGCCGTGGTGACCTGCGCTGGGTAGGTACCGAAGCCGGCAATATCGGCCATCGCAACTGGAGCAAGATGAGCAGCACCAAAGATCCTGAGTGGGGCGACCTGCATTGGGGTATGGAGGACGGCGACGTGTGGTGCCCGGGCGAGACAAACACCTCCATCCGTCCGGGTTGGTTCTATCACACAAGCGAAGACGCTCACGTCAAGTCGCTCTCCAAGCTGATGGACACCTACTACAAGTCGGTAGGTCGCA
>JAZUDJ010000079.1:0-60663 GCA_045639585.1 Bacteroidales bacterium
CCTCGCTGGTCACGAGTCTTACGCTGCTGCTGAGGGCGCTATCAAGATCGCCGAGATGGCTAACAAGGTTCGTAAGAACCCACTCCGCGTCATCCTCAACGGTCTTGGCAAGGACGCTGCTAAGATCATCTCTCGTATCAATGGCTTCACCTATGTTCAGACCCAGTTCGACTACGCTACTGGTGAGTGCAACATCGTAGCTGAGACTCCATACTCTGACGGTCTCCGCGCTAAGGTTCGTTGCTACGGCGCTGACGACGTTCGTGAGGGCGTTAAGATCATGTGGAATGAGGGTGTTGACGTTTCAATCACCGGTAACTCTACCAACCCAACCCGTTTCCAGCACCCAGTAGCAGGTACCTACTTCAAGGAGCGTGCTATCGCTGGTAAGCCATACTTCTCAGTAGCATCAGGTGGTGGTACAGGCCGTACCCTTCACCCAGATAACATGGCTGCTGGTCCTGCTTCTTACGGTATGACCGACACCATGGGCCGTATGCACTCATCTGCTCAGTTCGCTGGTTCTTCTTCAGTTCCTGCTCACGTAGAGATGATGGGCTTCCTCGGCATTGGTATCAACCCAATGGTAGGTTGTACCGTTGCTGTTGCAGTTGCTGTTGCTCAGGCTCTCGCTAAGTAATCATTACTTCGCAAAAAACACCTATACGCTTCTATAATAAATATAGGAGTGTATAGGGTGTTTTGTTTTTTCATATATATTTTTTTCGATAATCTATAACCTTTACTATTCTTTTGGCTCCCTACACCTGAGATTGCCATTGAGCGTGTGGCTCAACGTGTTTCAGAAGGAGGTCATAATATTCCAGTTGACGTAATTCGCCGAAGGTATCTGGCCGGGATAGAGAATCTATTTAAGATCTACATTCCAATCGTTGACTACTGGATGTTGGTAGAGAACCAAAGTAATCATCGAATAATGATTGCCAATGGAGTAATAAACGAAGACCCCTCAATTTTAGATCACGAACTATATAATAAAATTTTACAATATGTCGAGTAGTAAGCGCAAATTAATTACAGAACTTTGGACGAAAGGTCTAGAGCTCGCAGAGTATCGTACACTTCGTCGTAAAGCTATGCTGAATGAGAATGTAGTTCATAGTGATGTAAATGGCAATCCTATCCTTGTACCTGCCCGTGAAGTATTCACTAAGCTTTACAACGAGCCAGTTCCAACATTCTAAAAGATAGAAGCGATTATTCTATCAGAAATGGGCACTTGATTATACTCGTATTCGTGGTGTCTGATTTTGTATGCATTATATGCCATTCCGCTTTGTCCCCATTGCACTATTGGCTATTTTGATCCTCTTTGCGCGATTTATCACTGATTATTTGGTGGTGCAAAAAATATTCCGTACCTTTGTCGCGAAATAAAATATGATTGAAAAAAGAAGATAGGGGCAGGCCAAAAACAAAAAAGTATTTTTTTGTTTTGGTATACTAAGTCTTAATTTATCAATAATTTATTTTTATTTAATAATTAATTTATTATAGGTGTACATACTTTAGACTAACTTTAGTCACCGATTTGACAATGTAATTCCAAAACTGACCTTTTGAAAGTACCTTGCTCGGAATTTGTTCCTACTCTTTGCTTAAAGGAATTACATCGTAATACTAATCATTTTCTTTTTTGAAACCAGACAAAAATCCGTTCTTGCTGATTCCCTTAGGGGCAATCCGCATGCTTATGTCCGATTCTGATCCTATGAAGGAGACTTCGAATCTGACACAGATTTATTATCTCAGTATCTACACATCGGCCATGAAGCTGAATATGACCGATAAAGATGCTGTGATGCAGTATGTTTATTGTGGCTACAGAGAGCCAGCTTGCTTCACCTTGGCGCTCAGGTCAGCTTGGGGTAGAGTTACGAATACTTCCGGATATGATCCTCATTATAGGGGTATGGCGGACGGGAAACTCGACTTTGAAGATCAGGGAAGGAACATCCTGACGTTCTGTCAGAAGGATGCGGCTCTGATGGAAGAGATCCGTCAGTGGGCGCGAGTACGTCAGATGCTCAACTATATGCACCAGGATTCGCTCTATGCTTCGACGGTCATGGATGTGGTGCGAAGCAAGCAGCTCATTGAGAATTATGACAAGCCTCCTTATGCCGCCATTGATTCTGAACTGATGGCCAATATCTGGAATCGTCGCTATTTCCTTTTCGATGACGAGTGGGTCACGCTGGCCATGCATCTCGGCATCTGCTCGAAGTTGGGTACGAAGGCTTTTGTCGCCACGACGAAAGTGGAGATTCTTTGCAGAATGTTCGGATGCAGCACACAGCAGGAACTTGATGACGTGCTCGATGCCAGTCCTTTGTTACGTGAGCGCTACAATCATTATAGTTCGCGACGCATCTACGAACGCATCCGTCGCCAGGCCTTCGATGTCTATCACCTACGAGAGGTCGGTTTGAAGCGTCGCAGCTACGTCAGCTATCGTTATGATAATGACCGCGATTTCATTACAGCGATTGCGGCCAAAGACTCCAAACTCCAGGAGGAGAAGCGAAAGAAGGAGCAGAAGGCGCTGATCAAGGAGTTGTTTGCGCGATAGGATGGATGTGTAGCGAAAGCACTTAAAAACGAATAACGGACGTCATGATGGCATGGCGTCCGTTATTGCATCAAGGAATGGACGTTTTGCAAGCACGGCGTCCGTTATTACATCAAGGAATGGATATTTTACAAGCAAGACGTCCATTCTTACTTGCGGGAATGGACGCCTTGCTTGCAGGATGTCCCTTCTTATTAACAGGAAGGGATCACAGGAATCACAGGGAACACTTCCTGCACGTAAGAAGGTCTCCCAGTGATTCGGATTGTAACTTAAGCTTTCTCTGCATGCTGCTGCATATCGCGCTGCATTCTTGGACGCTGCTGGTGCATGTGCTGGCGATGAGGCTTCTTGTGCATGTTCATCTTGTGATGACGGCCCTGGAAGGAGCTGTGCATAGCGAGCTTGTCGTTGACTTTCTCGACGTAGGTTACATAGGTCTTGGTGCCCATGATGTCCTGAAGCTCTTTGCGATACTTCTCGTTGATTGCCTGGACTTTGGCCTTATGCTCAGTGCGAAGAGCTTTCTGCATCTGCTGGCGCTCCTGACGCTGAACCTTCATCTGCTCACGATCCATCTTCTTTTGCTCCTGCTTAGCCATAGGCTTGCCGTCGAGCTTCTTCGGACGGAGCGCCTTCATCTCCTCCTGCTTCTTCTCCTTGAGCGATTCGATCTGCTTTACCTGCTTGTCCGAAAGTCCCATCTGTGAGACGACGTCCATGTTGATGATAGGATCGACGCGCTCCTGACGAGGATGGTTGTTGTGGCCTTTGGCTGGCTTATGGTGGTTGTTAGCTACACAGGTGAGGGTGGTCATAGCGAGGCAGAGAACTGCGAATAATGTCTTCTTCATAATCTTACGGTTTTATGGGTTTTACATCCTTTTGTGAAACTCTCAGCAGGGGGGATAACCGGTATATCTTCCTGCTTTCTGTCTATAGGACGGGAGGGATGAAGAAGCGTTTATTTCAAGGTATGCAGATTTGAGATACTTTCACAAATTGTGTTTTTTATTGTTAATCTTAAGGTTGCGGATTAAACCTACAGATCACCTACCGTTACTAATCCATTCATGACTGAATATATAATAATGTCTGCTAACGAGCGGGCATGGAGCTTCTCCATGATGTTCTTTCGATGAGAGATGACGGTGGTGATGCTGATGTCGAGGCGATCAGCAATCTCCTTGTTGATGAGGCCTTTGCAGAGGAGGATGGCGACTTCTATCTCGCGAGGAGAGAGGAGTTGCTCACGGTGCTCTGCTGCTGTGTTTGGTGGCAGGACAGGCGACTTACCCATGTTGCGAAGCATGAGCAGGTCGTGCATCAGCATCGGTTCGCTCTGACAGACGTTGAGCGTGTGCATGCCACTGATCTGCATGTCGCCATTGACCAGGATGATACTCTTCTTAGGGTTCTGACGGAAGAAGGTGGTCTGCTCGAAGTAGATGCGCGAGGAGACAAAATAGTGCAGGAAATGGTTCTGCTCCTTATCCTGACTCTCCAGGTCGTGGAAGGACGCAAAGACCTCTGTCTCGACCATCGGTAGCATCTCCGTGAGGATCTGCTGGAGGCCGAGACACATGAGTGTGTTGGAGTCGATGATGGCGAAGCAGAGCGCTGGCATCATAATGAGTTGTTAACCATTTCGATATAGTTGAGCACGTCCTCGCGTCCCGTCTTCTTCTCTGCGCTGGTAGCGAACATCGGAGGAAGCTCCTCCCAGTCCTGCTTGAGACGCTCGCAGTAGGTCTTGTAGTTCTTGGCCCACTCGCGCTGACTGATCTTGTCGAGCTTGGTGAAGACGATGGCGAAAGGTACTCCGTTCTCGGCCAGCATGGTCATAAAGTCGAGGTCAACCTTCATCGGAGCGTGACGGCTGTCGATGAGGAGCATGACGCAAGTGAGCTGCTGACGGTTGAGGATGTAGCCGTTGATGAGGCGGTCGAGTTTCTCGAGCGCTACCTTGCTGATCTTGGCATAACCGTAGCCAGGGAGGTCGACGATGTGCCAGCTGTCGTTGATGGTGAAGTGGTTGATCAGGAGCGTCTTGCCAGGCTTCGATGAGGTCTTGGCCAGGCCGCTGTGATTGGTCAGCATGTTGATGAGCGATGACTTGCCTACGTTAGAGCGGCCGATGAAGGCCCACTCAGGAAGCTTCGTGTCAGGACATTTGCGCCAGTCGGTATTGCTGATGAGATATTCGGCTTTCTTGATTTCCATAACTTAATTTTTCTGCTGCAAAGGTACGAAATAATCCTGAAAAAAGCAAATTTCGGTGAACAGAGTCGTCGAGTAAACGGTCAAAAATCAGATATTTGGCAAAATAATATGGCAAAAACTTTGTCTTCTCAAGAAAAATTTATATCTTTGCGCGCAATTTTTGTTTTAAAATAATAAATAAATAGATAATAAAGTGAACAAGAATTCTTTAATCGGTACATTGCTCATTTGCGCCCTTTTCTTTGGGTACATGTGGATCAATCAGCCAACTCCTGAGCAGATCGAAGCTCAGCGTCGCTATCAGGACTCTATCGCACAGGCACAGCGTGAGGCTGTGGTTGACAGTGTAGCACAGGCCGAACTGGCCAAGATCATGAACGACAGTACGGTACTCAACGCTATGGACAGCGCTGCAGTAGCCGCACAGGACAGCATTCAGAACGTACGTCTCATCCAGACCTATGGCGCTCTCGCAGCAGCTACACAGGGTGAGGAGCAGATCGTAACCCTTGAGAATGAGGTGCTTCGCCTGCAGATCTCGACCAAGGGTGGCCAGATCAAGGCTGCTACCCTCAAGCAGTACGACGACTATCAGGGTAACACACTGGAGCTCTTTGACGGTTCGAACAACGAGCTGTACTACACGATCAATACTCCTAAGGGAACGTTCAATACCGACAAGTTCTACTTCGAGCCAGTCAACGTCACCGCAGAGAGCGCTACCATGCGCTTGAAGACCGATGAAGGTGCATCGCTCGAGTTCGTATACCGTCTCACCGCTGCTGACAGTTATCTTGTAGAGTACAGCCTCAAGCTGCAGAACGCTGAGCGAATGATCAACGATCGCACCCTGATGCTCAACTGGTATCAGTCATTGCCACGTACCGAGCTCGGTCGTGACTTCGAGGGTCGCTACTCGCAGCTCTACTACAAGTATCAGGGACAGTCGACCAACGACCTCTCAAGCACTTCGTCTGACGATGAGACCTTGGACGGCCGTATGGCATGGATCTCATTCCAGAACCAGTTCTTCAGCACCATGCTCGTCACCAACGACCTCTTCACTGCAGGCCGTCTGCGCAGCGAACCTGTTGCTAAGGAGACAGACGAGAACGTAATTAAGAAATATGCAGCTGAGAACCTGGAGTTTGAGGTCGATATGAAGAGCGCAGAGACCACCATCCCAATGTGTCTCTACATGGGTCCTAAGGACTACTGGAAGCTCTCGGATATGAATGAGCCTGCAGCTGCTTTCGTAGGCAAGACCAACGAGGACATGGATCTGGAGGACTCGTTCTATCTCGGCTGGAGATTCATCGTACACTACGTCAACTCATGGGTGATCATCCCACTCTTCCACTTCATGGACAAGTGGATTCCATCGTACGGTATCATCATCCTCCTGTTGACCCTCTTCATCAAGCTTGTCACCTTGCCAATGACCTACAAGTCATACAAGGCTTCGGCTAAGATGCGTATCGCACAGCGCTTGCCAGAGGTACAGGCCATCAACGAGAAGTATCCTGATCAGGAGCAGGCAATGGAGAAGCAGCAGGCGCTCATGGCGCTCTATAGCAAGATGGGTGTCAATCAGATGGGTGGCTGTCTGCCAATGCTGATCCAGTGGCCAGTACTCATTGCCTTGTTCTACTTCTTCCCAACCTCTATCGAGCTCCGTCACCAGCCATTCCTGTGGGCCGATGACCTCTCGACCTACGATGCATTCCTCACCTGGGACGCTAACATCCCTGTTGTGAACTGGATCTTCGGTCATCATCTCTCGCTCTTCTGCGTACTGATGACCATCACCAATATTTTCTATACCTGGTTGATGCAGAAGCAGAACCCAAGCCAGCAGGCTATGCCAGGTATGAAGATGATGATGTACTTCATGCCACTGATGTTCCTCTTCTTCTTGAACCAGTATTCAGCAGGTCTTTCATACTACTACTTCCTGAGTACTCTCCTCGGTATCATCATCACCTATGCTATCCGTTGGAGCATGGACGAGGATAAGATCCTGGAGCAGCTCAAGGCAAACCTTAAGAAGCCAGCCAAGGCCAGCAAAGCTACTGGTTGGGCCGCTAAGCTGCAGGAGATTCAGCGCCAGCAGCAGGAGCAGCTCAAGAAGCAGCGTGAGGAACAAGCACGTCGTCAACGTCGATAAAATATGAGGAGAGTTGTAATTACAGGTGCAGGCATCTGGTCTTGCCTTGGTACGAACAAGGAGGCCGTCAGCCAGTCGTTGCGAGAAGGTAAGTCGGGTATCGGCATCGATCCTGACCGCATACACTATGGCTATCGCTCACCGTTGACGGGTATCGTCGAGAAACCTAATCTCAAAGGGTTGCTCGACCGTCGTCTGCGTGTCAGCTTCTCTGAGCCTGCTGAGTTTGCCTACATGGCGAGCCTGGAGGCGTTCAAGGAGGCTGGTATCGATGCGGAGTATATTGACAAGAATGAAATCGGACTGATCTTTGGCAATGACTCGTCAGCAAAGCCAGTGATCGAGACTGGTCGTATCATGGATGACCGTCATGACACTGCGATGTTGGGTCGCAGCCTGGTGTTCCAGTCGATGAACTCTACCGTCACGATGAACCTCTCTTCGGCTTTCGGATTCCGTGGCGTCAACTTTACTGTCAGCGCGGCTTGTGCCAGTGGTTCACACAGCATCGGCCTGGCCTATATGATGATCCGTCAGGGTATGCAGGATATCATTCTGGCTGGTGGCGCTCAGGAATGCAACTATTTCTCGATGGCTTCATTTGATGCCATCAATGCTTTCTCAATCCGTACCGATGAGCCTCAGAAGGCCAGTCGTCCTTTTGACCGTGACCGTGATGGTCTCGTGCCAAGTGGTGGGGCAGCAGCACTCGTCATTGAGGAACTGGAGCATGCCAAGGCGCGTGGCGCTAACATCCTGGCAGAGGTAGTAGGCTATGGCGTCTCTTCGAATGGTGGAGGAGGTATCTCGCATCCAAGCGACGAAGGTTCGCTCAACGCTATGCAGCGCGCTCTCGACGATGCAGGCCTGACACCAGATGACATCGACTATGTCAATGCACATGCAACCTCTACACCACAAGGCGATATGCTCGAGGCGATGGCTCTGGGACGTATGTTCGATGGCAAGAAGGCCTGGATCAGTTCGACCAAGTCTATGACCGGTCATGAGTGCTGGATGGCAGGAGCGTCGGAGATCGTCTATTCGATCCTGATGATGCAGGGAGGCTTTGTGGCTCCTAACATCAACTTCGAGCATCCTGACGAGTACAGCGAGAAACTGCACATCGCTAAGGAGATGGTCGAGACGGAGGTCAATACCGTGTTGTCTAACTCATTCGGCTTTGGAGGAACCAACTCAGCGCTTGTAATTAGGAAATACGAGGAATAAGTTCATCGGATATTAAAAAACTTAAGATATGCATTTATCACCTGCCCTTCAGAAACTCTACACTTCGGAGCATCAGAGTGCTCGTGACGCTCAGCGTCTGGCAGAGTTTATTGCTTTCGGTCCTGTGATTTTCCAGGCTTCGCGCCTGATGGTTAAGTTCGGCATCATGGATATGCTGCGAGACTCTGAGACTGGTATGACACGACCAGAGATCGTGGAGAAGACGGGTCTTTCGGACTATGCAGTGAAGTGTCTGCTTGAGGCTTCGCTCTGCATTGGCACCATCCTCGTCAATCCTGAGACCGATCGTTTCCGCCTCTCTAAAGCTGGTTGGTTCCTGTTGGCTGATCCTGCTACGAAGGTCAACCTTGACTTCAATCACGATGTCAACTACGAAGGCTGGTTCCTGCTGGAGGAAGCGCTCAAGGAAGGCCGTCCTGCTGGCTTGAAGCATTTCGGTGACTGGCCGACACTCTACGAAGGCCTCTCTTCGTTACCTCCGCAGGTACAGAAGTCATGGTTCGGATTCGATCACTTCTATAGCGACAGCTCATTCCCTGAGGCTTTGAAGATCGTATTCAAAGAGAATAAGACACGTACGTTGCTCGACGTCGGCGGTAATACGGGTCGTTGGTCAATGCAGTGTGTCAACTACGATCCTGAGGTAGAGGTAACCATCCTAGACCTGCCACAGCAGATCGGATTGATGAAGGAGGCCACCAAGGGGATGCCAGGAGCTGATCGTGTGAATGGCATCGGTATGAACCTGCTCGATCCGAATGCAGCCTTTCCGACTGACAAGCACTATGATGTGATCTGGATGTCTCAGTTCCTCGACTGTTTCAGCTGTGAGGAGATTACCAGCATCCTGCAGCGTGCTGCCAAGATCATGGATGCCGATAGTCGTCTCTATATCATGGAGACCCTCTGGGATCGCCAGAAGTATGAGCCTGCTGCACTCTGTCTCACCTTGACCAGCCTCTACTTCACGGCATTGGCCAATGGTAACTCCAAGATGTATAACACAGAGGATATGAAAGCTTGCGTGGAGGCTGCAGGTATGGAGGTGGAGACCATCCATGACAACTTAGGCCAGGGTCATTCGATCATGGTTTGCAGGATTAAGAAGTAAAAGTGAAAAAGGAAAAGGGAAAAACCAATCCCTTGGAAATAGGAAGAATAATAAAAAAGAAACAAAATATGTTACGTTCAGAAATTGAAGAGAAAGTAAAAGGTTTCCTCATGGAGGATTTGGAGATTGACGAAGAGAAGATCCAGCCAGAAGCACGTCTGCGCGAGGATATCGGTATCGATAGCCTTGACCTCGTAGACATCGTGGTGATTGTGGATCGTACCTTCGGTTTCCGTATCAAGACTGAGGAGATGGCTGGAGTAGAGACTCTCGCACAGTTCTGCGACTACATCGAGCAGCACACCAACAAATAATTCTGACGCATGGCAGAGACACTTGAGCATAGCCAGTGGAAAGGAACGACAGGCGGCATGCCTTGGATGCAGCGCTCTCTGGTGAGCATCCTCGGCCATACCGATCAGCGAATCGTCTACGCGTTTGTAGCGCTGATCGTACCGTTCTACATGCTCTTTGCTCACTTCGGCTATATTGCTCAGTATCGCTTCTTTCGTCAGCGCTTCGGTGAGTCGCCACTCACGGCTTTCTGGCACGTCTACGTCAACCATTTCCGTTTCGGACAGATCATCATCGACCGCTTTGCTGTCTATGGAGGCCGGAAGTTCCGCTTGGAGATGGATGGTTATGACGACCTCTGGAAACTGGTAGAATCGAAACCAGAAGGATTCGTGCAGGTGAGTTCGCACACAGGTAACTACGAGTTGGCAGGCTATTCGCTTAAGTGCGAGAAGAAGCAGATGCACGCGCTGGTGTTCCTGGGAGAGACCGAGACGGTAATGAAGAACCGCAGCAAGGTCTTTGCACCCAACAACATCAACATGGTGCCAGTGATGCCGGATATGAGCCATATCTTCACGCTCAATACAGCGTTGGCTGATGGTGGTATCGTGAGCATGCCAGGAGACCGTATCTTCGGTTCGCAGAAGGCGCTTACCTGTCGCTTCTTAGGCCAGGATGCCAAGTTCCCGTTGGGTCCATTCTCTCTGGCTGTGGCGCGTGATTGTGCAGCGTTGGCCGTCTTCGTTTTTAAGAAGGACTGGCAGACCTATCATATCATGATCAAGGATCTGTCCGAAGGCTATAAGCAGGTCGATGCTGAACTGCTCACGAAGAAGAGTGTCCGTCAGCAGGCTTTGGCCGATGAGTTCGCTCGTCAGCTGGAGAAGGTGGTGAAGATGTATCCGACACAATGGTTTAACTATTTTGATTTCTGGAAAGCATGACAGACGAGGAATTCCTTCAGATCCCCATTGGCGGCATCCTGCCACAGCGAGCTCCATTTATCATGGTGAGCCAGTTGCTGCATTATGACGAGGTTGTCACCTCTACGCGATTCCAGATCACTGAGGATAACATCTTCTGCCAGAATGGTGTCTTTGTGGCCAGTGGCATTGTGGAGAATATCGCACAGACCTGTGCAGCGCGTATCGGATATATCAATAAGTATATCTTGCACAAGGATGTCAACATCGGCTTCATCGGTGCTGTCAGAAACCTGGAAATCGTGCAGCTGCCAAAGGTAGGAGAGACCATCGAGACGCGTATCGAGGTGCTTAGTTCGTCGTTTGGATTGACATTGGCACACGGAGAGGTGCGACTGCTGGATGGTACGCTGCTGGCAGAGGGAGAGATGAAGATTGCGTTGAGTGAGAAAACCGTATGATCGTTAAGATAGCTGATAATATTCTGTCACCTTTAGGGATGACGACCGAAGAGAACCTGCATGCCGTGCAGGAGTATCGTTCGGCGCTTACGACCTATCAGCGATGGAATATCCCCGAGGCTTTCATGGCTTCGCTCTTTGCGCCAGGACAGCTGGAGGAGCATTCTTATGAAGGTGCACTTCGTCAATCCATTGCTGCGGCGCTGTCTCAGGTGCCAGGATTTGACGTTACGTCCTCACGAGTGGTGCTGGTACTCTCATCGACCAAAGGAAACACTACGGGTCCTGACGGAGAGCGAATGGGTGAGACGGCAGAGCATCTGGCTAAGCACTTTGGCATCACTACTCAGCCTGTGACGGTCTCGAACGCCTGTATCAGTGGTTTGTCGGCGCAGATTCTGGCTCAGCGACTATTGGAGAGTGGAGCGTATGACGTGGCTATCGTGGCAGGTTGCGACATCCAGAGCAAGTTCATCGTCTCTGGCTTCCAGTCGTTCAAGGCGGTCTCTACGGAGGAGTGCCGTCCTTTTGATGAAGATCGATTCGGTCTGAACTTAGGTGAGGCAGCAGCTACCATTATATATATTAATAAGGAGAAAGCTGCAGCCGAGGAGTGGGTATTGTCCAAAGGAGCTGTCCGCAATGACGCCTTCCACATCTCTGGTCCTTCGAAGACTGCAGAGGGTAGCTATCGCAGTTTGCATCAGGTGATGCAGGGAGAGGATGCTTCGCGTATCGCCTGTATCTCTGCACATGGCACAGCAACGCTCTATAACGACGATATGGAGTCGAAGGCTATCGACCGTGAAGGTATGAGCCAGACACTTGTCAGTGGTCTCAAAGGTTATTATGGCCATACGATGGGTGCTGCAGGCTTGCTGGAGACCATCCTGACTATGCATGCCATCGATGCAGGATGGGTGCCAGGTACACGAGGCTACAGCGCTTGTGGTACCAGTCGAGAACTGTATGTCTCTGGTCAGCACGTGGCTACTGACAAGCGTCAGTTCATCAAGCTGATGTCGGGTTTCGGTGGCTGTAATGCAGCAGCTTTATTTAAGAAAGGAGATGAGGTATGACGCAGATAGCTGAGATTCTTATTACGTCGAAAGATGTGCAGCAGAGCGGTCGCGAATACTTGGCCTCTCTCTACAAGCAGCATGTCGGTGACTATCCGAAGTTCTATAAGATGGATCCTTTGGCTCGCTTAGGCTTTATTGCTTCAGAACTGTTGCTGCAGCAGGTCGATGAGGAGCATTTCGTGGAGCGTGAGGATCGAGCCATCGTACTGATCAACCGCAGCGCTTCGTTGGCTGCTGATCGCAAGTATGAGCTGACGATACAAGAGGGTGACGATTATTTTCCAAGTCCTGCTGATTTCGTCTATACGTTGCCAAACATCGTGACTGGCGAGATTGCTATCCGTCATCACTATCATGGCGAGACGACGTTCCTGGTGGTCGAAGAACCGAACGACGAACTGATGCAGCAACTCATCGCACAGGCATTTGCCGATCCTATGACAACATCGGTCTTGGGAGGATGGCTCGAGTGCGAGGATGAGAATCATTTTGAGGCGCATCTGGGACTATATAATAGACAATAATTAATACATAATATATTTATAATTCATGGAAGAATTGATTGAAAAATTGAAGGAGCAGATCATTGAAGCTCTCAACCTGGAGGATCTTACCCCAGCAGACATTGATGCAGAGGCTCCACTCTTTGGCGAAGGCCTGGGTCTGGATAGCATCGATGCATTGGAGCTCATCGTATTGCTCGAGCGCTTCTACGGTATCAAGTTCCAGACTCCAGCTGAAGGCAAGGCTGTATTCCAGTCGGTCAAGGCTATGGCTGAGTATGTGGCTGCTAACCGCAAGAAGTAATTTTCCATTGCTTCCTGCGGTGCGCGCGAGCAAGCTCGGAGCATAATTGATAATTGAGAATTCATAATTAAGTGATCAACGAACCTATTGTCATCACAGGCGCAGGCGTAGTGTCTGCCATTGGTGTAGGCAAGGCTGAGACCTTGTCTGCACTTCAGTCGTTGCGCTCTGGCATCGGCGAGGTCCGCTATTTGCAGACCGAACATCATGAGTTGCCAGTCGGCGAAGTGAAACTCTCGAACGAGGAGATGCAGCAGCAGGTAGCTGTGGCAGCCGATGGGGGAGAGGAGCTTTGCCGTACGACGCTGATGGCTCGTCTTGCCTTGCGTGAGGCTTTGTCTGAGGCGGGTATGCTCGATGTTGATCAGCAGCTCATCGCAGAGCTCGATGGCCGTATGCCACTGATCTCTGGCACCACTGTAGCCGGTATGGATCGTGGAGAGAATCTCTTCACCAGCACCGAGCATGAGCAGATGATGCAGCAGATGCTCGAGGCTAAGACCGACTGTGGCAGTAACACGCAGCAGATCGCTCGTGGCTTCGGTAAGTTTGCTTTGCTCGATACGATCAGTACCGCTTGTTCTTCTGCGCTCAATGCGATTGAGATTGGTGCCAACCTCATCAAGACGGGTCAGTACGAACAGGCCGTGGTAGGTGGCACGGAGTCGCTCTCACGCTTCCATCTCAATGGCTTCAATACGCTGATGATCCTCGACCATGCACAGTGTCGTCCTTTCGATGAGACGCGTGCAGGATTGAATTTAGGAGAGGGTGCAGGCTTCCTGGTCATCGAAACTCTAAGCTCAGCCAAGCGTCGTGGAGCGAAGCCTCTGGCTATCGTCAGCGGTTATGCCAACGCTTGTGACGCCTTCCACCAGACAGCTTCGTCAGAAGATGGCGAAGGTGCTTATCGCGCTATGTCGCAGGCCATCCGTATGGCAGGATTGCAGCCATCGGACATTGATTATGTCAATGCACATGGTACGGGTACGCCAAACAATGATCCGTCAGAGCTCACGGCCATGCATCGTGTCTTTGCCGATCAGCCAGCGTTGCCACCTTATAGCAGCACCAAGGGTTTCACGGGTCACACAACCTCGGCTTCTGGTAGCATCGAAGCTGTCTTCTGCTTGTTAGCATTACAGCATCAGTTCATGCCAGTGAGCTTGGGATGCACTAAGAGTATCGAAGGAGAACCTTTGCCAGTGACCACAGAGACAGCTCTGCCATCACAAGGCTTGCGTCACATTTTGTGCAATGCATTCGGCTTTGGTGGCAACGATAGCTCGATGGTCTTCTCGGCTATTGACTCTTATGCTTTCGATAGCAGCACTAACAACTCCTCACTCCTCACTCCTCACTCCTCACTCAAGAAAGTCTTTGTACTTTCTGAGCAAAAGCTCTCCGCTGAAGACGCTGATCCGAACTTCAAGCTCTACATGACTCCAGGCGAAGCTCGTCGCTTAGGTCCTATGCTGAAGCGTACGATGGCTGTGTCTATCCAGACTTTGCGCGATGCAGGAGAAGAAGGTGTTGCATTTGTGCCAGATGCCATCATCACAGGTACAGCGTGGGGTAATGCAGAGAGCTCAGAGACCTTCCTTCGCGACATGCTGACAGGAGGCGAACAATTGCTGAAGCCGACACCATTCATGCAGTCGACACATAACACCATCGGTTCATTGATTGCCATCAACACCAAGAATCATGGCTATAACAATACCCATTCGCAAGGAGAGGATTCACTCCGTATGGCCATGCTCGATGCTTGGATGCTGATGCAGCAAGGTCAGATCAAGAGCGCTTTGGTAGGTCTGCATGACTCAGTTCCTACAGCTGTCAACGAAGCTTATCTGCTGGTGACAGAGGAGGCAATCCCTGCAGGAAAGACTCCACTGCGTGAACTGGTTATTAATTAAATCACCGAAGCAAAGTACTCCTCACTCCTAACTCCACACTCCTCACTAAAAATGTCTTCCATCTATTCACTGCTACCGTTGTCCATCCTTCAGGCCATCCTTTTATCTGGTGGCCAGGTACTGGTCAAGATCGCTCTGCAGCACATGCCGAAAGTAGAGTGGTCGTGGAGTTTCGTGTGGTCACAAGCCACGAACTGGTGGTGGTTGGCATGTGGAATCAGCTTCGGTGGAGCTACCGTACTATGGGCATACATCCTGAAGCATTATCCGTTCAGCTTGGCTTATCCGATGTCATCGCTGGCTTATATCTTTGGCATGATTGCTGCGATGCTGATCTTCCATGAGCAGATCTCGACATCTGCATGGGTAGGTATCTGTCTCATCATGTTAGGATGCTACTTTATTGCACATTAATATATATATGATCTTTCTTGATAATCTCTATACGATCGTCTCTATCCCTGAGGAGAGCGCCGAGGCCGTCCGCTTTCAGATCCGTCTGAATGCAGACAGCGTCATCTTCAAGGCGCACTTTCCTGGCGAACCTATCATGCCAGGCGCTTGCATCGTGCAGATGGTGCAGGAAATGTTCTCTGTCTGGAAAAAACATGAGGTAGAGATTGCAAAGATCGTCAACCTGAAGTTCCTCTCGGTCATCAAACCAGATGAGGTGCTTGACCTCGACATTGCTGTCAAGATCAAGAAAGAGGAGGACCAGCAGGTGCATATCAACGCTGACATCGTCAAGGACGAGACCACCTACACTAAGATGTCGCTGTTGCTGCACACGTTATAATTCTCTTTTGACTCATACTGCATAAACCACGATATGGATATTCGCGAAGAATTGAAAAACCTGAAGATCTGTGTGATCGTTCCGACCTACAACAACCACACCACGGTGTTGCAGGTCATCGATCGTCTTCTGCCATTCTCTGCCGATATCATGGTGGTCAATGATGGTTCGACCGATGATACGCTCTCGCTTCTCCAGCAGCATAAGGAGCTCCATATCGTCACTTATGAGCAGAACCAAGGCAAAGGACATGCTTTGCGTACCGGTTTCCGCAAGGCGAAGGAATTAGGTTTTGATTATGCGATTACCATCGACTCTGACGGTCAGCATTATCCAGAGGACTTGCCACACTTCGTATCGAAACTGAAGGAGAATATCGCAGCAGGACGACCAGACGTGATCATCGTAGGCAATCGTAAGCTGCAGCAGGAGAACATGCCAGGAGGCAATACCTTTGCCAACTACTTCTCCAACTTCTGGTTCGCACTCCAGACCTGGCAGTGTCTGCCAGATACGCAGACAGGCTATCGTCTCTATCCACTGCATCATCTGCACGGACTCAACCTTATCACGGCTCGCTATGAGGCCGAACTGGAGTTCATGGTCTTTGCCGCATGGCATGGAGTGAAGCTCGACTCAACGCCTATCCGCGTCTACTATCCTCCACGAGAGGAGCGTGTCACACATTTCCGTCCGTGCAAGGACTTTGTCCGCATCTTTATCCTCAATACGATTCTGTTCTTCAGCAGCTTCTTGTTCGGATGGTGGATGATGGCGTATTATCGCCTAAGGAGGCGGTAATACGGATTACTAATTACAAATTACTAATTACGTGCGGCTTCGTACGGATTACATATTTTATATTACGTGCAACGATTGAAACGAAAACTCATCACGATATATGCCTTCACAGTGTTCCTCCTAAGCGCTGTGTTGGGTGCCATACCTATGGCCTTGTTTTATCGTTTGATATGGCCGCATGACGATCAGCGCAAGCTGCAGTTTCACGTCCTGATCTGGCGCTATTTCCGTTGGTGTGCACGTCATATTCCTGGTGCCAAGGTCATCGTCAAGAATGCATCAAACGAGGATTTCTCCAAGCCGGCTGTGATCATCTGCAACCATCAGTCGCACCTCGATCTGCTCTGCACGTTGATGCTATCTCCGCGTATCGTAGCTATGACCAATCAGTGGGTATGGAACTTCCCGCTCTACGCACCGATTATCCACTACCTGGAGTATTATCCAGCCGCGGACGGATTGGAGGCCAATGAGCCAAAGATCGCTTCTTTGCTTAAGCGTGGCTACTCGGTACTGATCTTCCCTGAGGGTACTCGCTCTGCTACTTGCGAAGTCCTTCGCTTCCATCGTGGCGCCTTCTATCTGGCAGAGCGTATTGGTGCAGATATCGTTCCTGTCTTCCTCGATGGTCCTGGCCGTGTATTGCCAAAGAATGATTTCTGTTTGCAGCCTGGCACGATTACCGTCGAAGTAGGAGAGCGCGTCAAGGCTGGTGATACAAACCTCGGAGAGACCTATCAGGAGCGTACCAGCGCCTGGCGACAGGTATATAAGCAGAAGCTCGAGAAGAAGCAAATATCGGCATCTATATAAGTCAGCATCTATACATTTATAATAATATGCAGCGACAGAAAGCCATCATCATCGGTAGCGGCATGGGAGGTCTTTCCTCTGGAGTCATTCTCGCAAAGAATGGCTATGATGTTACTGTGCTAGAACAAGGCTTTCAGATCGGCGGTTGCCTCCAGTGTTTCTCACGTGGAGGTGTCCGTTTCGAGACCGGCATGCACTTCGTCGGTAGCGCTGATCCTGGTCAGGTGCTGCATCAGCTCTTCGACTATTTGGAGATCCTTCCTGACGTGCAGCTGAGTCGTCTTGATACTGCAGCTTATAACATCATTTCCTTGGCTGGAGAGCGCTTCTACTTTGCCAATGGTCGCGAAGCTTTCATTGAGACGATGCTGCAGAAGTTTCCTGCTGAGGCCGATAGTCTGACACGATACTTCGATACCGTGCAGCAGGTGGCCGACGTCTGTGGCTTGAGCCAGATGCAGTCTGCACAGGACTCTGATATACTGATGCGGTATCAGTTGGCGTCGATGGGAGAGGTGTTGCATGAGACCGTCCGTGATCCTCATCTGCGCGACGTCCTGTGTGGCGATCTTCCACTCTATGCAGGTATACAGGATAAGACTCCTTTCTCACTACATGCACAGCTCATGGACTTCTATAATCGCAGTTCCTTCCGTCTCCGCGGTGGCAGCGATCAGTTGGCCAACTCTATGGCTGCAACCATCGAGCGTTACGGAGGTCGTGTACTGACGCGTAGCAAAGTCACACGAGTCATTTGCGACGCTACTCATGCCACCGGTGTGGAGATCAATGGCGAACAGTTGCTTCAGTCCGATGTCGTCATCAGCGCCATCCATCCTCAGGTTCTCCTGCCATTGCTCGATACCTCGATGATACGTCCGGCCTATCGTCAGCGTATCGCAGCGATCCCTAATACGCCATCGGTCTTCTCCTTGTATCTGAAGTTCAAGGACGGAACCATGCCGTATATGAACAGCAACTTCTACGGTTATCGAGCCGACCATCCTTGGGGATGTGAGGATTACGACGTGGAGACTTGGCCGTCAGCCTATCTCTACATGCATTTCTGTCCAGAAGCGGAGACCAGCTACGCGCAGAGTGGCGTAGTATTGTCTTATATGAACATCTCAGAGCTTGAGCAATGGTCAGATACGCGCATCGGCCATCGTGGCGCTGACTACGAAGCCTGGAAGAAAGAGAAAGCAGAGAAGATCCTCGACCGTATGGAGAAGGAATTTCCAGCAATCCGCAGTCAGATCGAGAGCTACTATACTGCTACACCGCTGACTTATCGCGACTATACATCTACTCCTGATGGTTCGATGTATGGCATCCTCAAGGATGTCAATGCCGGACCCGCTTGTCGCATCCCCTACCGCACCCGCATACCGAATCTGTTGCTGGTCGGACAGAACATCAATTCGCACGGCATCTTAGGCGTGCTGGTAGGTACAATGATCACTTGTGGCAACTTGCTTGGCCCCGGCAGCTTGCGTATCAGATAAAACTATTTAATGAAGAAAGCAATCATCATAGGTGGAGGTTTGGGAGGCCTGTTTACAGGCGCCTTACTTGCCAAGAACCAAGTGTCGGTGACGGTACTCGAGAAGAGTCATGTCATCGGCGGTGGCTTGCAGACCTTTGTCCGCCAGGGTATGACCTATGAGACCGGTATGCATATCCTGGGAGGTTTCCAGCCAGGAGGCTCTCTCCATCGCATCTGCCGTTATTTAGGAATCCTCGATCAGCTCGATATTGTCCCTATGCCACAGGACTGCATGGCAGAGATCATCGGCATCGACAATCAGACCGTCTATAGGCTGCCACAGGGCCGACAGCGTCTGGCTGACTATCTCGTGGCGCAATTCCCCGAGGAGGAAGCAGGTATCCGCAGCTACATCGATGCCATCTATGACATCGCGTCTAAGATTGATCTCTTCAACCTTCGCCAGCCTACCAGTACTGCAGTCCATGAGTCGTTCGGAATCCCCGTAGGAGCGTTCCTGGAGCGTTTTACGAGCAATCCTCAGCTGCTCAATCTCATGGCCTTCGCCAGCACGCTCTACGGAGGCCTCAAGGACAAGACACCGGCTTACGTGCACGCGCTCATCAACGTACTTTATATCAATGGCACCTCCATGTTCGGCAAGAGCAGTCAGCAGCTGGCCGATGCATTGGCCGATGTCATCCGCATGAATGGGGGAGAGGTGCTGACCAACCACGCTGTCGAGGAGATTCATGTCGAGAATCGTGTAATACAGTATGTCAGGACTTGTAATGGCAAGGCGTTCTCTGGCGATGTCTATATATCGTCTCTGCATCCTACCATGACCATCGGCCTGAGTAGCGAAGGAGCTTTTCCTCGCGCTTACGTCTCACGTCTGCATTCCATCCCTAACAGCTACTCGGCCTTCAAGGTCTATTATGAGGTCAAGGCCGACGCTTTTGACGCGCTGCAGTCTCCTGTCTATATCTTGCGCTCGCAGGAGCGTTTCTGGCAGCTGCATGAATACAACGAGCTATGGCCACAAGGCGTGGCGCTCTTCATGACCGATGGCAAAGTCACCTCACGTGGCACACGATTGCTGATGACTGTCAGTCCTATGTCGTTCGACGCTGTCCGCCAATGGGAGGATAGCACCATCGGCCATCGGCCTGACGAATATAAGCAGTGGAGTGAGGAGCAGATCCGTCGCGTCACGGCTCTCGTCACAGAGCGTTATCCCAACTTCACTGAAACCGTGGTAAGTAGCTTTGCCGCCACACCGCTTACCTTCCGTGATTGGTTGGGTACCCCTGAAGGCAATATGTTTGGCTATAGCAAGGACGCCGACAACATCATCCTCTCGCACCTGCCTATCCAGACCAAAGTCAGCAATCTGCTACTCACCGGTCAGAGTATCAACCTCCATGGCATCTGTGGCGTACCTCTTACTGCCATCCAGACCGCTGAGGCCGTACTTGGCAAGGACGTAATTTTAGGAGCAATAAAAGAATGAAGATGAAAGATATCAAGATCCTGCTACTCGCCTTCGTTCTTTTCCTCAATTGCCTGTCGCTAAGCGCTCAACGTCTCACCCCTTTCCTCGCTGAGTCCGACCATCCGACTCCTGCCATCATCGTCTGTCCAGGTGGCAGTTATTCCTGGCACGATATGAAGACCGAAGGCGTAGGTGTCGCTCAATGGCTGCAGTCACAAGGTATCTCGGCCTTCGTACTCGAATATCCGGTACAGGGTGTCACCTCGTTTGTCACTCATTATAGATATATTATACGAGGTCATCAGTATCCTGACGCTTTGCTCAATGTCCAGCAGGCCATCGTTGAGCTTCGCCAGAAGGCAAAGGAATATAATATCGACCCGCATCGTTTAGGAGCGATGGGATTCTCCGCAGGAGGTCATCTGGTGACTTCTGCAGCCGAGTTCTTCACTTCGGCCGACAATCGTCCGGACTTCGTTGTTCCTGTCTATCCAGTCGTGACACTCCGCAAGAATCCCTGGACACACAAGCGTTCACGTCGCGCCTTGTTAGGCGAGTATCGCAAGTGGCGCAACAAGTGGCAGGACAGCCTCTCGCTCGAACTGCACGTCCGTCCAGACATGCCACCTGTGTTCCTGGTCAACTGTGTCGACGATCCTGTCGTTCACTACCATAACTCAGAGATGCTAGATTCTGCGCTCACTGCCGCAGGGGTCCCGCATGAGTATCATCAGTTCAAGACTGGTGGACATGGCTTCGGAGCCGACTCTACTAAAACCAGCGTTGAGTGCATCGTCTGGAAAGAGAAATTCATTCAATGGTTCAAATCAAATTATGACAAATAACTTTGACGATATCCGTCCGTACTTCCAGGAGGAGATTCCTGCAGCCATGCAGCGTATAGCTTCCAGCGATGGGTTCCCGATCATCGCCTCGTACGTATTTCCTGACCGTAGCGTGCAGGAGGTACGCGAAGAGGTGCGCTCTATCCAGACCATTGAAGAGTTCCAGACGAAGGTCATGAGGAAGTTCAATGATCAGGTCATCAAGCGCAGCATCTCGCAGTTCTCGTTTGAAGGCTTAGGACACATCGAGCATGATGTCCCCTATCTCTATGTCTCCAACCATCGCGACATCGTCCTCGACTCCAGCCTTCTGCAGAATGTCCTTCATATCAATGGCTATTCGACTACCGAGATTACCTTCGGCGCCAACCTGATGTCGGGACCGCTGATCATCGATATCGGCAAGTCCAACAAGATGTTCCGCGTGGAGCGTGGTGGCACTCCTAAGGAGTTCTATCGCTGTTCGCTGCATCTTTCCGAATACATCCGTCACGTCATCCGCGACAAGCATCAGTCCGTCTGGATAGCTCAGCGCAATGGTCGCACCAAGGATGGTAATGACCGTACGGATCAGGGTATCATCAAGATGTTCTCGGTCAGTGATTCTGCCGATAAGATCAATTCGCTCGACAGCCTGCACATCGTCCCTGTCAGCGTGTCTTACGAGTGGGAGAGTTGTGACTTCCTCAAGGCCTTCGAACTCTACATGAGCCGCAGCCAGAAGTACATCAAGCGTCCAGGAGAAGACATTACCAGCATCCTCACCGGCATCATGCAGGACAAAGGCCGCGTACACTTTGAGGTGTGTCCACCGATCAGGCGCAGCGAGCTCGAAGCCTTCAATGACCTCACACAGAATGAGTATCACCAGCAGGTGGCTCGTATCATCGATCAGCGCATCCGCACTCACTATCGCCTGTGGCCTAACAACTATATCGCACATGACATGCTCTATGGACAGACCACCTATCAGTCGATGTATACCGAGGCTGAGAAGCAGGCTTTCCTCGATCGTATTGCCACGCTCGACAAGATGGCTCAGAAGGAGCAGTACGCTGTCTCTGACCTCGATGCACTCCATGAGATCTTCCTCGGCATCTATGCCAACCCAATCAATAACGACAAGCTCTAAATGAACGTCTTCCTTCGTCTCTATGACTATTTTGCGCCTCGTCGCTCCCGCCTCTGGCTCTTGCTGTCAGTGGTCGTGGCTGCATTGTGCGCCTTGGTCACGAGGCTCGACTATAAGGAAGACATCTCAGACTTCATGCCTTTTGATGCAGAGTATCGCAAGGCTATGCAGATCTATCAGGAGGTAGCTGCCGGCAACCGTGTCGTACTTCTCTTCAGTCACGCTGACACCACGCAGGTGCAGCAGGAATATGTCACCGCAGGCGTAGAGCGCTTCGGTGAACTCCTGGCCGAACAGGATACCGCTGGATGGATCACCGACTGGCAGCCACAGATCGACTTCACGCAGGTGCTCGACGTCTTTTCGTTCGTCTACGAGCATCTTCCGCTTTATCTCGATGAGGCTGACTACCAGCGTTTCGACAGCCTCTGGCAGGCCGATCCGGATCTTGTTCGTCATCGCTTGGAGGCCGATTATGAGCAGCTTGGTTCACTGGCTGGCTCCTTTGTCCAGCCGGTCCTCCAGCACGATCCTTTAGGCCTCGGAGGCCGTGTGGCATCGTTGCTCCGTCAGTTCCAGCCAGAGCTGCAGTTCCAGCAGTATGACGGCTATATCTTCACGCCTGATGAGCGTCGCTGCATCGTTACAGTCACGTCGCCTTTCGGTAGCAGTGAGAGTAGTGGCAACGCGCAGCTCGTCTCTCTCTTCGAGCGTACCACCGCCGCCTTGCAGGCCGAGGAGGCCACTCACGACATCGCAGTCACCGTCATCGGTTCTCCTGTCATCGCCGTCTCCAACGCCGCGCAGATCAAGCATGACAGCATCCTGGCCGTCGCCATCTCTGCCATCCTGATCCTGGCGCTCTTGCTCTACGCTTTCCGCAGCTTACGCTCGTTGCTGCAGATCGCCATTGCCACCGGCTTCGGCTTCCTCTTCGCGCTCGGTTTCTTAGGACTTTTCCGCGACAGTGTTTCGGTCATCGTTCTCGGCATCGCGTCCATCATCATCGGCATCGCGGTCAACTATCCGCTGCACTACATCTGCCACAAGCAGCATCAGCCAGATACGCGCCTCACGCTCCGTGAACTCGTTGCACCTTTATTTATAGGCAATGTCACCACCGTCGGCGCCTTCCTGACGCTTGTTCCGCTCGATGCCGTTGCCGTCTGTGACCTCGGTCTCTTTAGCGCGCTCATGCTCATCGGTACCATCATTTTCGTGCTGGTGTTCATGCCACACATGACGATGTTCGATGCCAAGGTCACTACGGCCAAGGTCAATCTCGAAGCCGAAGTACACGCGTTCGATCGTCTCTCGCAGCGTCTTATCCAGTCGCGTGTCACGCTCGTCGTGTTGCTGGTTCTCACCGCTGTCTTCGGTTGGTTCAGTCTCCTTACTGAGTTCGACTCCAACCTCAACCATATCAACTATCTCACCGATCGTCAGCGCGCTGACCTCGCTTATATGTCCGACATCCAGGGCCAGTCACAAGGCAATACCGTCTTTGCTTCCGTCTCTGGTGTTACGGCTGATGAGGCGCTCCTGGGGCTCGAACAGCTGACCGCTCAGGCCTCGCTTTCCGGAGTCTCCGATCTCTTCCTCTTGCAGAAGAATCCTGTCGATCTCCTTCCGTCGCAAGCTACACAAGAGCGCAGAATTGCGCTGTGGCGCGACTTCTGGCAGCAGCATGGTTACTCTTCCGGCTTGACCTCAAACTTCGTCCAGACGGCCTCTGAAGTAGGTTTCTCAGCCGAGGCCTTTGCACCGTTCGAGGAACTCCTTACCACCGAGCTCACACCGCTCCCTTACAATGAGTTCGAACCACTCACCAGCACCATCCTTACCGGCATGGTCCGTCCTGGTTTGCTCGTGGCTCAGTATTGCGTTCCTGCTGATCAGGTTTCGCATGTCGAGGAGGCTTTGCAGCAGTCGCTCCCTAAGGCTTCCGGTGCTGCCACTCTGCCAGAGTACCACATCTTCGACCTGGCTTCGCTCAACAGCCGCGTGTCTGACGCCTTGTCTGACAACTTCAACTACATCGGATACGCGTGTAGCGCCATCGTCTTCCTGTTCCTCTGGTTCTCGTTCCGTCGTCTCGAACTGGCCTTGGTGGCCTTTATCCCGATGGCCATCGGCTGGGTATGGATCCTTGGTTTGATGCAGTTACTCGGCATCCAGTTCAACATCGTCAACGTCATCCTTGCTACGTTCATCTTCGGACAAGGCGACGACTATACCATCTTCGTCACCGAAGGCTTGATCCGCGACTATCGCGAAGGCCGCAAGGTCCTCGTCAGCTACCAGCGTAGCATCCTGCTATCGGCGCTCATCATGCTCATCGGTATCGGATCACTCATCCTGGCCAAGCATCCAGCTATGCACTCGCTGGCCGAAGTCACCATCATCGGCATGGCTGTCGTTGTCCTCATGGCGTGGTTCATTCCTCCGATGGTCTTCCAGTGGCTCGTCCGTATCGACAAACCGCTACGCGACTATCTCGACCTCAATACAAAGTAATTTGTAATTCGTAATTAGTAATTTGAAATCTATTTCATATATGAAAGAAAAGATCATTTCCATCCTCGAAGAGGCCCTTCCTTTGGTCGACCTCGAGTCAGAGCGCCTCTGGGACGAGCTCGATTCCCTCGGCGTCACCAACATCCTCATGCTTCTCTCTGAGGAGTATGGCATTGAGCTCACCTCACGTGACGCTACACCTAAGAACCTCCGTAACATCGACGCTCTCGTAGCACTCGTAGAGCGCAAGCTCGCAGAGAAGCAGTAATGACTCTCCTTGACCACCTCCACCGTCACGCCATTGAGCACCCCACCGTCCCCGCCATCATCCACGATGGTGAGGTGGTGACCTATGCAGAACTCTCTGCACGAGTCTCGGAAGAAGCTCAGCGCCTGCGTGACGAGGAGCACGTCCAGCCAGGTCAGCTCTATAAGTTCGTCGCCTCGCAGGATGTGGCCTATCTGGTGCGTTTCCTGGCCTTGCACGAGGTCGGAGCCATTTGTGTGCCGGTCGATGCCATCATGGACGATCTGCCTGACTATCACAATCCCGCCGTCAGCGACATCCTCTTTACCACGGGTTCCACCAGCAAGCCGAAAGGCGTCCTGCTCAGCCAGGAGGCTATCATGGCCGATGCCGACAACCTCATCCAGTCGCAAGGCTTTCACTTCGGCCTGACCTTCGTCATCTGTGGCCCGATCCATCACTTCGGCAGCTGGAGCAAGGTCCTCCCGATGATCGTCGTCGGTGGTACTATCTACCTGCTCGAAGGCCTCAAGGACACCGAAGCGCTCTTCCAGGCGTTAGGTTCTGCACCTCGCACTGCCACCTTCCTCGTACCTTCGGCCATCCGCATGCTCATGCAGCTGCACCGCGAGCGACTCCTGTCATTGGTCAATAATATCGAATTCATAGAGACCGGTGCCGCACCTATCGCCACCAGCGATATGGAGCAGATCCGCGAACTCCTGCCACAGACGCGTTTCTACAATACCTACGCTTCGACAGAGACGGGTATCGTCTGCACCTTCCCATTCCATAAGCCGGCGGTGTGCAAGCAAGGTTGTGTCGGCCCTACTATGGTGCATGCCAAGATCCGTCTCGATGCAGAGGGTCACATCATTGTCACAGGTCCGATGATCATGAGCGGTTATCTCCACGATCCGCAGCCACCTACAGAGATCGTCACGTCCGACATCGGTCAGATCGATTCCGATGGCAATCTCTACATCACAGGTCGCGATAGTGAGTTCATCAACGTCGGTGGCCTCAAGGTAGCGCCTGCCGAAGTGGAGGACGTAGCCATGTCCATGCCAGGTATTGCCGACTGTCTCTGTGTCGCTGCACAGCATCCGCTCATGGGTCAGATCCCCCGTCTGCTGGTCGTCATGGAGCCAGGCGTCGAGTTCAATAAGAAGGCGCTCATCCAGTATCTCAAGCCTCGTCTCGAAGCCTTCAAGATTCCATTGCAATACGAGGTAATCCCCGAAGTGAAGAAGACCTTCAACGGCAAAAAAGACCGTCGCGCCGACTATCGTCCTATCCGTGAGCGTGTCCTCTCAGCTACCAATATCACCGAGTTCCAGCGCCGCGTCTATCTGGAGCTTCTCAACGTCCCACGCGGCGAGACCATCACCTACGGCCAGCTCGCTCACCGCATTGGCTGTGGCAGTGCACAAGCCGTAGGACAGGCGCTCCGCAAGAATCCTTTCGCTCCCGAAGTCCCCTGCCATCGTGTCGTCGCTTCCGACGGTTCCATGCATGGCTACAACGGCCAGACGTCAGGCGAGATGATCGAAAAGAAGATGCGACTCCTGAGAGAAGAAGGGGTTACCATCCCATAAATATATTTTTACTTCATAATAAGCCAACAGAGGCTGTGTCTTCATGATGCAGCCTCTGTTTTTGTTATATTCAGTTAGCAAAATACGGGTGTAACTAAGAAATTTCGTTAGTAAAAATCTCTTTCAACTAAATTTATTCGTTCAGTAACTAAAAAAAGTCGTTACTTTGCACCAGCAAACAAAAAACAACGACAAAAATGAAACAGGAACTCACTGCAAAGGAAGAAGAGGCCATGAACATCTTCTGGCAACATGGTCCTCAGTTCATCCGCGAGATGCTGAACTTCTATGACGATCCTCGTCCTCACTTTAATACCCTCTCCACGGTCGTTCGTACGCTCGAGGAGAAAGGCTACGTCGGTCATAAGAGTCTCGGTACCACCTATCAGTACTTCGCCACCGTCTCGGCCGACGAGTATCACAAGAAGACGCTGACCTCAGTCATCAGTCGCTACTTCCACGGCTCATACGTCAAGGCCATCTCTGCATTGGTCAAGGAGGAAGATGTCTCGATCGATGAGTTGAAGGAACTGATCAATCAAGTGGAAAAAGGAAACTCCTAACTCCTCACTAAACAATGGGAACCTTCTTTGCCTATATTCTCAAGTCAGCGCTCTGTCTGGCCGCTTATTACCTCTTCTATAAGCTGCTGATGAGCCGCGATACCTTCCATCGCTTCAATCGGTTTGCGCTGGTGACGCTCTTGCTGTGTTCGATGGCCTTGCCTCTGCTGCAATTCAATCTGAAGACCACTTCAGAAGTTACCGGGAGTGCAGAGATTGAACTATCAGGACTCGCTATGGTAGAGGCTGTTGCCGAAGTTGAGACACCTCTCTGGACGAAGGTCATTGCGGTCCTCATCCTCGTCTATCTTCTCGGTATTATCGTCTTTGCACTCCGCACGTTCCTCTCGTACCTCAGCCTCTGGCGCATGATCCGTCGTTGCGAGGAGCGTCCTTTGCCAACGTCTTTTGCTCATGCCAAGGCTCGACTGATGGTCACCAAAGATCCCGTCTCACCATTCAGCTGGATGCATTACGTGGTAGTCAATGAGCAGGATCTGCAGGAGAATGAGCGCGCCATCCTGATGCACGAGCTCGGCCACATCGCCAATCATCACACCCTCGACCTGATCCTCACCGAGGTGTGTCTGATCATGCAGTGGTTCAATCCTGCCATCTGGCTGTTGCGCGAAGAACTGCAGGCCATCCACGAGTACGAAGCCGATGAGGCGGTGCTCGATGGGGGAGTCAATGCACGTGAATATCAATTACTATTAATAAAAAAGGCTGCTGGTAGCCGACTGCAATCAATTACCAACAGCCTGCACCAAAGTTCAATCAAAAAACGTATCACGATGATGCAGAAGAAAAAATCAAATCCATGGGCACGTGCCAAGTATGCCATTGCCGTGCCAGTAGCTGCGCTCAGTGTAGCGCTGTTCGCCACCCCTACAGCCTCGGCTCTCTCTGCGGAGATTTCCGGGTGCAAAGTTAGTGATTTATTCTCAGTTGACCAAGATTCCAACCCTAAAAATTACGTCACAATCGTCTTTCAGGAGGGCGTAGAGGGTTATTCGGCTCATCTGATAGACGAAAATGGCACGATTCAGGCCAAGGCTTTGACCGATGAGGATCTGAAGGAAATCTTCAGCAAGGAAGGTCATCTGGCGCTCACATTTGCCAAGAATACACCTATGAAGTATGTGAGTGACCTTAAGAACCGCTGTAGGAATCTGAACATCACCAGTCTGTCATACCATGATGGTTGGTCTGGTAAGCTGGTGCTCGAAAAGTCTGACCCCAGCAGTTCTTCGTCTTCTGCTTTAGAAGTTCATGGATTCGCCACGTATGACGATGTCAAGAGCGTCTGCGAGGAAGAGCCAGAGTTTCCTGGTGGTACTCAGGAAATGATGAAGTTCGTTGCAGAAAACATGCAATATCCAAAGGAATGTGCTGACAATGACATTGAGGGCCGCGTGACGATGAGCTTCATCATCGAGAAAGATGGCTCTGTCTCTACCATCGAGGAGGTACGTTCTCCTCATCCATTGCTGACCGAAGAAGCAAAGCGTTTGCTGGCTGCTATGCCCAAGTGGAAGCCTGGCAAGCAGGATGGAGAAGCGGTGAGGGTGAAGTATTTCCTCCCTGTTACTTTCAAACTTCACGGTGAATCTTCGACTTCTCCAAAAGAAATTAAATTTGGCGAATCTCGTCCTTTGCTCTTCCTGGTTGATGGCAAGCCAGTCTTAAGCTCAGACCTTGACCTCAAGAGCATTCCAACCGAAACCATTGAGGCCATCCAGATCCATAAGGATGACGCAACCATCAATAAGTACAAGGATCAGTATCCGGATGCAAAAAATGGCGTGATTGAGATTCTTACAAAGAAGTAATATCAGCAGATCGCCTGAATAATCTCATAATTAAATAAAAGACACAAATAGCAGGAGGTAACCGTGAGGCTGTCTCCTGCCCCTAAATAATGCTTCTATGAGACACTTTTCATCTATATGCATACTATATATACTTTCTTTCATGCTCTGCCATAATGCCTACGCTGATCTGATTGAGAAGAAAGATTGGGAGAACGCCTCTTGGCAGCAACTCTATGAGCAAGGCAAGTACTATATGGAGCACTCCAACAGCTTCCGTGCCATGCAATTTCTCGAGCAGGCAAACCAGCTACATTCAAGCGATACCATCCGTCGAGATCTGGCTCAAACCTATTATAATAGAGGAAAGTTTCAGCAGAGTATTGACTTGTGTCGCTCCGTGCTTTATCCAGACACGCTCGATGCAGATCTCTATCTCATGGCTCGCAGTTTTGAGAAGATGGAGAAGGCCGACTCTGCGCTCAAATATCAGATGATGGTGGCAGAGCGTAATATTGAGAACTATAATAATCTCGCCACGCTCTGCAACACGCTGATCAACGTCTCGCTTATTGATCAGGCGCTTCTCTATCTCAATGCTTATTGTGCCATCGACTCAACGAACTCTGCCATCAACTCTGTCAAGGCCTACGCCTTGCATCGCGCTGATCGGCACAAGGAGGCTATCGCAGTGTATGAGAAGCTCAAAGAAGAAGGTGATGACCGCAAGACCACAAACTACTACATGGGTCTCTCATGCTTCCGCGTCGGTCGTATGGTCGAGGCTTATGATTTGCTGTATCGCGCTGTAGAACAGACAGATTGGAAGGACGCGACAATCCTCTCTCGCTTCGGTGCTGTGGAGACATCGATAACACTATCACATATATATAATGCAGATCTGAAGGAAGGCTCTCCTTTGGCCAAAGTTCTGGAAGGAACGACAGCGAATGACCGCTTTAAGAAGGTCGTAGAGATCAACGATCAGGGTGCAGAAGATATTGAGACCGCCATTGAACTGATGCAGCCGAACAAGGACATGCTCTTCTATCTTTACAATCACATCGGCAACAGCTATGCCGCTCAGTACCTTGATAGCAAGTCAGTCATCTGGTATCAGAAAGCCTGCGAGATCTACTCTGACCGCTTTAATGTCTACTATCAAATGGGCGCAGCTTATCGTAGAATGAAGGACTATAAGCGAGAACAGCAGAACTTTGAACTCTATCTGAAATACGCTCCTAAGGAAGAAGATCCAGAGACCATCGCCTATGCCAAAGAGTGTATAGACGAATGCAAGAGGATGCTGTTTATGAAAGGGGAAAAGATGAAATGAGTAGTCTCTCGTCTATCGGAGTAGAGGCTCTTGCCACATAGAAATATCAAACAAAGAAGTTTGAAAATCAAACTACGGAAAAAGAGGCGATACAAGAAAAAAAGATAGCGGAATCTTGGTAATTCATTTATTTTGTTTCCTGATCATATTGGCCGACAATCCGGCGGTCTGGTCGGAGAGGAAGCGGTTGAGGGCGTGGATCGAGGAGTAGCCGAAGTGGGTGGCGATGGTCTGGACGGAGAGGGTTGTGTCGGTGAGGAGCTCTTTGATGGCACGGAGGCGATACTGGCGTAGGAAGTCCTCGTGATTCATGCCGGTGAGCATGTGGATGGCTCCACTGAGTTCGCGTGCATCGACTCTCAGGCGTCGTGCTACTTCGCGGGGTGTCTTGAGCTGATGACGGGACATGTAGACGGTCAGGACGGCGTGGAGGATGCTGTTGTCTACCTCCGGGATGGGGAGCGCCTCTACGGGAATCGGAGCGAGGAGGTCTTTCTCCTCGTCGATGAGGATGTGATACTTGACGGGGACGTAGCACTCGTCGAAGGTGTAGGTCTTGAAGGGTTTCATCTTGTCTTAAAGTGGTTTTGTGCTATCCCTGTACGCGGATAGCATGGTTAGTGTTTAGGTTGTGCTATCCGCGTACACGGATAGCATGTCTGGAGTTTCGTTTGTCCTATCCGTGTACCGGGATAGCACGTCTGGAGTTTCGGTTGTCCTATCCGTGTACCGGGATAGCACGTCCGGAGTTTCGTTTGTTCTATCCGTGTACTGGGATAGCACGTCTGGAGTTTCGTTTGTCCTATTCGTGTACACGGATAGCATGTCAGAGGTTCTGTTTGTCCTATTCGTGTACTTTTCTGCTATATCCATCAGCATGATGAGACAAATATCAGTTTTTACGTTGCAAATTTAGTGAAAATTTTTGATATTTCCAAATTTTTCCCTCGAAAAATGAAGTATGTTTCATCTCCTTACGCCTAGTAAGTGCAAGGTATCTCTCTCTTTTTATGTAGAATAATGAAAAAATGGCCTAATTCCTTGTTTTTGTCAGGATTTTTTATTATCTTTGCAGCGTTGTTACGATTTTTTTGTCATGAGAAAGTTATTGTTATTCTTAGTTTTGACCGCAATGAGTGTTGCCAGTCAGGACATCTTTGCACAGGGTCGCGTCAAGGAGATCCGTAAAATGTATGCCGATGCGCTGCAGGATCTCAATGCGATGAAGGAGGAGCCACATCAGGTCAATACCGTGGAGATCCGCAATACGGCTACCGAGGGTGGTGTGGGTATTGTGGAGGAGACAACGACTTTCTACAGCTACCATACGGAGAATATGTCGGTAGTGACGGATGGTGGCAATGATTTCTACTCCCTCTTCTTCGTACGCACCAAGCGTGACTATAAGGAGGCACCGGCACAGGGAGTATTGACCAGTGAATATCTCTTTGACACCGAGACGGGGAACCTTGTGTTCTGCTTTAAGAAGACGCCTGGCTATGAGGATTCCATGGATATGTATCAGGAGGAGCGATTCTATTTCAATGCCAATGGCACGCTCTGCACCTCCAATGCGGTGGTCAAGCAAAAGAAGGACAACAGCAAGGTGACGGAGTTCGTGGCCAATGAGGAGGAGGTATTGCGCGAAAGCCTCCGCCTGATGAACCTCTTCAACAGCATTCGTAACCGCGGCCTCGTGAAGCAGTTCGAGCAGTCGGTAACTTCGTCTTCCGATCTTGGATTTTTCGAGCTTAATGGCCCTGTCAAGCACGTTCGCTATGAGAATGGCGATGAGCTCAGCTTCGACAAGAATGGCACGCTGGTGCTCCGCAACGGCGTCAATCCTTTCCGTGCTAGTGGTCCTTCCCGACGTATGATCGATCCAGAAGGCGAGCAGATGATCGTGGATGTGGTGTGGATGCAGCGCAATGCACAAGGCCAGATCTGTGGCGAGTACTTCCTGGAGAGTGCAACAGATTATGAGGTCGGTGCCGATGGCCGTAAGCTGAAGGAAGAGAGCTTTGGCGAAGGCTATGGCCAGACCTGTACCTATCAATATGATGAGAAGAATCGCCTGATCAGCATCGTGGAGCAGGAGATCGACTTCGAGTCAGGTGATGACGGTGTACATAAGCCGATTGGCAGTCCTAAGACCCTCACGTTCCGTTATACCAAGACCGACGGTCACGGCAACTGGACCGAGCGCGAGACCTCTGACGGTAACACGATGAAAAGAACCATCGAGTACATGGAGAATATAAATTAATCACGATAATAATAACCATCTATGAAACATCACTATCTTGTAGCAGCTCTGGCCTTGCTGGTCACCGCCTGCACCACCCGTCCTGCATCGAACCAGGAAGAGGAGTCTACCCCCGCTATGAGCCGCATCAGCGTCAGCGGCAATCACTTCGTCAATGCAGAAGGCGATAGCATCGTCTTCCGTGGCCTCTGTTGCGCCGATCCTATCAAGCTTGTTGGTGACAGCATGTGGAATGAGCGATACTTTGACGAGATGGCCGACTGGGGTGCCAACATCGTACGCTTTGCCATTCATCCATCGATGCTCAATCGGGTAGGATGGGACAAGGCCTTCGAGCTCTACGACCAGGGTGTGGAGTGGGCGCGTGAGCGTAATATGTATGTCATCATGGATTGGCATTCGATCGGTAACCTCCGCACCGAGAAGTATACTAACGACATGTATAACACCACATTCGAGGAGACCATCAAGTTCTGGCAGACCACTGCTCAGCGCTATAAGGATGAACCGACCGTAGCGCTCTACGAGCTCGTCAATGAGCCAACCTATCAGCAGCCAGGCCTCGGTGAGATCACCTGGGGTGAGTGGCGTGAGATGCAGGAACAGATCATCGACTCGATCCGTGCCATCCAGCCAAATGCCGTGTGTCTTTGCGCTGGCTTCAACTGGGCCTACGACCTGACTCCGGTGGCTACCGATCCTATCCAGCGTCCTAATGTGGCTTACGTGTCACATCCTTATCCGATGAAGCGTACCGAGAACTGGGAGGAGAACTGGCAGAAGGACTACGGCTACGTGGCTGAGACCTATCCTGTGGTTTGTACCGAGCTCGGTTACTGCTATGAGAACGATCGCGGTTCGCACATCCCTGTCATCTCTACCGATGACTATGGTCCTGCCATCACCAACTTCCTCGACGCTCGTGGCATCTCGTTTACCATCTGGTGCTTTGATCCACAGTGGGCTCCAATGCTGATCGAGGATTGGGACTTCACATTGTCGACACAGGGTAAGTACTTCAAGCCTTATCTGCAGGGCCAGAAGAAGTCGTAACGATTATAATTGTTTAAATTTAAAAGGTATAGCCATGGATAGGTCTGCGCGACGTAGTTTTACGGACCTCGGTAGAGAGATCGGCCAGCTGTTGCTCCAGCGAGGCTGGACGGTGGCTTCGGCCGAATCGCTGACAGGTGGTACGATCGCTTCGATGATTGCGCAGATTGCTGGTAGTTCGGCGTACTTCAAAGGAAGTGTGGTGAGCTACGCGGTGAGCGTGAAGGAGCAGGTACTCGGCGTGGATGTGAGCCGTGGAGGCGTGGTGAGCGAGGAGACGGCGCTACAGATGGCCGAAGGCGTGGCGCGTGTGTGTCGGACCGACTGTGCAGTGGCTACGACGGGTATCGCAGGACCTGGTGGTGCAGAACCGGGTAAGCCGGTGGGTACGGTGTGCATGGCAGCGCTTACGCCGATGGGTATCACGGCGCGAACATACCACTTCGAAGGCGATAGAGAAGACGTAATTTTGCAATCTGCAGATGCCGCTTTGCGCTTATTGAAAGAAAAATTGACAGAAAACGAAAAGAATATAGGATCCTGTCTTGCGTAATAACTTTAAAAGTTATACCTTTGCAGCCGTTTTGAGGGGTGAAACTCAAAACAAACTTAAGAACAACCATTTAGATCGGACCGCCCGACTGTCAGGGTTTCCATTATAAGTCCGGTTTTGCAAAGGTGGCTTCCATCCGCCTTTTGGCGGTTGGGAATTATTAAAAACAAAACAAAAACTTACAAAAATGTCTAAGATTTGTCAGATTACTGGTAAGAAGGCAGGTTCGGGTAACAACGTTTCACACTCTAAGCGTCGCACAAAGCGTCTCTTCAACGTAAACCTGCAGGTTAAGAAGTTCTACGTTCCTGAGCTTGACGATTTCGTATATCTCAAGGTTTCAGCTGCTGGTATTCGTACTATTAATAAGAAGGGTATTACTGCAGCCCTTAAGGATGCAGGTTATGTTGTTGAATAATCTTAAGCTACAAGATATAAACTATGGCAAAGAAAGTTAAGGGTAACCGCGTACAGGTTATTCTCGAGTGCACTGAGCAGAAGGGTAGTGGCGTTCCAGGTATGTCACGTTACATCACCACTAAGAATCGTAAGAACACCACCGAGCGTCTTGAGCTGAAGAAGTACAACCCATTCCTCAAGCGTTACACCATCCACAAGGGGATTAAGTAATAACTTTTAAATTATTTACTACAATGGCAAAGAAAGTAGTTGCAACCCTTAAGACGGGTGATGGTCGTACCTATTCTAAGGTTATCCGTATGGTAAAGTCTCCTAAGACTGGTGCATACGTATTCGAGGAGGAGATGGTTCCTAACGATCAGGTTAAGGCCGCTCTCGCTAAGTAATCTGTGAAATTCAGAACACTTATATAAATGGGTCAAATCCGTTTGGGTTTGACCCTATTTTTGCAATATGGAACAAAAAGAATATCTCGATCAGTTCGAGAAAAACCTGCAGCAGAACCTCCTGCAGATCTGCACTGGCTATAAGGCTTTGGATGGTCAGTGGCTCAATACGCCGGACATCGACGAGAAGTGGACGGATATGGCGCCATCGTACGTGTCTGACGCGATGAAGGAGATCCATGACTACCCGCTTGTCTCGATGGGATGGGCCATGTATGTAGGTATGGCGGTGGCTCAGTACTGGGAGGATGACTGGCAGGTATATAGCAATCTGCCCAATCTCTATGAACACGTGCGCGACAAGCGAGGTTTCGACTATCTGGATGAGGTAGTACGTGGCGACGTCTTAGGCCTTGTAGGAGAGGCTTATACGCGTTGTGAGGACCTGGTACGCTCCTGCGCGCAACATACGCTCGACGCTATTCGTCATGAGCAGATCGAGCCAGCCAGTCCTATGGCTTTCTACGCTTATGCTCGCTGTGTGAAGGTGATGTATAAGCTGGGTGCGGCGGTGCAGCTGAGAGCGATGGGATATAAGTTTGAGAAGATTGGATGAATTAAAAAGCCCCTATAATGTATACTGGTGAACTTATCTCGCTCGTAGTAGCGTTCTCCTGGACGGCTACGGCCTTGTTTGCAGAGGTAGCATCGCGCCGTATCGGTTCGTTGCCACTCAACGTGGTGCGAATGTCGATGTCATTGATCCTGCTGGCGGCTACGCTTTGGCTGACGTTAGGCGTGCCATATCCGCTGTTTGCTGATGGCAAGTCGTGGCTGTGGCTGTGTGCATCTGGCTTCGTCGGCTATGTATTGGGTGACTACTGTCTCTTCCAGAGCTATATCCTCATCGGTTCACGCTTCGGTCAGCTCTTTATGACACTGTCGGCTCCATCGGCTGCCATTGCTGCATGGGTACTGCTTGGTGAGGCGATGACGCCATTGGCCTTGCTGGGTATGCTGGTGACCTTGACGGGTATCGGTATCTCGGTGCTCAATAAAGGTGGAGAGGATGAGAATGGAAAGAAGCGTAAGCTGAAACTTAAGTTGCCTGTGAAGGGTGTCATCATGGGTGTCTGTGCCGGTATGGGACAGGGTATCGGATTGGTGCTCAGTAAGGTAGGTATGGGATACTATGAGTCGTCGATCGCTGCACAGGGTGTGACGGATATGGCTACGTATGTGGCTCCGGACGCTGTGATCCCTGTGGCGCTAGGTACGATGATGCCATTTGCCTCGACGCTGATCCGTGCTATCATGGGCTTCATAGGCTTCACCATCGCGCTGCTGGTATTTACGAAGAATGGCAAAAAGCGCCTCAACTACGCGGTGCATGACCGTAAGGCGATGCTGTTTACCTTCGGTGCTACGATGTTCGGACCTTTCATCGGCGTGAGCCTCTCGCTCATGGCTACGCTCTACACCAATGCTGGTATCGCACAGACGATTATGGCGCTGACACCGATCTTCATCCTCGCTCCAGCGTACTTCCTGTTGCATCAGAAGGTGACGGTGAAGGAGGTGATCGGTGCGTTTATCAGTATTGCGGGAGTGTGTCTGTTCTTCTTATAAAGAGAGCAACTCTTTGATCAATGGCAGGAGATCGCGCTTGACGATGACATCGCTGAGGCGGTGTTCTCCTTCGAAAATACGGAAGTGGTCTTTGCCGTAGGCTTTGACAAATTCTTCACGACAATTTACCATGGGGTCATCTTTTCCAAAGAGGCCCCATGTTTTTTGTTTCTCCTCAGGAGTGACGTCCTTGAGGCTGAGCTTCTCGATCTCCTTGAATTCGGCGATCATCTGCTTGTCGACCTTGAAGGTCTTGGCTCCATCCTGACGCTTGTTCTGGAACTCGACATTCTTGCCGAGCCACTTGAAGGTGAGGAGTTTGGCCATGTGGAAAGAAGGATTGACACAGATGCGGGTGTAGCCTTTGAGGAGTTCGGCGTACATAGCTCCCATAGAGGTGCCGATGATGAGATCCGGTTGCTCCTGTGCAGCGTATTCGCGGAGGAAGGGGAGTGCTGCGGCAGGAGAGACAGGGACGTCAGGAGAGACGACGGTCACGCCGAGGTCGTAGAGATAGTTACGGAGGTTGGTGGCGGTGCCGGTGCTGCCGGCGCTGCTGAAGCCGTGGATATAGAGGATCTTTTTCATTAGTAGTCAATATAATTGATTATGCATATCGCTCGATTTTAGCAACTATGCGATGCAAAGTTAAGGTATTTGCGCTGAATTTGCAATAGTAAACGCGCTTTTTCTTTGAAAAGAGGTAAAAAAGAGTTAACTTTGCAGCGTTTTAAGGCAGATAAAAACAACTCTCTAACAATTATAACGCAGATGAAAATCGTAGATTTCTCAAAGACTAACACGGTGGTAAACAAGTTTATCTCCGAATTGCGTGACGTGAACGTTCAGACAGACCGTATGCGTTTCCGTAAAAACATCGAGCGTATTGGACAGGTAATGGCCTATGAAATCAGTAAGGAACTGGATTATGAGACCGAGGACGTGACAAGTCCATTGGGTATCGCTGAGGTTTCTTTGCCACAGAATCAGATGGTTATTGCAGCGCTTCTGCGTGCTGGCCTTCCATTGCACGAAGGTGTCCTGGATGTCTTTGATGATGCCGATAATGCATTTGTCAGCACTTATCGCAGGACTGACGATGACTTGAACTTCGATATCCACATCGAGTATATTTCTTCGCCACGCCTTGATGGCAAGACGCTGGTGCTTTGTGACCCGATGCTGGCCACTGGTGGTTCGATGCACCTGGCTTATGAGGCTCTGCTTACCAAGGGAACCCCAGAAAGATTGTTTGTCTGCTCCGTGATTGCGAGCCGTGAGGCTCTGGAGTATCTTGAGGAGCGTCTGCCAGAGGATACTATTCTCTACGTTGCCGCTGTGGATGAGTTCCTTGATCAGCATAGATATATCGTCCCTGGCCTTGGTGATTCGGGCGATCTCAGTTTTGGAACTAAAGAGTAATTCTCATAAAGAACAAAAAATAATTAATAAATAGCGTTATTTAAGGAAACGGTTATGCGAAACGTTTTGAAATTCGTTGACTTCAGACCTAAGTTCTTCACCTGCTTGAAGGATTATAACCAGCAGAAGTTCAGCCAGGATGCACTGGCAGGTCTGATCACAGGTATCGTGGCTTTGCCTTTGGCCATCGCCTTCGGTATTGCCAGTGGTGTGTCGCCACAGGAAGGTATCATCACTGCCATCGTGGCAGGTTTTATCATCTCGCTGCTGGGTGGTAGCAAGGTGCAGATCGGTGGCCCTACAGGCGCCTTCATTGTGATTATCTATGGCATCGTGAGCAATCCTGCTTACGGCTTACCAGGCCTTACTATTGCCACCATTCTGGCCGGTGTATTGCTTGTACTGATGGGTGTGTTCAAGCTGGGTACGGTCATTAAGTTCATCCCTTATCCTATCATCATCGGCTTCACGGCAGGTATCGCTGTGACCATCTTCACCACACAGATGGGTGACGTATTCGGCCTCAAGCAGAGCGTCATCGATCCATTGACTGGCGACGTAGTCATCGATCCTGAGACAGGTGCTACATTGATGGCTCCACTGAAGACTCCTGGAGACTTCATCGGTAAGTGGATTTGCTACTTCGAGCACTTTGAGACCTTCAACCTCTGGAACTTTGTCGTGGCTATTGCTTCGGTATTGATCATCATCTTTAGTCCTAAGGTCGTTGGTAAGGTGCCAGGACTCAACAAGATCCCTGGTTCGCTCTATGCCATCATCCTGATGACTTTGGTTGTGCTGGCTCTCAAGTACTTCCTGGGTATCGACGGTATTGATACCATCGGTGACCGCTACGAGATCGAGGCTAAGTTGCCAGATATGGTCGTGCCAACCATTACCTACGATATGGTACGTAACCTGATGCCAATCGCCTTCACCATCGCCATCCTCGGCGCTATCGAGAGCCTTCTCTCTGCAGCTGTGGCCGACGGTGTGATCGGTGATCGCCATAACTCTAATACGGAGCTTATCGGCCAGGGTGTGGCTAATATCCTCTGCCCAATGTTCGGTGGTATTCCTGCAACGGGTGCTATCGCTCGTACGATGACCAACATCAACAACGGTGGCCGTACTCCTGTGGCTGGTATCGTACACGCTGTGGTGCTGTTGCTCATCCTCCTCGTGCTGATGCCATACGCTAACTACATCCCTATGGCTTGCCTGGCTGGTGTATTGATCATTGTATCGTATAACATGTCTGGCTGGCGTACCTGCCGTGCATTGATGCACAATCCTAAGTCGGACGTGTCGGTATTGATCGTCACTTTCCTGCTCACTGTGATCTTTGACCTGACCATTGCTATCGAGTTCGGCTTGATCCTTGCAGCGTTGCTCCTCTTCCGTCGTGTGGCTTCTACCTCACACATCTCATTGCTCAATGGCGAGGTATCGCTCTCTGACGACACCGATATCGCTTCTGGTAGCCTTGAGATCGACCACCTCCACATCCCTGACGGCGTGCAGGTTTATGAGATCGATGGTCCATTCTTCTTCGGTATTGCTAATAAGTTCGATGAGTTGGCTGCAACCTCCATGTTTGAGAGCCAGATGACTCCTGAGGTACGTATCATCCGTATGCGTAAGGTTCCATTTGTCGATGCTACCGGTTTGCACAACCTCGAACTCTTCGTGCAGAAGAGCCACCAGGATCACATGCATGTCATCCTCTCGGGTGTACGTCCTGAGGTGATGCGTGTCATCGAGCATACTTCGCTCTATAAGGAGGTAGGCGAGAAGAATATCTACGACAACATCAATAGCGCGTTGGCACGTGCTCGTGAGGTCGTGGAGGATCCGGAGACACATCATCGCAAGTATAATAAGTAAGGGAATCTAAGAGATCCTAAGGGTGTCTAAGGGACGAATGAATCAGCGGATTGTACTCAAGGAGTGTAAGACGCGTGCAGAGCTGAAGAAGTTCTCGCGCTTTGCCATAGATCTCTATCGTGGCAACGACTGCTATGTGCCTCCTATCGTCGATTCAGAAGTCGATCTGTTCGATCCTAAGAAGAATCCTTCACTGGCTTTCTGCGAAGCTATCTGCCTGCTGGCCATGCGTGATGGCAAGGCGGTGGGTAGGATAGCGGGTATCATCAATCCGCACGTCAATGAGAAAACAGGAGAGAAGCGCATACGCTTCGGCTACTGCGACTTCATTGACGATCAGGAGGTGAGCTGCACCTTGCTTGATGCTGTAGCACAGTGGGGTAAGGAGCGCGGAATGACCGAGATCGTAGGCCCATTGGGTTTTACCGATCTGGATATGGAAGGCTGTCTGATCGAAGGCTTCGACCGTCTCTGCACGGCTATTGCCATCTATAACCATCCATATTATCGTGTTCACTACGAGGCTTACGGATTGCATCCTGAGGCTTACTGGAGCGAGTATAGGATGGAGATGATCGACGGTATTCCTGAGCGCTATTCGCGTATCGGAGAGATTGTGAAGCAGAAACTCGGCCTCCGTATCATCAAGCCTACCAGCAGCAAGAAACTGGTGGAGGAGTGGGGTAAGCCGGTCTTCGAACTCTATAATCAGTGCTACGATCCGCTCTATGGTACTGCCATGCTGACGCCTGAGCAGATTACTTATTATATCAACTATTTCCTGCCACAGGTTCGTCTGGATCATATCCGTCTGATCGTCGATGCAGAGGGAAAACTGGCCGCCTTCGGAGTGGCTAATCCATCGCTCAGCAGAGCCTTGCAGAAGGCCAAGGGAAGCCTCTGGCCTTTCGGCTGGATGCCGTTGCTCAAGACGCTGATGTGCCGCAGACAGACCGATACTTGCGAGCTGTATCTGGTAGGGATCCGTCCAGATCTGCAGGGTAAAGGACTCAACGCGTTGCTCTTCACCGAGCTCATCCCGGAGTTCATCAAGTGTGGGTATAAATGGGTAGAGACGACCAATGAGCTGGAGACTAATATGAAGGTCCAGAACATGTGGGTAGGGTTCGATCCTAAGCGCGTCAAGAGACGCTGCACATTCGTCGGTCCGTTGCCAACAAATGCGTAAATTTCAAATAACAAATATCAAATATCACCAGCTGTGTTACTGATTTGGTTGCCGGCTGGTGATGTTTTTGTATAGATATCTTTGCTTGTAGAGTTATTTGCAGGTCATTCTTAGTTAAAAAAAACGAAAGATTTGGATTTGTCGCGAAAATGAAGTAAATTTGCGCCGTTTTATACGCGTATGTGCGGAGGCGCATAATGAGCGTGTGAGCGAGATTTTAACTTTAGAGTTTTAAGCAAATTTGAAAATGAAAGCAACCATACTGAGCCTGGTAACCTTGATGGCACTGAGCGCGATGCCACAGGACTTGTCTGCACAGAAAGCCGACAAGAAGGATCCTGTAGTCTTCAATATCGGTGGACGTGATGTCAAGGCATCTGAGTTCGAATATTTCTATAACAAGAACAACCAGCTGGAGACGCTGGAGGATAAGTCGTTTGACGAGTATGTAGATCTCTTCATCAACTATCGTCTCAAGGTCTCTGAAGGCTATGCACAGGGTGTTGACACCACTAAGGCTTACATCGATGAGCTGGCTGGTTATCGCAAGCAGTTGGCTGAGCCTTATCTCACCATGGCTGGATGGGGCGACACCTTGGTCAATCAGGCTTATGAACGTCGTAAGTGGGAGGTCAAGGCTTCGCACTTGTTGCTGACTTGCGACAAGGAGACTCCAAAGCAGGTCGTCGACAGCCTCTATAACGTCGTCCTCGGTTATCAGCATGAGGTGGAGGCTGGAGCGAGTTTCGACAGTTTGGCTCGCAACTTCAGCCAGGATCCTTCGGCTCGCATGAATGCTGGTGATCTCGGCTACTTCAGTTCGCTGCAGATGGTCTATCCTTTCGAGCAGGCCTGCTTCAATACCCCAGTAGGAGAGACCACTATCGTACGTTCAAGTTTCGGCTGGCACCTGATCAAGGTGTATGACAAGCGTCGCGCGGAAGGCGAGGTGATGGTGGCTCATATCATGAAGGTGAATCCACGCTTCATGGAAGATAATGCAGCTTCTCCTAAACAGCAGATCGACTCGATCTATCAGGTGCTGAAGAATGGCGCTGACTTCGCTGAGGTCTGTATGGCTACGAGCGATGATCAGGGAACAGCCGCCAACGGTGGCGTGTACAACTGGATCAGCCGTCAGTCGCGCTTTCCTCAGGAGTGGCTCGATGCCGCTTTCGCTTTGAAGGAGAAGGACGAGATGACCGCACCATTCGAGACTCTTTACGGCTGGCACATCCTCAAGCTCGTAGATAAGCGTACAGAGACGCCACGCGACAGCGCTAACGATGAGCGCCTCAAGCAGCAGCTGATGCAGGACGAGGATCGAATGAAGGCTGGTCAGGACGCGTTCCTCGCTCAGAAGCGTCAGGAACTCATGCAGGACAAGAAACTTGCCAAGACCGTAGCACAGTGGAGCGACGAAGGCTTGCTCAACTGGCTCGACAAGAACCTAGAAGACCGCGAGCCGGACTTCCGTAACATCTATCGTGAGTACCATGATGGTCTCATGCTCTTTGAGGTCAGCAACAAGGCCGTGTGGGAGAAGGCGCAGCTCGATTCCATCGGTCAGGAGAAGTTCTTCGAGGAGAATCGCGCTAAGTATGCATACGAGCAGCCTAAGTTCAAAGGTGCATTCGTTGAGTGTGTCGATGACTCTTTGCTCTACAATGCATTGACCAAGATTTACGAAAACAATGACGCTCTTGCTGCTGCAGATCTCGTTCGTAGCACCATTCTTACCGATTCGATCCTGACTCCAAATCCTCAGGCGCCACGCTTCCATATCGTCAATGGTATCTTCTCGCATGGAGACAATGATCTGGTCGACGTGGAGCAGTTCCACATCGAAGGAGCTACCTTCACCGCTCGTGAGCGTATGCCATTGGCCAAGACCTACGGTCGTGTCATCACAGCGCCAGAGAGCGTCAATGACGTGAGAGGTGCCGTGATCGGTGACTATCAGATGGAACTTGAGAAGGAGTGGGTAGCACAGCTCAAGGAGAAATTCAAGGTCAAGGTCAACAAGAAGGAACTCGAAAAGCTTCGCAAGTAATCAGGAGTTCTGTTTGCACAAAGATATTCCTGCCAACATAATCGCAAAAAGAAAATACAAGATATGAGAAAATTCACAACCCTCTTGGCAATGCTGCTTATCGGCAGCATGCAGCTGATGGCCCAAGTGGCCGACAACATCATCGACGAGATCATCTGGGTAGTAGGTGATGAGGCAATCCTCCGCAGTGAGGTGGAGAGTGAGCGCAAGAACATGCTCTACCGTGGCGAGAAGATCAACGGTGACCCATACGCTGTCATCCCTGAGCAGATGGCCATCCAGAAGCTCTTCATCAACCAGGCCATCATCGACTCTATCGAGGTCAGTGACGAGCAGGTAGAGGCGCAGGTCGACGCTCAGATGAATATGTTCATCTCGCAGATCGGTTCGAAGGAGAAGCTCGAAGAGTATCTCGGTAAGCCAATGAGCCAGTTGCGTAGCGAGTGGCGTACAGGCATCAAGAACCAGAGTATCCAGCAGCAGATGCAGCAGAAGCTCTGTGAAGACGTCACGGTGACGCCAAGTGAGGTGCGCAGCTACTACGAGCGCCTGTCGAAGGATAGCATCCCATTCGTCGAGACACAGGTGGAGGTGCAGATGATCTCTCTGCAGCCACAGGTCAGCAAGCAGCAGATCGATGGCATCAAGAACCGTCTGCGTGATTTCACACAGCGAGTCAACAATGGTGAGAGCCAGTTCAGCACCTTGGCCATCCTCTATAGCGAGGACCCAGGAAGTGCTGCCATGGGTGGAGAGCTTGGTTTCAAGGGTAAGGGAGAGTTCGTGCCAGAGTTCTCTGCTGCCGGTTTCCAGTTGACCGAGCCAGGTAGGATCTCTAAGGTTGTAGAGACCGAGTTCGGCTATCATATCATCCAGCTCATCGAGCGTCGTGGTGACCGAGCCAACTTCCGTCATATCCTCCTTACTCCAAAGGTAAGTGCCAAGGAGATGAATGATGCACGTGGTCGTATGGACTCGCTCCGTATGGATCTCGACAGTGCAAAGTTCTCTTTCGAGGAGGCAGCACGCTATCTCTCAAGCGATAAGGATACACGTAATAGTGGCGGTCTGATGACCAGTGGCCGTTCTGGTGCATCGCGTATGACCATGGAGGAGCTTCCTGCTGAGGTGGCTCGTCAGGTAGCTACGATGAAGGTCGGTGAGATCAGCAAGCCATTCTCAATGAAGGATCCTAAGACCAGCCGTGATCAGGTAGTCATCGTCAAGCTAAAGAACCGTATCGACGGTCATAAGGCTACTTACTACGACGACTATCAGGTGATCAAGAACATGTATCAGTCGCATCTCAACCAAGAGATCATCGAGAGCTTTATCCGCGAAAAGCAGCGTACGACCTATGTCCGTATCAAACCAGGTTGGGAGAACTTTGAGTTCCAGTACCCAGGTTGGGGCAAGCAGGAAACACAAGAATAATCATTGATGAAGAAATATCTCTGCATATTCCTGGCCTTTGTGGCTATTGTAACATCCTTCGCACAACAGCAGAAGAAAGGAGTAACTACACCTCCTGAACCGCAGCGAAAGATGATACACCTGCTGCATGCCAATACGTTGAGCAAGACCGCTGACTCGGAACGACAGACCTTGCGTGGTAATGTCAAGTTCCGTCAGGAAGGTTGCTACATGTATTGTGACTCGGCCTACTTCTACCAGAGTACCAACTCGATGAGCGCCTTTGGCAACGTGAGGATGGAACAGGGCGATACGCTCTTCCTCTATTGCGACTCGCTCGATTATAATGGTGACACTATGTATGGTCAGCTCTACGACCACGTACACATGGTGCATCGCTCGAAGAAGACCAAGAGCAATACACACCTCTACACCGATTACATGACCTATGACCGAGAGATCGAGGAGGCGCAGTATCCTGAGACAGGTGTCATGGTCGACTCGCTCGTACATCTTCGCAGCCAGATTGGTTGGTACTATCCGAACACACAGGAGGCGTTCTTCCAGTTCGACGTGCAAGGCCGTGTCTATGAGCGTGACTCTGCATGGCGAGCCATGGGAGGTATGCCACCACATGTCTATGATCCTGATGACAAGAAGCTCACGCCTACACATTATCTCTACAGCGATACATTGCGCTATAACTTCGAGCAACGTGTGGCTACGGTATTGGGTCCATCGCGCATCCTGAAAGACAGCACCGTGATCCATACCCGTCGTGGTTACTTCAATACCGACACTAACGAAGCAACGCTTTATCGTCGCTCACACATCACTTCTCCTGGCCGTTATGCCATTGCTGACACAATGTATTACGACTCGAAGAAGAACTGGGGTGAGGCGCGTGGCAACATCCATGCTATCGACTCGACGGATTATATGAGTGTCATGGGCGATTATGGATTCTACATCGACAATGATTCCATTCCACAGAGCGGCTTCATTACTGGTCATGCTTTGGCCATGGAGTATAGCGGTGGAGATACGCTCTATCTGCATGCTGATACGCTCAGAGTTTACTCTATTGTCAATCCGATAGCAGCTGATACTATCTACGAGGAGGAGAAGATTGTGCCAGAAGTAGCTCAGGAGGAGGCTCTGCAAGATTCTATTCCTGCATTATCTGTGGATACGATTCCTGCACAACCAGTTGATTCTGTTCCCACTCTGTTAGCAGATACCGTCCCTGTCCCGAAACTGGAGCGACCCAAACCAATGACCATCATACCGGCTCATAACGATACGCTCCGCTTCATGCAGGCTTATCATGGCGTCCGCTACTACCGCAGTGATCTGCAGGGTGTCTGTGACTCGCTGATCTACTCTGTGAAGGATACGTTGGCCACCTTCGTCGGCAATCCGGTGATGTGGAACAATCAATATCAGATCACCGGCGACACCATCAAGGCCATCGTCCTGAAGGGAGGTATCAAGCGTGCGATGATCAATCCGAACGCGTTCCTGACACAGAGTCACGATGAGTCATTGACCGTCGATATGGATACCTTGACAGAGCGTGAGCGCATGAAGGTCCGCATCGATACGCTCCATTATGACCAGATTTCGGGTAATGACCTTGTCTGCTTCTTCGAAAATGGCAAGATACGAGAGATGGATATGAGCGGCAACGTGCAGATCATCTATTATCCGGAAGAGAAGGACAAGTCGATGATCGGATTGAATCAGATGGTGGGTAACTACCTCAAGGTTTGGTTCAAGGAGCAGAAGATGGAGAAGCTTCTCCTCTGGCCTAATGTCGTTGGTTCACTGACTCCTATCCAGCTCGTTACCGACGATATCCTCTATCTTGATGGTTTCCGATGGATGTCTTACTTACGACCAAAGAATCCTCTTGATGTGCTTCGTGGTATTCATATGAAACAGGAGGATGTAGTCATCCCAGTGAAGCTCTTTGACGAGGATGAACTGAATGGTTATTAAAAATAAAAATAGCATATTATGGCAACGATATTTACCACCAGCAAGCCACGCCGCTTCGAGCGTAAACCTTATTTCGGCAATGAACGCAAAGAATGGCTTGAAGCTCGTATTCGCAAAGTGAAGCGTGAGATGGGAGAATTGCCGGACGAGGAACTGAAGGCTGAGGAAGTGATCCGTGGCACTTTCATCGAAGGAACCAAGCACCTCAAGCGCCGTAAGGAGCGTGATGAGGAAGAGGGTAACTCGAAGAACAATCGCTACATCAAGCTCGGCGTGGCCTTGATCCTGCTCTGCATCATCTTCTATTATCTTGTCAAATAAGTAACAGTCAAGTATTGTCATTCTCTTGTCAAATAAAGTCTGTCTTGCATGGATATCATACATCTTTTACCCGATAGTGTAGCCAACCAGATTGCTGCCGGAGAAGTCGTGCAGCGTCCTGCCAGCGTGATCAAGGAGCTCCTTGAGAACAGCATCGACGCGCATGCTACCTCGGTGCAGATCATCCTGCGTGAGGCGGGTCGTGAACTGATTCAGGCCATCGACAACGGTTCGGGTATGAGTGCTACCGATGCGCGTATGGCCTTCGAGAAGCATGCTACCAGCAAGATTCAGGAGGCGGCTGACCTCTTCGATCTGCACACCATGGGTTTCCGTGGCGAGGCGCTTGCTTCGATTGCTGCGGTGGCTGAGGTGGAGCTTCGTACTCGCAGAATGCAGGACGAGACGGGTGTATGCATCGAGATAACCGGTAGTCAGCTGACGCGACAGGAGGCTTGCGCCTGTCCGGTAGGAGCCAACTTCCAGGTGCGTAATCTCTTCTTTAATGTACCTGCGCGTCGTAAGTTCCTCAAGAGCAATCAGACAGAGCTCTCGAACATCATGACCGAGGTGCAGCACGTAGCGTTGGCCAATCCGAACGTCGAGATCACGGTCATCCACAACGACACACAGCTCCTGCAGCTCACCAGTGGCAGCCACAAGCAGCGTATCATCCAGCTTTTCAGCAAGAGCCTCGGCCAGCAGTTGTTGCCGCTCTCTGTCGATAATGACCTGCTGCATATCTCTGGTTTCGTATGTGCTCCGGAGGGTTCGCGTAAGAAGGGAGCGTTGCAGTACTTCTTCGTCAACGACCGATTCATGAAGCACCCTTACTTCCACAAGGCGGTGATGGAGTGCTATCAGGACCTGATTCCGGAGGGGAACCAGCCGAACTATTTCATCTATCTCAACGTTGATCCGCAGACCATTGACGTCAATATCCATCCGACCAAGACGGAGATCAAGTTTGAGAACGAACCTGCACGCTGGCACATCCTGCAAGCCACGATCCGTGAGGCCTTAGGAAAGTTCAATGCTACGCCTACCATTGACTTTGATCAGGCCGATGCACCGGAGATCATCCCTGCATATAATCGCAATGCTGGAGGCGAAGGAAAGACGTCGGAACCAAAGCCACAGTTCAGCGACTACAATCCTTTCCGCATGAAGAGCGCGGATCATTGGGAGTCTCTGTATGAGGACTTTGCGTCGGAGAGATTCTCTGCTGAAGGTGGAGAGATTCCTTCTCGCATGGAGGCTGGAGAGATTCCATCGCGTATGCAGTCATTCGCACCCGCTGATGAGTTCGTCTCACGCCTCGATAGCGTAGATTATCCGTCAGCAGAGGTTCCTTCGCGACTCTCTTCTGTAAGTGACACGATGGAGGACATCCCGAGTGCGATGGATCTGATGGCCGAGGTGCAGACAACGTCACAGCGCAAGGTCACTTACCTGCAGGTGGGAGGACGCTACATCGTCAGTAGTAATCGCCAGGGAATGACCTTGATTGACCAGCACCGTGCACATCTCTGTGTCTTGTTCGACCGCTATCATCAGCAGATCAGTCACCGTCAGGGATTCTCGCAGCATGAGCTTTTCCCTGAGATTGTGGAGATCACGCCAGCTGATGTGCCACACTTGGAGGGTATCCTGCCAGAGCTGAAGTATCTCGGCTTTGAGATCGACAGCCTCGGTGGAGGAAGCTTCGCCGTCAATGGAAAGCCTGCATCGCTCGAGAACTCGGTTAACATTCATGAGCTCATCCGTCAAATGATCGAGGTGGCCAAAGAAGAGGTGCATGGCATTGGCGATGAACTGGATAAGCGTCTGGCATTGCGCCTCTCAAGCGTGGAAGCTATCCCGTATGGCCGTTCGCTCAACGAGGAGGAGATGACACAACTGGTGGATAGCCTTTTGGCATTGCCAGAACATCAGATGACACCTGACGGACATCCGGTCATGACAGTACTTAATAGCGATGCACTCGCGGCATTGCTCAAATAAATAACACTTAGAAAGACTTTTCTCAATAGAATATGAAATACGCAATTTGCTTACAGCCATATATCCCGATGCGAACTACGGCTGCCGAGACTTCGGAGATGATCAGTCAGCTCCTTTTTGGCGACACCTTTCAGATCGTAGAGGAGGTGCCACGCTGGTACCGCATCGTACGTGACTGTGACGCTTATGAAGGTTGGATCGACTGGAAGACAGCCACGGTCATCGAACATGGTGAGTATGAGCATTATGTCAATGAATCGAGCAATGCGCTGCTGCTCCGCCTGCCATTCAATCCTGTGCAGCGTACCGAGCAGGGCCAGTCGGGTAGCGCTCACCTGTCGTGGGGTAGCCGCATCTATGATATGGACGATACGGGTATCACCTTCCGTATGCATGGCGTGCGATTCGACGTGCCAGCGATGAGCTATGTCAATCCGCTGCATGCCAACTCGATGTCTCGCAAGGCGCTCTCGAAGTACTTGCTTCAGCAGGCGCAGATGTTGCTCAATACGCCTTATCTCTGGGGTGGCACAGCGGCCTTCGGTGTGGATTGCTCAGGCTTCACACAGACGCTCTTCCGCTTCATCGGTATCAGCTTGCCACGCGACGCTTCACAGCAGGCGCAGGTAGGTTCGGAGATTTCGTTTGAGAATGCTTCGGCTGGCGACTTGGCCTTTTTCTCTTCGCAGGAGGGGAGCGACAAGATATCGCACGTAGGTCTCGTTGCTGAGAATGGCCGCATCTTGCATGTCAGTGGTTTCCTGCACTTCGATGAGTTGCGTCCAGAGGGTATCTGGAGCAATCAGCGTCAGGAGATGACACATTATCTGGTTAAGATTAAGAAGTACTTCTAATCTCTAAACACTAAACTAAAATGATCGAGTCATTATATAATATATACCTCCAGCACCCCAGCATCACCACCGACAGTCGTAAGGTCGATGCCGGTCAGATCTTCTTTGCTCTCAAGGGAGAGCGTTTCGATGGTAATCAGTATGCCGCTGAGGTGCTCCAGAAAGGCGCTGCACTGGCCGTGGTCGATGATGCTACGGTTATTCCTGCAGAGGTGCGAACAGACGCTGAAGGCCTGCAGGGAAGCTATTTCCTCGTTCCTGACGTGCTGACTGCACTGCAGCAGTTGTCGGCTTATCATCGCCAGCAGTTCAAGACCTGGGAGCGTCCGGTCAAGGTCATCGGTGTGACGGGTACCAATGGCAAGACGACGACCAAAGAGCTGCTTCGTGCTGTATTGTGCCAGAAATACAACGTGCTGGCCACCGAGGGTAATCTTAACAACCAGATCGGTGTGCCACTGACCTTGCTCAAGATCAATAAGGAGCACGAGATGGCTATCGTCGAGATGGGAGCTAACCATCCGATGGATATTGCTGAGCTCTGTGCATTGGTGCATCCTGATTTCGGCTTGATCACCAACGTCGGCAAGGCGCACTTGCTTGGCTTCGGAAGCCTTGAAGGTGTCATTGCGGCTAAGACCGAGCTGTATAAGAGCCTGGCAGCCGATGGGGGTATTGCCTTTATTGACTCATTCAATCAGCAGTTGCTCTTCAAGGCCATGGAATATGGCGTCAGCTGTCGTCCTTATCTCCCTGCCAACGTGGAGTCGTGCAGTCCTTTCCTGTCGCTCAGCTTGTTCGATACGGAGGCTGACGAACCGACCTTCATTGAGACGCATCTCATTGGCCGCTACAATGCTATCAACTGCCAGGCGGCTGCTACCGTCGGACGTTTCTTTGAGGTTAGCCCTGAGCAGGTTAAGGCCGCTATCGAGGGTTATGAGCCACAGAATATGCGTAGCCAGCTCGTAGAGCTTGGTCACGGCAATCAGCTCATCATGGATGCTTACAATGCCAACGCTACTTCGATGAACGCTGCATTGACCAGTTTCAAGCTCAATGAGGCGCCACACAAGAGCGTCATCCTCGGTGATATGCGCGAGCTCGGTGCTGAGTCGCAGAAGGAGCATGAGGTCATCCTCGACTTCCTCTTCACCTCGGGTATCAAGCTCGATATGATTGTGCTGGTGGGAGGGGAGTTCTGCAAGGCCTTCCAGAACAAGGGAATGCAACTCGCGGCTCAGAATGGCATGAATGTACGTTGCTACGAGAGCGTGCAGAATTTGATTGACGATGAGGACGTGATGCGCAACCTCGGTGGCACCATCCTCGTAAAGGGTAGCCGTGGCGTGCAGCTCGAGAAGGCTGCCAATGTCATCAAGGAGCGCTTTGGCGTATCATAATCTACTGATAGTTACTGATTGCGACTATGAAGATTTATTTATTGCGACACGGAGAGACCGACTGGAACAAAGGTCATCGCTTCCAGGGACAGATAGACATTCCGCTCAATGACTATGGCCGTGAACTGGCTGTCGTGACACGTGACAATTGGCCAATTGTGGCGTATGACCGTGTCTATTGCAGTCCTTTGTGTCGTGCAGCAGAGACCGCGCGTATCGTCCTCGAAGGCCGTCCTGAATTAGATCTAATCCGCTTTGACGAGCGAATCAAAGAATTCAGTTTCGGTGTGTGTGAGGGTCTCAACATCGATGAGGCGGGTCAGGATCCTAATCATCCGATGTATAACTTGCTGCACCATCCTGAGAGCTATGTGCCAGCTGAAGGCGGCGAGTCGTTTGAGCAGCTTGTAGGTCGTGGCCGCGCTTTTATTGAGTCGGAACTCTTTCCTCTAGAGAAAGAAGGCGTGCAGAATGTGCTCATTGTGGCTCATGGCGCGCTGATCCGTGGCCTCGTCTGCGCTTTCGGTTTGAAAGAAGTCAAGGATTTCTGGCGCACACGCTATACCAACTGTTGTCTCACAACCGTTGACCTGACCGATGGCGTTGCCACGATGGTCAAGGAGGCTGAGACATTCTACGATGCTTCTGGCCACTTTGGCGGATGGATTACTCAGTAACGCTCTCGCAAGAGATTTTAGGACTCTCGCAAGATTCTTTAGGTCTTTCTCAAGAGACCTTAGCTTTAGCGCAAGGAATCCTGCTCGGCGATAAGTCGCAGATCTCGCCTGAGGTCATGCAGAGCTTTCGCACAGCTGGTATGAGTCATCTGCTGGCAGTATCTGGATTGCATGTCGGCATTATCATGTCACTTGTCTGGCTATTACTCAAGCCTTTGGAGTGGTTGGTGCTTTATTTCTCGACTTTACCGCAGTTGGGGTGTAGGGTCGGAAGTCCGAAGACGGCGTATATTATAGGAGACACGAAGCGCGTCTTTGTCTTTCTTCTGACCGTCGTGTATGTCTGGTTCATCGGAGCTCCTCCCAGTGCCATGCGAGCCACGCTGATGCTCAGCCTCTGCCTGGTTGGCTGGATGTTCCATCGTCCGACGTCTGCTGCGCGTTGTCTGCTTTTCGCCGCTTTATTGCTTTTGGCTTGGGATCCTTGGCTCATCGCTAATGTCGGTTTTCAGTTGAGTTTTCTGGCGGTAGGAGGGATCCTCCTATTTCAGCCGTGGCTCAATGATCGCAGTATTCATTGGAGCCTTCGCGCCATCCTATTGTCCGTAGCCGCACAAGTCCTGACCATCCCTGTCGTGGCTTTTTACTTTCATCAGGTACCATTCTTTGGTTGGCTGCAAGGCTTGTTGGTCGTCCCTCTGATGCCACTCTTCGTGACGCTTCTCCTGCTCTGTCTCTGTTTCCCATCCTTCTCATGGTTGTCCATCATCGTCGAAGCTCTTCGCTCCTGGATGGAACTGATGGCAGATAGCATAGGCAATCTCGAGCAACTCCTCCTCGGAGGACATCTTTACTTTTATCCTTCTTGGTTGGAGGCTTTGCTCGCAGAAATCTTTTTCCTCGCCTTGGTTATACTGATTCGCTTAAAATTAGGAATGAGGAGTGAGGAATGAGGAATTGTTACTCTGCAGCTCCAAAAATTTCGTCATATATGGCATTCAATTCCTCACTCCACACTCCTCATTCCTCATTAAATTTGAAAATGCAAAAGCTCCGCTACTTCATCCTCCCTCTCCTTTACCTGGGAATCGGTGGCATAGTTACCTCCATGCTCGTGCAGCGTGTGGTCAATTATGCTGATCCGTTGTGGCTATTCCTGCTTTTGCCCATGCTGATGGTCACGGTATTACTGACCGTGGTGGGAGTGGTCAACGTCTGGGTTCAGTATCGTAGCATCGACGAGGATAGCCTCATGCGCCAGTATGGTGTCCGTAACCTGCTGTGGCTCTATCTGCGATGCTGGTCGGTCGTGATGGCCGGTTTGGTGCTGGGAGTTGTCTATTACTGGATGCACGACCTTTTGGCCGACTATATCCAGGACCTCTTGCATAGCCTCGACATCATCTTCTATGTCAGCGATATCTTCCTGACGGTCAGCGCGCTCATGAGCATCGTCCGAAGCGTCAACCTGCAGGAGATACGTTTGCGCAATGCACAGACAGAGAATCAGTTGCTCAAAGCGCAGCTTAATCCACACTTCCTCTACAACACCCTCAACAACATAGACGCGCTCATCTGGTTGGACCAGGAACGCGCCTCTGCAGCCGTGACAAGCCTTTCGAGCTTGATGCGATATATGACTTATAGTAGCCGACAGGAACGAGTCACCATCGAAGAAGAGCTCAAGGCCATGCGGCAACTCGTGGAGCTCCAGCGCCTGCGAACCTCCCGTGAGGACTGTCTGGTTTTCGAGACGGAGATCAATGCACCCATGCACACACGGATTGCTCCATTGCTCCTCATCCCACTTATCGAGAACTGTTTCAAGCATGTCGGCCAGATAGACGCCAGCAATGCCATCCATATCAAGCTGGTGCTCAATGATGATCAGCTCATCTTCACGACCGACAATAACATCAAGACCGAGGAGCAACTGAAAGAGAAAGGGGAGACTTCGAAGTCGCACAGCGGAGTTGGCCTTACCGTCCTTCAGCGCCGCCTGAGCCTCCTCTATGCAGGTAAACATAGCTTTACGGCACATCAGGACGGTGATCGTTTCAAAACCACGCTTCAGCTATCCGTCGATTAGCCTCGTCAATGAGTCGTGGCACGGCCAGTTCCTGCCACTCCATCCACGTCACACGCTTGTATCCCATAGGCTGTAGCTTTTCATCCAAGGCTGCAGCCTCTTTTTCTGTCTTGACGGGAACGACTTGGAAGTCGGCGAAGAGGGTCTGGTGAGTGAGCTGATGTTTAATGAGGAATGAGGAGTGAGGAGTGAGGAATTGTTTGCTATCTGGGACATTCTTTTTCGCGAGGGGAGAATACTCCTCACTCCTAACTCCTAACTCCTCATTCAAATAGTACTCCCACAGCCCAGTCCAGATATCCCCATCTCCTCGCTGGTGTACCCATAGCATGTCCTTATATATATAAATAAGGTAGTGGAGATGGCGCTCACGGACCTTCACCTTACCCGCCTTGACCGGACGCTGACCAATGGTGTGATTGGCCAACGCTAGACAATGACTAGCTACAGGACACGCCTCGCACTGCGGAGAGGTAGGCGTGCAGCAGAGCGCACCCAGTTCCATCATCGCCTGATTATGATGACCTGCATGCTTATCTGGCAGCAACTGAGTGGCCAAAGCCAGGAAATCCTTCTGGCCTTGCGTAGAGTCAATCGGCGTATCAATGTCGAAGAGACGCGACAGGACGCGATAGACATTGCCATCCACCACCGCCACCTTCTCATCTGAAGAGAAGCTCGCAATCGCAGCTGCGGTATAAGGTCCCACGCCTTTGAGCTTGATCAAGTCAGCATATTTGGTAGGAAAAAGATTATTTTTCGCTTTGTATTTCGTGAGGGAAGAATACTCCTCACTCCTCACTCCACACTCCTCACTAAGACATACCTGCTGCGCCGCCGCATGCAAGTTACGGGCCCTGCTATAGTACCCCAACCCCTGCCAGAGCTTCAGTACCTCATCCTGCGACGCCTGTGCCAGATCCCTTACCGTCGGGAAGCGCTCCACGAATCGCTGGTAGTATTCGAGACCCTGTGCCACGCGTGTCTGCTGCAGAATAATCTCCGACAGCCAGATACGATAGGCATCTTGAGTGTCGCGCCAAGGTAGATTGCGCTTATTTTCGTCGTACCAACGTCCTATTTTGGCACTTATATCGTTCATTTTCTTATATTTTAGTTGTCAATTATCAGTTTTTCGGGTGCAAAGATAGTATTTTTTTCAAAAAAAAGGTTGCAGCTATTTGGAAATTCAAAAATTAGCACTATCTTTGCATGCCAAAATTAAAAAAATACATCAAAGAATCATAAAAATGACAAAAGCAGAAATCGTAACCAAGATCGCTAAGAAGACCGGTCTTGATAAGGAAGAGGTTTTGACCGTAGTAGAGCAGCTCATGGGCACCATTAAGGAGTCTCTTATCGAGGGCGAGCCAGTTTATCTCCGTGGCTTCGGCAGCTTCATCATCAAGGAGCGCGCTACTAAGACCGCACGTAACATCAGCAAGGATAAGGCAATCATCATCCCAGCACACAACATCCCAGCATTCAAGCCAGCTAAGAGCTTCATGGCTGAGGTTTGTGGTGAGCTCGTTACTGAGGAGGAGGATTAATCCCACGTCTACAAAATCAATCCGAACAATATATTGTTAAACTATTAATATAATTAAGGTATGCCAAACGGTAAGAAGCACAAGCGTCATAAGATGGCTACGCACAAGCGTAAGAAGCGTCTTCGCAAGAATCGTCACAAGCACTAATTAGTGCGCCATCAGTGGCATTTGGGCGCCCCGTATAGGGCGCCTTATTTTTTAATCCTATATTCAATATCGATATGACCAATGAAGTAGTGATAGATGTTAACTCATCGATGATCACTATCGGTTTGCTCGAAGACGGAAGGCTGGCAGAGTACCAGCGTGAGTCATGCGACGCCACCTATAGTGTCGGTAACATCTATCTGGCCCGTGTCAAGAAACTGATGCCGGGTCTTAACGCTGCTTTTGTGGATGTCGGTTACGAAAAGGAGGGTTTCCTTCATTATCAGGATCTTGGCCCGCAGTTCCGCACGCTGGCCAGGTATGTCAAGCAGCAGATCTCTGATCAGAAGCATCTCATTCCCATTGAGACGTTCAAGTTCGAAGCCGAACTGACCAAGGAAGAGACCATCTCCGACGTCCTCACCGTAGGGCAGGAGATTCTGGTGCAGGTTGCCAAGGAACCTATCAGTACCAAAGGACCACGTCTGACGTCCGATCTGTCCCTGCCGGGACGATTCATGGTACTGATACCTTTTCAGGATAAGGTGTCGGTGTCGACGAAAATCAAGTCTTCGGAGGAGAAGAACCGTCTGAAGCAAATTATCCGTCCATTGCTGCCACAGAACTACGGTGTGATCATCCGCACCTCGGCCAATGGCGTTGGAGAGGAAGAGTTGAGACAGGAACTTAACTCTTTAGTGAAGCATTGGGAATCCACTGTTCGCACTCTCATGAAAGGCAAGTTGCCATCTCTTTGCTATGAGGAGACCAACCGTGCCACGGCATTAATTCGCGACATCTTCAACCCCTCGTTCGAGAGCATCTGGGTTAACGACCCAGCGACGTTTAATCAGATCAAGGAGTATGTGAGTCTGATAGCCCCTGAAAAGGCGGACGTCGTCAAACTGTACGAGGAGGAAATCCCGATCCTGGATAAGTTCGCAGTAACGCGCCAGATCAAGTCTTCCATGGGCAAGACCGTCTCGTGCAAGTCAGGTGTCTATATCATCATTGAGCACACCGAGGCCTTGCACGTCATTGACGTCAACTCAGGCCATAAGAGCAAGATGGCCGAGGATCAGGAAGAGAACGCGCTGTTGGCCGATATGGCTGCAGCTGAGGAGATTGCGCACCAGATGCGTCTGCGCGATATGGGTGGTATCGTGGTCATTGACTTCATCGACCTGGTGAAGCCCGAGCACCGCGAGCAGCTCTATCAGCGCATGCGAGAGCTCATGGCCAATGACCGTGCCAAGCACAACATCCTGCCACTCTCAAAGTTCTGTCTGATGCAGATCACCCGTCAGCGTGTCCGTCCGGTCTCTGAGCCGCAGACCGCTGAGGCGTGTCCGGTATGTGGCGGCAAGCACATCGTCAAGCCAAGCCTCCTCTTCCCGGATCGTCTGGAAGAGAAGCTCGACCATCTGGTCAACGATCTGAAAGTGAAGCGATTTACCCTCTACGTACATCCATTCATTGCAGCAACCCTCCGCGAAGGCTGGTTCTTCAGCAGTCGCGTCTGGAAGTGGAAGCGCCGTTTCGGTTGGAGCTGGAAACTCATTCCTGACCAATCCTTGGAGCTTCTTCAGTATAGGGTCGTCGATGCTAACCGCAACGAAATTGACCTCCGTGAGCCTATTGATGCTCAAGTATAAAATATGAATACTATCCAATTAACTAACGCCCTGGGCCGTATGCCTCAGAATCGTATGCAGAAGCCTGTTGACTTCTGTCTCGGTGCTGGCGAGCATATAGCCATCATGGGTCCTAATGGTGGTGGTAAGTCATGTCTCATAGATATGATCACAGGCAAGAATATCCTCATGCAGGGTACTCTTGCCTATGATTTTGGCCCCGATGTCAAGCCGACCGCCTATGGTAATATCGTGCAGCTGACGTTCGAAGACGCGCTGGGTTCGGTCGAGAAGCCTTACTACTTCCAGCAGCGTTTCAACAGTCAGGACCGCGATGAGTCGCCCCTCGTCATGACCGTCCTCAAGCGCGCCATGGCCACGGGCAACGTCACCGCCACGGGTCTCTCGGCCGATGAGGCTCGCATGGCCGGACACGGCCTGACCGAAGACGAGGCCCGCGCGGCTGGCAGCGAAGACGACAGCGAGTTCCTGCAGAACCCTCTGCTCGACACCTTCATGATGCGCCACCTTCTCCAGAAGCGCATGGTGCTGCTCAGCAGCGGCGAGATGCGACGTTACCAGCTTTTCAAGTACCTCATCAAGAAGCCGCGCGTCCTCATTGTCGACAATCCGTTTATCGGCCTCGATGCTCCGATGCGCGATCAGCTCAGCGAATTCTTCCAGAAACTCGTTGATAGCCAGGAGGTGCAGATCATCATGATCCTCTCCATGCTCGACAGCGTCCCTCCGTTCATGACCCACGTCGTCACGGTCGATAATATGCAGGTAGGAGAGAAGCAGACCCGCGAGGAGTACCTGGCTCAGCAGCCTGACTATGCCTGCCAGCTCACCTCGGAGTTGCATCAGGCCATCCTCGATTTGCCGGTTCATGAAGTGGCCAACCTCACGCAGGACGGTTCGGTGACCGATGAGATCATCTCCATCCGTAACCTCTCCCTGCCATTGCCCGACACTGACCGTGTCCTCTATAACGGACTCAACTGGACCGTTCGTCGTGGCGAGAAATGGGCGCTCCAGGGCCGCAATGGCGCTGGCAAGAGTACCCTCCTCAGCCTGATTTGTGCCGACCACCCGGCCGCTTATGCGTGTGATATCTCGCTCTTTGGCCGCCGACGTGGCACGGGCGAGAGTATCTGGGAGATCAAGAAGCACATCGGTTTCGTGTCGCCAGAGTTCCACCGCGCCTATAAGGAGAACCGGCCGGCCATCGACATCGTCGCCTCAGGCCTCCATGACTCCGTAGGCCTCTACAAGCGTCCTCGTCCCGATCAGGTCGATACCTGCCTCTTCTGGATGCGCGTCTTTGGCATTGATCACCTCCGTGACCGTATGTTCCTGACACTCAGCAGTGGCGAGCAGCGACTCTGTCTTCTCGCACGCGCCTTTGTCAAGGACCCAGCCTTGCTCATCCTCGACGAACCGCTCCACGGCCTTGACACCTATCGACGCAACCTCGTCCGTGACGTCATCGCCACCTTCTGCCAGCGCCCGGACAAGACGCTGATCATGGTGACACACTACGTGGAGGAACTGCCTACAGAAATCTCAAAGCAGCTTGTGCTTTGAGATTTATATCGACACTCCGTACTCATGCTTCACCTCCTCCATCACAAACGTACTCTCTATCGAGGCGATATTGTCATGGCGGCCGATGACATTGAGTAGGAACTTCTGGTAATATTGCATATCAGGCGACTGAATACGAAGCAGATAGTCGAAGCTTCCGGAGATGTTATAGCACTCCGTGACTTCGGGTATCTGCTTTACCATTTCCGTAAAGGCCATGGCCATCTCGCTGTTGAGGCGACGCAGTTTGATACTACAGAACACCGCAAAGCCCTTGTTAAGCTTCGCCGCGTCCAGGATGGTGGCATATTGCTTGATGAATCCCAGTCGCTCCAGACGCTTCACACGCTCATAGGTAGGCGTCGTCGAGAGATGCACCTTCGCCGCCAGCTCCTTGTTGGTCAGTCGGGCATTCTCCTGTAGCGCGCGGAGGATGTCTTCATCGCGATCATCGAGTTTATACGATTCTGTTTCTATAGCCATAATCTTCTCTTTTTAGAATAATATTCTTTTTGATGGTGCAAAAATAGTAATATTTTCCAAGTTTTCAATTTCTCTTGGAAGATAATTTAAATCGTCGTAACTTTGCACCGTCAAAAACAAATAAAATGTAAGACCTGCTGGACATTATTACATATTATATAATATAAGTCAGCAGCCCGACAAAGAATATTATTAACAACTAAAAAAATAAAGATTATGAGCCAGAAGAATTATCACATCGAGACACTCGCACTTCACGTAGGTCAGGAAACCCCAGATCCAGCTACCGATTCACGCGCTGTACCTATCTATCAGACCACCTCATACGTGTTCCGTAACTCACAGCATGCAGCCGACCGTTTCGGTCTTCGTGATGCAGGCAATATCTATGGCCGACTCACCAACTCTACCCAGGGAGTCTTGGAGGAGCGTATCGCTGCCCTCGAAGGCGGCGTGGCAGCCCTTGCCGTAGCCAGTGGCGCAGCAGCCGTGACCTACGCTTTGCAGAACGTCCTCCAGGCAGGCGACCATATCGTGGCAGCCGACAACCTCTATGGCGGTTCGTTCAACCTCATCACCCACACCCTCGCTACCCAGGGTATCACCAACACCATCGTCAAGGTCAATGACCTCGAAGCATTGGAGGCAGCTATCAAGCCAAACACCAAAGTCATCTACGCAGAGACCTTTGGCAACCCTAACTCTGACGTCACCGACCTCGAAGCCATCTCGGCCGTTGCTCACAAGCATGGCATTGTCTTCATTGTCGACAACACCTTCGCACCGATCCTGATCCGTCCTATCGAGCACGGCGCCGACATCGTGGTTCACTCGGCTACCAAGTTCATCGGCGGTCACGGCACTTCTCTCGGCGGTGTCATCGTCGATAGTGGCAAGTTCGACTGGAAGGCCAACGCTGACCGCTATCCATCTATCGCTAAGCCAGATCCATCTTACCACGGCGCCATCTTTGCCGACGTAGCCGGCCCAGCAGCCTTCGTGACCCGTATCCGTGCCGTCATCCTCCGCGACACCGGTGCATGTATCTCTCCTTTCAACGCATGGATCCTTCTCCAGGGCGTAGAGTCTCTCCCATTGAGAATCGAGCGTCACGTTGAGAATGCTCTCAAGGTCGTTGATTTCCTCAGCAAGCATCCGAAGGTCAGCAAGGTCAACCATCCTTCACTCCCTGACCATCCGGATCATGCCCTCTACAACAAGTATTTCCCTAACGGAGCCGGCAGCATCTTCACATTCGAGATCAAGGGCGGCGAAAAGGAAGCATGGGCATTCATCGACTCTCTCAAGATTTTCTCGCTTCTCGCAAATGTTGCCGACGTGAAGTCTCTCGTGATACATCCTTACACC
>JAZUDJ010000080.1:0-11226 GCA_045639585.1 Bacteroidales bacterium
AACCCTTTCCTCAATCGTCGTAGCTTATTCACGGCTCCTCCCCCTCCTTCAGTATCATGTTGACAAGCATAGTCACATCCTCAACATCGACGTCACCATCGACATTCAGGTCTCCCGCCATCCCGAGGTTCACCGCAGTAGTTGCAATCTCAGATGGCGCATATCCATCGGCCTCAAATCCAAGGTCAAACACCTCTCTCAAACAGTCGCATTTTGTCACATTCGCTTGTCAAATACCTATATATATTTAAAAATGTAATAAATTATTTAAATTAACCCTTCTCATGTTTGCCTATGTCCCCAAAAATCAAGTATTTTGCACTATGAGTATTGCTATTTGGTGTTATTTATGCTCCTATTCAATGTCGATTCACCATCCTATAGCGTATCTCTCTCATTGAGGTCCGTTTGACCTTGCTGTGTTAGTAAATAATATTTAATAATCATAATTACTATTAACCGTTATGCAGAAAACGCTTAAACAATTAACTTGCGCTGCCTTCGCCGTAGGTGCTCTTGCTTCGTGCAATGAGTACGTTGATTACACGGAAGGTAGCATTACTTCGAGCGATGCAAAGTTCGAAGAGAAAGTTGCCGAGTTCGACGAGGCATTTATCGAACACTTTGGTGAACCAGATCCCGAGCACACTTGGGGCACTGACAAGGTGCTTGCACCAATGTTCCCTAATGTTACCCGCGCAGCTGGTACAGTCGAGGTAAACCGCAACCAATGGTGCGAAATTGACAACACCACAGGTTCCGGCACAACCCTTAAAGTCAACTACAAAACAAATGCCCTCATCAATAAGGTTAAAGTTCCAGGTTGGCCAAACGATGATGGTTTCTTCTATACTTCACAGGGTGCAGGTGCTTTGCAGAATATTTATAGTCTGAAAGATGTTGTAGCCAATAAACCTCAGCCAGTAGGTGATATTACCGACTATGAGATTCAGTTTGTATCTACATGGTTCCGTACCCACAAGAACCCTCAGAAAACCTCTCTTCACCTTACCGATTTCTTTGTACAGAATCTTTCTTGTGATAATGATCAGTTGTGGTACGACAACTCAGTAGAGGGCTACGGCAGCACTGCCACAGGTTCACTTGGACTTCCTGTCAATACTTTGGGCAACATGTCAGCACCAGGCACCAATGGTCCAACTGCCACACATACTGTTGATGTACTGCAACCTACTGGTAACAACTATCGCACAGATTACGCAGGTCACTCAACGTTGGCTCCACAAATCGAGCGTATTGATCAGAGCCTGAACTCTAACGAAGAACTCAATTATCGTATGGATTACCTCCACTTCGGTAACATGAATACAGGCAAGGCACCTGAACGATTCGAAGGTGTAGGCGATGATTGGACCCACATCAACAACTTCAATCGTGGTAACTCGAACTACAACCCTGAGGAGAACGATGAGCGTGGTTTCCGCGAGATTAAGTATGTTCATTCTTCAGGTACAGAGAACTTCGCATGTCGTCCATCTATGGGCACCGAACGCAACTGGATCACAGACTGGGTTCTTGTCCGTCTCGACTGGGAAGAGACAATGGCTGATGGCAAGCTTCATCACCGTTATGGTTATTATCTCGGATTTGATTTCACTACCAAATCAGGAAGTACTCATATAAAGCCAGACGGCTACTACAGCAACTGGATTATCAAGATTACTCCTGCATACTTCAATCCAGGTGATCATGCTGCTCGTGTAATGTGCGAAGACCTTGGTGGTTCATTCGACTTCGATTATAACGACGTTGTATTCGATGTCGCTTACGATAATACCACCAATGAAAACATCATCTGTCTGCAAGCAGCGGGTGGTACCTTACCACTCTATGTAGGTAAAAAGGAAGACAATTTCGAAGCACATAAGATGCTTGGCCAAACAGACTTGGTTCCAACCAATGTTGTTCCTAACGGAGTAACACACGAAGTAGCCATTTATCGAATTCCAGCCGTTACTACAAGCTCAAATCCTAACAATTATGCCATTCCTATCTATGTAACCCAGGATGGAACAACTATCGATGTCAATACAAACATTCCCGAGAAGAAGGACTACGAATGGGTGGATGACAACGAGAATACGCACGAAGGTCATTATGTGAAGACACAGGACAAAACACCTCGTAAGTTCGTTACCGAAGTCGGAGTCAAGTGGCCAATAGAGATGGCAGGCATTGACTATGCTTATAATCGTTTCCACGATTGGGTCTGGGATAAGAATTTCTACTACGAAAATCTCAATGGCAATGGAAACCTCTTCTGGTACAATGCTCCAGGCGACAATCGTAAAATTTATAATTATGGAAATGACATTGTAGTCTCAATCGATGGTACTTCTACTAGCCAAATCAAACAGTGGCAGGCATTAAACGCAGTTGGTATCGCTGAAGACTTCGATAATCAAGAACTTGCAACAGAAATTATCACTTTTGGCAAGTATACTGGGCCAAACCCTCTATACCAGCAAATGACAGCAAAGGGTGCCGAAAAGGAGCAAATTACCTTTGCCTACATTATGAAAGCTAAAAATAATGAGGCCCCAGCAGGCGTTATGATTCCTGTTTGGATTGAGGGCAACAAGGCTTACTACATTGGACAAGATGGCACCAAGACGGAGATTACCTCTGCTATTATCAGCAAACCAGAAATCTACACAGATGCTACTCTTCAGCCAAACTTCAGCCGAAATGATAAGATTTCTGGCGATCCACAAGACGCTGCAAATGGCATCGATGCCGGAGGCTATAAGACTTACATCAACAAGTTCTCATTCGCTGCCAAGGATCTCTATTATGAGAAAGACGGCGCTAAGGTATGGTGTGACTACGTGATGTTCTTCTGCAAGCAAAAGTATAACGAAGCAAATAGCGATAACTATAACAATGGCTCTACCGATAAATACGTAAATCCAGCCAAACTTACAGGTGACGTTATCTGGTACGAGACCTACGCTATTCTTTAACCCCACTTAGGTTTCAAGCAAACTGCTTTGAAACATCCCATAAGTCAATGGCTCCCCGATCCAATCAATCGAGGAGCCATTCTTCTTCCCTTCACATCCATGCCCAACCAACACACCCAGGTCAAGACAATAACCAACCGAATCTCGTAAAAATCACCACAAACAACACGATTCATCTTCCATATTCCATTTCACCCCTCTATTCCTCTAAATATCAGCATCCTATAGCAATGGAATATTATCAATCGACTTTCCATCATATTCCATACCCATAGCGCAATGTAAATCACCACCTTACCCCACCCTTATGGAATATGGAATATAAAATGCAATTTTTGTGTAGACTTCCTCAATCAACGCTCCCTTCCTCACTTTTTCACCCCAAATATTTGGCAGTTTCAAAAAAAACTCCTATCTTTGCAGCGTGAAATAATGATAATCTATATGTACATAAACGAATTCCATAGACAATCCGTAGAACGATGCTTAAGAATCAATGCCCAATTGAGGTCTTTGCCGATAAACTGCGAAGAAGAAGTGCAGAAAATCAAAGCAATGCACGCAGAGATCAATCAACGCTATCCAGGCGACAATTGATAGACATTGATTACACGTGCATATTTGATTGGAGGTCTCGAAAAATTGTCCTATCTTTGCGGTGTGAAAATTCAAAACTGAGTTCCTCGACATTAAACTAATCTTCTCTCTTGGGGTCTAAGAGGAAAAGATGAGATGAGAACCAATATTATTCACTAATTTATTAAATGTATAACTAATGATGAAAAAGATTCGTATGATCCTTGCGGCTGTTGCTATGGTTATTGCTGCCGCCTCTTGCACCTCAAACCAGAACAACAATGAGACCGCTCAGAAGACTGCTGACGTGGCAGGCGAGTGGAAGATCGAGACCCTGAATGGCAGCGAGATTCCACAGACAATGAACGAGACCGTGTTGATACTCAACGACGAAGAGAAGACCTATTGCGCTGCCACCGGCGTGAATACCATCAATGGTGACTACTCGCTCGAGGGTGATATCATCAAATTCGCTGAGGGTGCTATGACCCAGATGATAGGTGATTCGGTATCGATGGTTGTTGAGGGCGGCTTAGTTCATGCCCTCTATGCCGCACACACCGCCACCCTCGAAGATGGTACCCTCATCATCAAGGATGCAGAAGGCAAGACTCTGCTCACTTTGTTCAAGAAATAATATTTTCCTCCCATGCGACTCCCACTCATCTCACTGGCCACCCTCATTCTGGCCGCCTCATGTACCACCAAGACAGGCGAACAGAAGACTGACAATGGCTCTCAGCAGCCTCTGCAGCCAACAGTGACCGAAAACGCGACCGTCTGTAACTACGATACGACACGCTTCTATGTCGTCATTAAAGACACCTACTCGTACGTCAAATCAGAAGACGAGACGGAGAGCCTTGTGGCAAACGAGGAGCTGAAGGAGGGCAACATCATCACCGGTGGTGGTGCCGCTTGGATTGAAGATTACAACGACGAACTGTATTGCTACAGCTGGCGAGCCGATGAGTGGTACTTCTACAAGAAGGATGTCAAGGTGATGGAATACCTCACCCTGGGGACCCTGCCTACCGAACAGCTCAACACGCCACTCACGTTCACCGCAAGCAATGACGCCTCCGTCACCCTCTTCAAGCTCGACCTCAATGGCCACAAGCTCGAAATACCTGAGGACTTCTACCTGAAGGATACGAAGGGCTGCCTCTACATGATGCAATTCGGTGACAATATGCCTGAGTTCATGGAGGTTCGCAATGACAGCGTCTGCCTCAGCCATCCCTACTTGGCCATAACACGCGAACCGGCCGTGTTCGACGGATGCGAAGATATGATTGAGGAATACAAGCTCACTCAGGACGGCATGGTCTCAGCCTTCTATGACCCAGACTTCATGACCAATGCCGACTACTGCCCTGCCGAAGATGCCCTGCTGGTTTACGGCACGCTCTATTATCGATAGAAACCTCGCGTTGTCGCATAGTATATCAGAAACCGAACAATGCCTCCGTCGCTGCCGAAACAGTAACGGAGGCATTATTATATGTGAGGTTGGAGGTCGGTTACCAACGTCTGCCACCACCGCCACCAGAGCCGCCACCAGAGTAGCCACCTGATGAATGAGAATGAGAGGACGACGAATGGTAACTACCGCCACTCGATGAGTGAGAACGAGACTCACGGGCGGCGGCGGCAGCTGCTGCGGCAGTAGCAGCCTTCGAGGCAGAATTGAAGTGACTCTGATAATGATGAGGACGGATCATTGAAGACACATGGCTGACATCGGCATTGCCAAACTCCTCAACAGGAGGCACTACCAAACCATCGAACTTCGACGCCCATTCATCGACCATACCAAAGACCATAGCGTAGGGCAGGATACGGTAGAAGTAACGCTCATCCTTTTCGAGCAGCATCTTGAGACGATTCGTTTCGGCCGTCTTGATGAACTCGCGCAATCCGAGCACCTCGCTCAGATGGTTGCGACGGTATTCGGTCATACGGCTGAGTCGGCTATATAAGACGAGCACTACCAAGACACCCGTCAGGAGAGCATAAATCACCTCGATAGGGATATAGTAGTCGGCCTCGTCGGTGATACCGTTATGAAGGAAGGCAATGTTGCATAATATAAGGAACGGGAAGCAACCGAGATGAGTAACGCAGCCACCGAAATCCTTCAGTTTGCTGAGCGAGAATAGATCGCTCAGAGATTTGAAACTCATGAAGAAGAAGGTGAAGATTACCAATGCCACGTGCGTCACAGCACCATTGAACCAAGCATCAGGTGTGGCTCGTGCCCAGCAGACAAGTAATGCGAAGAGGAAGCAGAGCAGATGGACTTGAAGATCGTAGCGTTCACCATCATTGAGTCTGTTCTTGTACAGAGCCTGGAGTTTCTCTTTGGCAGAGTTCCAAGCCTTGCCGAACTTCTTGTCGGTATCGGCCTTATTGACATTGAAGGTGTTTGACGACTCGAACAATCCATTGTATATTGCCTGTACGTAGTCAGGCATATTATCCAAGCGCTTCTTGTTGTGCAAGAGTAGCTTATCGTCGTGGGATTCAATCTCAATAGCCCCCTCGGCTGCCAACCACGGGATGATAGAGAGAAGGTCGACATCGTCGACACTGCCGTCGATGAGCGAACCTACATCGGCCGAGGTCATTCCCTTGGGTGCATGGAACGAGACGACGGTGGTCACCTTATCTGGACCCTCATACTCATGATAGAGCAGGTAGACGAGCAAGCAGACGATAAGGGTTACCAATGCCCACGAGAGGTAATACCAGATTGAAGGAGCATCTTCGGCAAAATATCCCTGAGGCAAAGGTATAGAGACAGAGAGGGCTTCGTAAGGACCGAACCTGAAGGCCTCACCCTTGACAAGATGTCCGTCGGCATAGGTGATGACCGAATTGGCCCAGTTGGTCTCATCTCCTACGGCTCCCATGAAGACCTCCATTGCTTCGAGCGAAGCAGTGGGCACCTCTTCATCGAAATGAATGGCGAAGGAGAAATGATCGGTGGCACAGTTCCAACCAGTTCCGAGCACCGAATGGAAGAAGAGATCACCAAAGGGGATGCGGTCATCAGAGAGTTGCAGCGTATAGCTGATGCGATAGTCATGATCGCCTTCGATCCAGACATCGCCCGAGCCGATACGGATATCATAGACCCCCTCCAACGTCTCCTTATCCCAATTCTCTGAGATCTTGATGTTGTCGATTTCAACCTTGGTATAACGCATGGCACGCGATGAACCATCCTGAGCCTCTGAGTTGTCACGATTGACCCAGAAGCCTACCGGGATACTGCGATAAAGACCATGACTGCGGTAGAAGAAGAAGGCATGCAGATTCTCGACGATGTCATAAGACCTATCAGCATGAACGGTGACATCAACCTCCATACTCTTGAAGTAGTAACCATCAGGAGCCTTAGAATAGGAACCGCCATCGGAATACCCACTACCATTGTCCTGAGCACAGAGTGTGCCCAAGGCGATCAGCACGAGGAGGAAGAGTGAAAGTATGCGCTTATACATAGGCGTGAATGAGGTAAATAATGAGACAAAACTGAAAGTGTATTCTTTCAGTCGCGGCAAAGATAAAGAAAAAAACTGTCATGACCAAACTTCGGACAATAAAAACGACCTTATTGGGTCAAAAAGTGAGACAATGAGTAACTATTCGATGAGAATAAGGCAAAACCTGAAGACTAACGACCGTTGATTCAAACAAAAAACATCCGGGCTTCGAGCGAAGTCCGGATGCATTGTATAGATATCTAATGAATATCTGAAGGAAGGATTGATTAGTTGAAGAAGTACTTCAAGCCAATCTGGAGGCGCCAGGTGTTGGCATCGCTCTTGAGTGGAGTATAAGAATCCTTGATGAGCTTGCCATCATACTCGTTCATGGTGAAGGTAGGAACATTGCTTTCGTTCTTGCCTGCGTAGTGGAGAACAGCACCGTTCTTGCAAGAAGCGCTGGTCTCGTATACGCCCCAGTGTGAGTTGAGCATGTTACCGAAGTTCTGAACGTCGAGGCTAACCTGGAACTTATGCTGCTGGCTGCCGGTCTTGAATGCGAAGTCCTGAGTCAGACGGAGGTCGAGGCGGTTGAGCCAAGGAGCACGAGCGGCATAAGCCTCAGCATACTCACCCTTGTGGCTCTTGAGGTAGTCGTCCTGATTAACGAATGCCCAGAAGGCATCAGCCTGAGCTGCAGCAGAGTACTTAACGTTGCCCTCCTTGTCGGTTACGTCGACGAACTTGATCTCATCCTTTGAGTTAGGGATGTAGATGAGGTCGTTGGTAACACCGTCGCCATTCATATCGTTGTCATAAACGAATGAGTTGCCGCTGTAAGAGAAGCCCTGATAGAAGAGGTTGATACCGGTGCGGGTCTTGGCGATGTAGTAGTTGGCCGAAGCGATGAGCTTGTTAGGAGTAACGTACTGTGAACGCTGGAGGATACCTGAGTTAGGACCATCGACTGAGTACTGACCCTGCCATGCAGAAACTGGATCGGAACCTGGCATACCAGATACCTCCTTAGACTCAGTCATGGTGTAAGCAGCCATCAACTGGAGGTTCTTGATAGGCTCAGCGTTGAGGGTGATGTTGAAGGTATAGCCATAACCCTTAGAGGTGTTCTCGAGGATAACTGCATTCGTGCCAGCCACATAGAGGTAATCGCTGTAGATGTAGCGGTTGTCTGGACCATTGAACTTAGCCATGTTGCTGGCAGCAGGATCCTTGACGTTGATGTTGTTGATCCATACACCATTGATGGTCTTGTTGTAGATAAACTCACCGCTGACGCTGAATGGGAATGAGGTTGGGAGGTTGTAGTCAGCAGCGATTGAGGTCTTCCATACCTGTGGCATCTTGAAGTCGTCGGCTACGCCAGCAATCTTAGAACCAGCCTTGTGATCATTGTCAGTAAGCTGAGTGTTGATGCCGAGAGCCTTGATCATCTCATCGACAGTGGTGTATACGCTACCATCAGCCTTCTGAAGCTTCTGAAGAGCAGCGAGAGTCTCTGGCTTGCCATCAGAGCTTGAGAGTGAGGTGGTCATCTGAACGAGAGATGCATTGGTAGGCATATTGGTGAAGAATACCAATGGGAGACGGCCTGCGAAGAGACCTGAACCACCGCGAACCTTGAGTGAGTTGCCACCGAAGACGTCCCAAGAGAAACCTCCACGTGGAGAAATCTGCATGTTAGCATCTGGCCACTTGCCGGTATCGACCTTCTTGCCACCGAAGTCAAGAGCATAGATAGCCTTGTTGCGGAGGATGTCGGCCTCATCGAACATCAGCTCATCGAAGCGAACGCCATAGTTGAGCTTGAAGTTGCGGGTAATCTTCCAGTCATCCTGCAGGTAGAAACCAAGCTGGTTGAAGGTAACCTGAGCGTTAGGATCCTTGACGCCGTTGAAGCCATAGGTCAAAGCGAATGACTCTGGGGTCTTGTTCTGGAGGAAGTCTTCGAGGGTAGCATAGCGATAGTAACCAGTACCGTTACGCATGTATGCGTTGTTGGCAAACTGATGCTCGTAGCTGATGCCAGCGAGGAGCTGATGGTCACCGAGGCTGTACTTGAAGTCATCCTTGATGGTGATGATCTTGTTCTTCACACCGTTGTTGTAGGTGAAGAGCTCATAACCAGCTGACATGTATGGGCCACCCTGAGTGGTGCCGTCGTACATGATATCGATCATTGGGAACTCGCTCGAGTTGGTACCACGAATATCCTCAATATTAGAATAGGTAGCGAGCAACTGGTTTGAAGCGTTGTTACCGAAGCGGCTATTGAGATCGAGAGACCAGGTCTCTACGAGGTTGTCCATCGAATACATGGTGTTGGCGAAGGACATTGACTGGTCACCTACACGATAGGTATTGTTGAGACGTGGCTTAACGTCGACTGAGTTGCCGTTAGGAGCGTTCCAAGCAGTATTCTTGGTGCGGTTGTAACGAAGGGCGAGGCGATGATCGTTGGTGATGTTCCAGTCGATACGAGCCAGGATGCGGTAGTTCTCCTCGTCACCAGGGAAGTTGGTGTAAGAACCTGGGTTATAACCATAGGTGTTCTTGAGGTGATCAGAAGCCTTCTTCATATCCTCTTCGGTAGTACGAGATACCATATCCTTACCACCAGTCTCACCAGCCTTGGCTACACGATACTTGATTACCTGACCAGGGGTCTGCTCGAGCTCGTAGTTGACGAAGAAGAAGAGCTTATTCTTGATGATTGGACCACCGAGGGTTACACCATAGATCTGCTTCTTCTCCTTGGCACGATCGCCGAGGCTCTCACCGTTGACACTGTTACCACGAAGGTTCTGGTCACGATAATAGGTATAAGCAGTACCCTTGAAGGTGTTGGTACCAGACTTGGTAATGGCGTTGATACCACCACCGATGAAGTTAGTCTGACGCACATCGAATGGAGCAACTACAACCTGAATCTCGTCGATAGCGTCGAGAGAGATTGGGCTGCCACCACCAGGAAGCCTTGATGAAAGACCGAAGTTGTTGTTGACGTTAGCACCGTCGATGGTGAAGTTGGTCGAACGGCCGTCGCCACCAGCAAAGCTGTTGCTGCCACCTGCATAAGGAGAGAGACGAGCGATGTCTGAGATCGAACGCGAAACGGTAGGCATCTGGTTGAGAGCAGCGTTGTTGATGCTGGTAGCAGCACCGGTCTTCTGTCCGGCGAACTTGCTTGCCTTACCAAGAACAACTACCTCCTCGAGCTGATCGGCCTGAGAAGCGAGAGCAACGTTGAGGTTGAAGGTCTCACCAAGAGCGAGGTTGATGTCCTCGAATACCTTGGTCTGATAACCGACGTAAGACACCTTGATGGAGTATGGACCACCAACGCGCATACCCTCAATGTTGAAGTCACCATTGGCGTTGGTAATTGCACCATAGGTAGTACCAGAAGGGGTGTGGGTGGCCTGAATGGTAGCACCAATCAATTCGCCCATGTCATCAGATACCTTACCTGAAAGTGCAGAAGTTGTCATCTGTGCCATAACCATAACACATGAGACAAAAGCCATCACTAAGGTCAGTAATGATTTCTTCATTTTGATTTGTTTTTAAATTAGTTGAATGGATATAATATTGTCTTTAATTGACAGAACTACGAATACCTTAACTAACATTTGAGGAGTGAGACCTGAAGATACTCCTCAACCTATTTTGCGCGGCAAAGATAATAATATTTTTTGTCATTTTTATTTCATTAACGGGATTTCTTCGGAATTTAACAGTTTCGGGGTAGTTTTGAAGAGATTTATCATACACAAATAACAATATGCAATACTCTAACATGGCAAAAAGCAAAAAAACCGCCCCTACTCGAACGAGTAAGAGCGGTGTTGTTTTGCCTTAGGTCAAAGAAGATTACTTGACTTTGTCAACGATAGCCTTGAAAGCCTCTGGGTGATTCATACCGAGGTCAGCGAGGACCTTACGGTTGATATCGATACCGTTAGCGTGGAGGAGGCCCATGAGCTTAGAGTAGCTGAGACCCTCGAGGCGAGCGGCAGCGTTGATACGCTGGATCCAGAGAGCGCGGAAGTTGCGCTTGTTGTTACGACGATCGCGGAATGCATAAGTCAAACCCTTCTCCCAGGTATTCTTAGCAACGGTCCACACATTCTTGCGGGCACCAATGTAGCCTC